>NZ_JBWKYW010000029.1:0-83428 GCF_059423965.1 Variovorax sp. GW458-11-26-14-LB1
CTCCCCGTCACACCCTGGCACCTGGCGCTGGGGCAGCGCTTCGCCACGCTGTGGGTCGTGAAGATGATCGGCACCACGCTCGGCATCTCGGGCTTCTTCGTCCTGTACTTCTGGGTGATGCACCACCCGCCCTCGGTGCCCACGGTGATGCCGCTCACCGCCATCGACCACTGGGTGGAGGTGAGCGACGACGCGATGCTGCTGTACAGCTCGCTGTGGTTCTATATCTCGCTCGCGCCGGCCTTCACGAAAAACAAGGCCGAGCTGTGGGCCTGCGCGCGTGGCGCCGCGCTCATGGCGGCCATCGGGCTGGCGGTTTTCTGGTGTTTTCCGACGGTGGTGCCGAGCTTCGCGATCGACTGGTCGCAGTACCCGGCGCTGCAGTTCCTCAAGAGCGCCGATGCGGGCGGCAATGCCTTCCCGTCGCTGCATGTGGCCTTCGCCGTGTTCGCGGCCGTGTGGCTCGGCCGCCAGCTGCGCAGCGTGCAGGCGCCCGCGTGGACGCAATGGGTGAACGTGCTGTGGGCCGCGGGAATCGTCTACTCGACGCTGGCCACGCGCCAGCACGTGCTGCTCGACGTGCTCGGCGGTGTGCTGCTGGCGGGCCTCGTGTGCTGGCGTCGCGCGCCGCGTGCCCGCTTGGTGCTGGCCGAGGCGTGAGCGCCGTCGGTTACCAGAAGATCCAGAGGGCGAGGCCGCCGAAGATCGTCCACTTGACCAGGTAGTACGCGCGCTTGTCCCAGGCCTTCAGCCGCTTGCCGACCACGCGGATCTGGTAGATGTACTTGAAGGCGCGGTTCAGCCCGCCCGTCTTGTCGCCCGCGTCGTTGGGCGAGGCGGCGGCGGCCAGCAGGTTCTTGGCGAACCAGCGGTTCACGGCGCTGGCCCAGCGGTACTTCAGCGGACGCTCGATGTCGCAGAACAGGATCACGCGGTCGTGGTCGGTGGTGTTCTCGGCGTAGTGGATGTAGGTCTCGTCGAACACCACGGCCTCGCCGTCGCGCCAGTGGTAGCGCTGGCCGTCCACGTCGATGTAGCAGCCTTCGACGCCCGGCGTCCACAGGCCCAGGTGATAACGCAGCGAACCGGCGAACGGGTCGCGGTGGCGCACGAGGCGGCTGCCCGGGGGCAGCTCGGCGAACATCGCGGCCTTGATGGTGCCGATGCCCTTGAGCAACTCGGTGGTGCGCGGGCACAGCACGGCGGCCGAGGGGTGCGCCTCGTCGTACCACTTCAGGTAGAAGCGCTTCCAGCCGCTCTTGAAGAAGGAGTTGAAGCCCACGTCGTTGAACTGGCTCGAGGCCTTGATGCTGCCGCCGTTGCGCATGGCCAGCGCTTCTTCGCGAATGACTTCCCAGTTTTCCTCGAGGATGCGCATCTCGGGGAACTGCGCGGGCGACAGGTACGGCGTACCGGGCACCTTCGAGAAAAGGTACATGAAGACGTTCAGCGGCGCCAGGAAGGTCGAGTGATCAGAGAGCTGTCTGAAGAACTTGTGCCGGACCTGGCCACGGAAGTGAACGTAGAGTGCGCTGAGCACGAAGATGGCAAGAATGACCCACTTCATTGGTGAAAGTGTCCTGTAGACGAGCGCCGGGGGAGCCGGCTAGTGTAAATCCTTACCCCGAAACAGGCCCGGCCGGGGCCTTTGCCCCCCGGCTCAGGCGCCGACGAGCAAGGGCTGCGGCACATCGGCCTGCGCCAGCGGCAGCCGCACCGTGGCCAGCAGGCCGCCGCCCGGGGCCTCGCCCAGCACCGCATCGCCACCGTGCCGGTCGACCACCGACTTGACGATCGCCAGGCCCAGCCCACTGCCGCTTTGCGTCTGGTCGGGGTTGCGGAAGAAGCGGTCGAACACGCGCTCGCGCAGCGCGGGCGGAATGCCTGGGCCCGTGTCGGCCACGGTCAGCAGCGCCCGTGCGCCCTCGCGCGCCACGTGCACCGTCACGGTGGCGCCGCAGGGGCTGTACTTGATCGCGTTGTCGATCAGGTTGTCGATCATCGAGACCAGGCTTTCGCGCTCGCCGAGCACCGGCACGGCGTCGTCGCACACCAGTTCGAGCTCCACGCCGCGCGCACGCGCCAGGCCCTCGATCATGGCCAGCCGGTCCTGCACCAGCCCGTCGAGCGACAGCATCACGGGCAGCGCGTTGGTGGCCACCGCGTCGCTGCGCATGAGCTGCAGCAGCTGCCCCACCAGCCGCGCCGCGCGGTCATTGCTGCGCAGCAGGTTGGCCATGAGCTCGCGCTGGCCCTCGTCGCTGCTCTGCTCCTTCAGCGCCTCGACGTTCACGCGCATGGCCGCCAGCGGCGTGCGCAGCTCGTGCGCCGCGTCGGCGATCAGGCTGCGCTCGCGCGTGGTGCTGTCGCGCACCCGCAGCAGCAGGCTGTTGATGCTCTGCACCATCGGCTTGAGCTCCTTGTGTGGCGGCGTGTACGACAGCGGCGTCAGGTCGTCGGGACCGCGCTCGGCGGTCTCGCGGCTCACCTGGCGCCACGGACGCAGCGCCAGCCGCACCGACAGCCAGGCGGGAAAGACCAGGAACGGCAGGCTGATCACCAGCGGCAGCAGGTAGTAGCCCCGCGACAGCACGGTGACGGCCAGCCGCCACACGCTGGGCTCGGCCAGCACCACGCGGGTGTCGGCGATGGGCGAGGCCATCGTGCGCGCGCGCCACTCGCGGCCGCCCGCGACCACGGTCTCGTTGCGGTCGGGCACCGAGTTCAGCAGCACGGGCACACCGGCGCGCGAGTTGTAGATCAGCTTGCCGTGCTGCCACACCTGCATGACCGCCAGGGCTTCCGTGGTTTCGTCGCCATCGCTGAGCGCCTCGATGAGCGCGGCGTCGAAGGCCTCGAGCGCCTCTCGTTGCCGCTCGGGTTGGTCCTCCAGCTTCTGCGCGATGGAGATCGCCGCCTTGAAGATGCTGGTGAACCGGAGCAGCCCCGGGTCCTTGTACGAGTCGTACAGCAGCAGCCCCACGGCCGAGGTCCACAGCAGCGCGACCACGGCCATCTGCGCCACCAGCAGGCGGCGCATCAGGGATGGCTGGTTCCAGTTCTTCCAGCCGCGCGCCAGCTGGCGCATCATTTCGACGGGCTCCGCACCAGCGACTGGGTGTCGATCACATAGCCGATGCCGCGCACCGTGCGGATGTAGCCCTGCCCGATCTTCTTGCGCAGGTTGGAGATGTGCACCTCGAGCGAGTTGCTGCCGTTGGCCTGGCCGCCGGGCAGCACCTGCTCTTCCATCACGCGGCGCGTGACCACGCGGCCGGTGCGCTTGAGCAGGAGCGCCAGCAGGTCGAACTCGCAGCGCGACAGCTCCACCGGCTCGCCATCGACGATCACGCCGCGCGTGGGCTCGTGCAACGCCAGGCCGCGCATGCGGATGGTCTCGTCGTTGAAGCCGTAGCTGCGGCGCGCCAGGGCCCGCACGCGCGACAGCAACTCGGCCAGCGCGAAGGGCTTCACGAGGTAGTCGTCGGCGCCGTCGTCCAGGCTGCGCAGGCGGTCGTTGAGCGCATCGCGCGCGCTCAGCACCAGCACCGGCAATATCTGGCGGGTGCGGCGCAGGCGCAGCAGCAGGTCGAGCCCGTCGCCGTCGGGCAGGCCGAGGTCGAGCAGCACCATGTCGAAGGCGCCGTTGTCGAGGGTGCGCAAGGCGTCGTCGAGCCGGCGGACCCGCACCACGTCCAGGCCCTGGTTGGCGAGCGCAATGCGCACGCCGTTGCCAAGATCAAGGTCGTCCTCAACAAGCAAAAGATTCATGGGAAGGATTCCAAGCGAACAAGCCCGGTTCCGGGAAGTGGCCGAAGTATCTGCCACACCCCGTCGTTGCGCTTCAGGAAGCCTTCATGAAGGCTGCAGGGCTTCTTCAGGCGGCGTGCCCACACTGCAAGGCTCCTGTTTTCTTCTTCCTGCCTGGAGCCCCGACGTGCCTCGCCCCTGTCTTTCCACGGTCCGCCCGCACTGGGCGAACCCACTTCACTTCCAGCGCCGCGACCTGCTGCGCGCCGTGCTCCTGGGCAGCGCGGCCGGGCTGGCCGCTTGCGGCGGCGGCGGTGGTGGCAACGCCGGCCCCGCCCCCATCGGCAACGACCTTCCCGTGGCGGCCACCGACCGCCGCGTGAAAGTGTCGACCACGCCCGAGGTCTCGCTGCAGGTGCGCGACTGGCAGCGCAGCGACGACGGCGGTCCCGTGCTCGTGCTGCTCGCCGGCCTGGGCGGCAACGCGCGCTGCTTCGACAGCCTGGCGCCCGCGCTGGTCGCGGCCGGCGCCGCCTCGCGCGTGCTCGCCGTGAGCCGGCGCGGCTACGGCCTGTCGGACAAGCCGCTGCCGGTGAAGAGCGCCACGCAGCACTACGAGGTAGACACGCTGGTCGACGACCTGGCCGCGCTGTGCGATGCGCTCGGCCTCACGCGCGTGGTGCTCGGCGGCCATTCGATTGCCGGCAACGAACTCACGCGCTTCGCGGGCCGCTTTCCCGAGCGGGTGCGCGGCCTGGTGTACCTCGATACCACCTTCGACTACACGAAGGACGCCGACACCGGCGGCGAAGACCCGCCGCTGAATCGCCGGCTCGACGAGCCCGCGCCCACGCCCGAGGACGGCCGTTCGA
The DNA here is from genome assembly GCF_059423965.1 of Variovorax sp. GW458-11-26-14-LB1. Lineage (NCBI taxonomy): Bacteria > Pseudomonadati > Pseudomonadota > Betaproteobacteria > Burkholderiales > Comamonadaceae > Variovorax > Variovorax sp. GW458-11-26-14-LB1. The sequence goes on from NZ_JBWKYW010000029.1 coordinate 4,623, forward strand.
TGAAAGCAGCCGTCGCGTACCTGCGGCGCAAGTCCAAGAACTGGTGGCCGGCGCTCGAAGCCAACCTGCGCGACGCGCTCGAGGTGCAGGCCGACGGCAGCGTGCGGCCCAACACGCCCGACGCCGTGGAGACCGCGATGGACACCGCGGCCCACCGCTTCTCGCCCGACTACCGGCCGGTGCGCGCGCCGGCGCTGGTGGTGACCGCGCTGCCGTTCGACCAGCGCGACCTCTTCCCCTGGCTCGAACGACCGCTGGGCGCGCAGACCGGCCAGGACGCCGCCGACTTCCTGCGCATCTTCCGCCGCGTGCGCCGCGCCGACGCCGACCGTCTGGCCACCGCGCTGCAGACCTCGCACCGGCTCACGCTGGACCACTGCAACCACACCGACTTCTTCATGGAGCGCGAAGCCGAGGTGGTGCGCGCGATCCAGTCGATGCGCTGGGCCTGATCCTTACTTGCGCAGCAGCTTGATCAGCGCCGCCAGTTCCTCGCCGCCGAGCCCCGCCGCATCGGCGCGCTGGAACAGGCCCGCGGCAAAGGCCGGGAACTCGGTGTTGATGCCCGCCTCCTGCGCGGTCTGCAGGATGCGCTGCGTGGCCTCGACCGAGATGCGCATCGGGCTCTGCGTGATCGCGAAGTCGCCCGACTGGATGACCGCGCCCTCGTGCTGGAGAAAGCCCGCGAAGGTCGGCATGATGCCGGCCACGATGCGGCCGTACTCGGCCACGTCGAAGCCTTCGTGCTCGGCGATGCGCGCGCCGTGCAGGAAGCCGAGCATCGTGCCGTAGATGCTGGACAGCGTGGCCAGGTCCATGGCCGCGGCCGCGCTGGCCTTCTCGCCGAGGTAGACGATGCCGCCGGCCAGCACCTTCAGCAAGGGTTCGGCCTCGGCGAACACGGCCCGCGCACCCGACACCAGCAGCGGCGTGTCGGGCCGGCCCATCTGGTCCGGCGCGGCCTGGATCGCGCCTTCGAGGTAGGCGGCGCCGTGGCGGTGCGCCCAGGCCTCCGCCTCGCGCGCGTCCTTCGGGCTGCCGGTGGTGAGCTGCGCGAGCAGGCGGCCGTCCATGGCGGCGGCCACGCCGTCCATCGCGAAGATCGCGTCGGCGGCGCGGTAGTCGTACACGCACATCACGGCCATGCGGCTCGCGCGCAAGGCCTCGGCCGCGCTGCGCGCCAGCACGGCGCCGCGGGCGACCAGCGCGTCGGCCTTGTCGGCCGTGCGGTTCCACAGCGTGACCTTGTAGCCCTGGTCGAGAAAGAGCCGCGCGATGACGACGCCCATGGCGCCCAGGCCCAGAACCGAAACTTCCTTGTTGGTGTTGCTCATGGCAATCCGATGCAGTGGTTGATGACGCCTGCATGGTAGAAATTGCACTTCCATATGGTCAAGTACCTACGATAAAGTAAGGTACTTACCAAATGGGAAGTATTGGAATCGCAAGGAGCAAGAGATGGCAGCGAAGAAGCCCTACAACTGCGGCATCGGCCCCGCGTTCGAGGTCATCGGCGGCAAGTGGAAAGCCGTCATCCTGTGGGAGCTGCACCTGCAGCCCTACCGCTTCGGCGAGCTGAAGCGGCTGCTGCCCGAGGTCAGCGAGAAGATGCTGATCCAGCAGCTGCGCGAGATGGAAACCGACGGCCTCGTGCACCGCGAGGTGTTCCACGAAGTGCCGCCGCGCGTCGAGTACTCCGAGACCTCGCTCGGCGCCACGCTCAACGCCGCGCTGGGGCCGCTGGCCGATTGGGGCGACCGCTATGCCAAGCGCGTGGCGGCGGCGCGCAAGCAGGCCGAAGCGGCGAAGTAGGAACGCAGCGCGTTCAGTCGGCCCAGCCGGTTTCGATCTCGGTCTTGACCTCGGTCATCAGCTTGTGCACGGGGCACTTGCCCGCCACGCGCAGCAGCTCATCGCGCTGCGCCTCGCTCAGATCGCCCGTCAGGCGCAGGCCCGACTTCAGGCGGTAGATGCCCTTGCGCTCCTCGCTGTCGTCGCGATCGACCACGACCTCGATGTCTTCCACCGGAATGCCCTTGCGGCGCGCGTAGAGCAGCACCGTGAGCGCCTTGCAGGCCGCCAGCGACGCGTCGTACAGGTCATGCGGTTCGGCACCGCCGTCGCTGCCGCCGCCAGCGGGCGATGCATCGACGGGGATCTCGTGGTTGCGGATCTTGAGGATGTGGCGCGTGCCGGTGGTGCCGTCGCGGCGGATCGAGAGGGTCATGCCGATGTCCTTGAAGGGGTGGAAAGAATGCTCAGGCCAAGTCTTTCACATACAGGATGGTCGTGAATCCGCTGTGCCATTCGAGGTCGGGGTAGCGGCCGGCCTCTCGGTAGCCGAGCGCAAGGTACAGGCCCTGGCTCTGCGTGTTGAAGGTGTCGGTCTCGAGCCGCGCCTGCGCCACGCCGTCGGCGCGCATGCCGGCTTCGGCAAAGGCCATGAGCGCACGGGCGATGCCCTTGCGCTGGTGCGCGGCGGGCACGTGCAGGGCCTGCACGAAGTCGTGCTCCCAGTGCACCATGCCGACCACCTCGCCCTCGAGTTCCGCCACGAAGAAGGCCGGGCCGCTCTCGTCGATGTAGCCCACGGGCTCGCCGCTGTCGGCATAGGCCTTGGCGGCCTCGGGCGTGAGCTGCGGCAGCCAGGTGCTCGCGAAGGTGTCGTCGAGGATGGCCTTCACCGCGTCGAAGTCCGCCAGGCGCCAAGGCCGGATGACGATGACGGCGGCGCTCACCGGTCCACCGCCAGCATCAGCGTTTCCTTGATCTCTTCCATCACCACGTAGCTGTGCGACTCGGCCGCCACCGGCAGCTTCTTCAGGATGTCGCCCAGCAGGTGCCGGTACTCGCTCATGCCGCTCAGGCGCGCCTTCACGAGGTAGTCGAAGCTGCCCGACACCAGGTGGCATTCGAGCACCTCGGGCATGTGCAGCAGTTCCTGCTTGACCTTGTCGAACACGTCGCCCGACTTGGCCGAGAGCTTGATCTCCACGAACACCAGCAGCGTCTTGCCCAGCGCCTCGGGCGACACGTGCGCGTGGTAGCCGGTGATGACGCCGTCGCGCTCCATGCGCTTGACGCGCTCGGCGCAGGGCGAGGCCGACAGGCCGATGCGCTCGGCCAGTTCGGTCATGGAAATGCGGCCCTGGCGCTGCAGCAGGTCGAGGATCTTGCGGTCGATTCGGTCGAGTTCGGGCATTTCACTCCGCGCGGGGCCTTGGACGGTTTTCGGCAGCGATTTTCACGGCCAAAGACATAAAAACAATGGAATCCACTGCATTGTGCACTTTAGATTCACATCATTCCATTCAGATCAGCGGATACACCATGAAAGTCATCGTTCTCGGCGGCGGCGTGATCGGCACCACCACGGCGTACTACCTCGCGCGCTCCGGCGCCGAAGTCACCTTGCTCGACCGGCAGGCCGGCCCGGCCGAGGAAACGAGCTTCGGCAACGCCGGCCAGGTGTCGCCCGGCTACTCGACGCCGTGGGCCGCGCCCGGCATTCCGCTGAAGGCGATCAAGTGGATGTTCCAGAAGCACGCGCCGCTGTCGATCCGCCCCGACGGCACGCTGTTCCAGCTGCGCTGGATGGCCGCCATGCTGCGCAACTGCTCGCCCGAGCGCTACGCCGTGAACAAGGAACGCATGATGCGCGTGGCCGAATACAGCCGCGGCTGCCTGCAGCAACTGCGCGCCGACACCGGCCTGCAGTACGAGCACCGCACCGGCGGCACGCTGCAGCTGTTCCGCACGCAGGCGCAGCTCGACGCGGTGCAGCGCGACATCGCCGTGCTCGAGGAATGCGGCGTGCCCTATGAACTGCTCGACCGCGACGCCCTGGCGCGCGTCGAACCCGGCCTGGCCGGCGCGCGCGAGCGCCTCACGGGCGGCCTGCGCCTGCCCAACGACGAAACCGGCGACTGTCACCTGTTCACGCGCGGCCTCGCCGAGATCGCGCACGGCCTGGGCGTGGACTTCCGCTTCAGCCAGACCATCGACGGCCTGGAGACCGACGGCGGCCGCATCACCGGCGTGCGCACGCGTGCCGGCAAGATCCTCACGGCCGACCGCTACGTGATGGCCTTCGGCAGCTACTCGCGCGCCGCCATCGCCTCGCTGGGGCTGGACATTCCGGTGTACCCGGTCAAGGGCTATTCGCTCACGGTGCCGCTGCTCGACGAATCGCTCGCGCCGCAATCGACCGTGCTCGACGAAACCTACAAGGTGGCCGTCACGCGCTTCGACAACCGCATCCGCGTGGGCGGCATGGCCGAGCTCGGCGGCTTCGACCTGCGCCTGAACCCGGCGCGTCGCGCCACGCTCGAGAAGGTCGTGAGCGACTTGTTCCCGGGCGGCGACCTGCCCAACGCCAGCTTCTGGACCGGCCTGCGCCCCATGACGCCCGACAGCACGCCCATCGTCGGCGCCACGCGCTACCCCAACCTGTTCCTGAACACGGGCCACGGCACGCTGGGCTGGACCATGGCCTGCGGCTCGGGCAAGCTGATCTCGGACCTGGTGACGGGCCAGCGGCCGGAGATCCGCACGGACGGGTTGGCGATGGACCGCTACACGCAAGGGCCGTCGCGTTCGGCGCGCCCGAGCCCGACGACGGCGCCGGCCTGACCGACGCCTGGGAGGCGACGGGCCGCGCAGGCCCGCGCTGACTTACTCGTCGCTCGCGTCGTTGCCCGTCATCGCGAGCACCTCTTCGACAAAGGCCTCGAAGCGCGGCAACGCGACAGGCAGCCCGTCGAGCGAAGCTGCTTCGCCCGCATCGAAGAAATGCGGCGTATCGGCGGGCATGGCGACCCATTCCCCGCCTTCGACCAGCAACCCCAGATACCCCTGCGCCGTCGGCAGGTAGAACAGCCCCGCGCTGTCGAGCACGCGCTGGCCGTCGGCCTCGCCGCGCCCCCAGCGCACGCCGTGGCGCGCGAGGTGGTCGCTGATCCAGCCGTCGCACACGTGCGTGTCGCGCCAATTGGCCTGGCCATCGAATACGGCGAGCACGGGCATGGGGCGTCCTTCGCTGAAGCCTGATCGATTACTGCAGGAAGCTGGGCTTGGCGTAGCCCTGGAACTTGCTGTCGACCACCGTCTTGAATTCCTTCGAGCGGTAGGCGTCGGCGATGTCCTTGGCCCAGGCGGCGTTCTTGTCGGCGCTCTTCACGGCGACCACATTCAGGTAGTAGTCGGGCGTCTTCTCGAGCACCACGGCCTCGGTGAGCTTCAGGCCCGACGAGATCGCGAAGTTGCCGTTGACGATGGCGTACTCGGTGTCGCCCAGCGAACGCGGCAGCTGCGCGGCCTCGAGCGGAATGAACTTGAGCTTCTTCGGGTTCTCGGCCACGTCCTTCTCGGACGCGCGCAGCGGATCGATGCCGGCCTTGATCGTGACCAGCTTGTTCTGCTCCAGCAGCACCAGCGCGCGCGCCAGGTTGCTCGGGTCGTTCGGCAGCGTCACGCGGTCGCCTTCCTTCACGTCGGCCAGCGTCTTGCGCTTGGTCGAGTACACGCCCATGGGCGCGATCGGGCCCTGCACCAGCTCGGCGAGGTCGAGCTTCTGGTCGGCCGAGAACTTCTGCAGGTAGACCCGATGCTGGAAGAAATTGGCGTCGAGCGAGCCCTGGGCCAGCGCGAGGTTGGGCTGCACGTAGTCGTTGAACTCGACCAGCTTCACCTTGTAGCCCTTCTTCTCGAGGATCGGAATGATGCCGGCCTTGAGCTGGTCGGCGTTGGAGCCGGCGGTGCCGCCGATCACGAGGTTCTTCTTGGCGTCCTGCGCCTGCGCCGACAGCGAGAGGCCGCCGAGCGACAGCGCGACGAGGGAAACGGCGAGGACGGAACGGCGCAGCAGTGCGGTTTTCATGGAATGAACTGAAAGATGAGAGAAGAAAAAGGAGAAAGGGACATCAACGCTTGTCGAGCCGGCGCGCCGTGGTGTTGCCCACGAACTGCAGGATCTGCACCAGCACCACGAGCAGCGCCACGGTGAGCACCATCACGTCGGTCTGGAAGCGGTAGTAGCCGTAGCGGATCGCCAGGTCGCCGATGCCGCCGCCGCCCACCACGCCGGCAATCGCCGAGTACGACAGGAAGCTCACGGCCAGCACGGTGAGCGCGAGCACCAAGCCCGAGCGCGCCTCGACGATCAGCACGCGCCAGACGATCTGCAGCTCCGAGGCGCCCATGGCATGCGCCGCCTCGATCACGCCGCGCGGCACCTCGCGCAGGCACTGGTCGACCAGCCGCGCGAAGTACGGAATGGCCGCGAACGACAGCGGCACCGCGGCCGCGAGCGGGCCGATGGAGGTGCCCGCGATGATCCGCGTGAACGGCACCAGCGCCACCAGCAGGATGATGAACGGGAAGGAACGCACTGTGTTCACGATCCAGTTGAGGACGTGGAACGCCGGCTTGTTCTCGAGCGACTGGCCCGGGCCCAGCAGGAACAGCAGGATGCCCAGCGGTCCGCCGATGAGCACCGCCGCCGACAGGCCGATGGCCAGCATCAAAAAGGTCTGGCCCGTGGCCGTCCACAGCTCGGGAAGGATGGGGGTGATGTTCTCAAACATAGGCCAGCTCCTGCGCGTTGCGCTGTGCGGTCGCCACGCGCGGCGCCACGGGTTCACGCGCCTCGCGTTCGCGGCGGCGCACCAGTTCGTCGATCTCGCGGCCGAGCGCGGTCTTGCGTTCCTCGCTCGGCGCATCGACGGCGAACTGCTCGATGAGGCGGCCCTTTTCGAGGATGGCCACGTTGCGGCACAGCACCTCGACCACCGACAGCTCGTGCGTGACGATCACGATGGTCACGCCGATCTTCTGGTTGATGTCGCGCAGCGTCTCGAGCAGCGCGCGAGTGGTTTCGGTGTCGAGCGCCGAGGTGGGCTCGTCGCACAGCAGCACCTGCGGGCGCGGCGCCAGCGCGCGCGCGATGGCCACGCGCTGCTTCTGGCCGCCCGAGAGCTGGGCCGGGTAGGTGTCGATCTTCTCGGCCAGGCCGACGAGGTCGAGGCACTCGCGCACCCGTTCGTTGATCTCGGCCTTGGAGTGGCGGCCGTGGATCTTCAGCGGGAAGGCCACGTTGTCGAACACGGTGGCGTTCTGCAGCAGGTTGAACTGCTGGAAGATCATGCCGATGTTCTGGCGCGTGTCGCGCAGCTCGCGGCGCGACAGCGTCGTGAGGTCGCGCCCGCCGACGAACACCTGGCCCGCGTCGGGCCGCTCCAGCAGGTTGATGAGGCGCAGCAGCGTCGACTTGCCGGCGCCGCTCTTGCCGATCAGGCCGAACACGTCGCCCTGCTGGATCTCGAGCGAGAGCGATTGCACGGCATCGAACACCTCGCCACTGGGCAAGGCAAACGACTTCTGCACCGATTGAAGACGGATGACCGGCGCCGCGTTGCCGCGTGCCGCATCAGGCGAAGGGAAGGTCATGAAAGAAGGCGCGGGCCGCAAGGGCGCGATCGCGCAGGTTCGCAAAAAGGTGCCGAGTATGAAAAGAAACGAGCCGAAAGGGAACGAACAAATCGGCTCGTACTTATATGAAAAATCAAATAAGAAAGACCACATGGAGCGAGTGGACGCCATATCGATATGAGGATTGGTTCGTTCCCGATCCGCGGCGGCAATGCCACATTCGGCGCCTTCATTTCTTCGATTTCGCGCCACCATGCATTCCACTTTCCGCCGCCGCGGCCTCGTGCTCGCCACCCTCGCCACCCTCGTCACCGCCCTTTTCGCCGGCAGCGCCGCCTTTGCGCAGGACAACAAGAACACCGTCAAGGTCGGCATTTCCGTCGGCAGCGCCGAGCAGGTGTTCGAGGTGGTCAAGAGGGTCGCCGCCAAGGACGGCCTGACCGTCCAGGTCGTGGTGTTCAACGACTACCAGCTGCCCAACGCGGCGCTGGCCGCCGGCGACCTGGACGCCAACGCCTTCCAGCACCAGCCCTTCCTGGACAACCAGATCAAGGCGCGCGGCTTCGACCTCGTGCCCGTGGGCCTGACCATCACCGCGCCGCTGGGCTTCTACTCACGCAAGATCAAGTCGATCGACCAGCTGGCCGACGGCGCCTCGGTCGGCATCCAGAACGACCCCTCGAACGGCAACCGCGCCCTGCTGCTCTTGCAACAGGCCAAGCTCATCACCCTCAAGCCCGAGGCCGTGAAGAACAACAACGCCACGCCGCTGGACGTGGTGACCAACCCCAAGAAGCTCAAGCTGGTGTCGCTGGACGCCGCCCAGCTGCCGCGCTCGCTCGACGACCTGGCCATTTCGGCCATCAACAACGACTACGCCGAGAAGGCCGGCCTGTCGTTCGGCAAGGACGCCGTCATCAAGGAATCGGCCCAGAGTCCCTACGCCAACCTGATCGCCGTGCGCCGCGCCGACAAGGACAAGCCCTGGGCCAAGCGCCTCGTGGCGGCCTACCAGTCGCCGGAGGTGCGCAGCTTCATCGAGACGCAGTTCAAGGGGTCGCTGATTCCGGCGTTCTGATTTCGGTCCCCGCGCCTTCCCCCCGAGAGGGAAGGCGCAATACAGGGGCGCTGCCTGGCGGGTTGGCGGACCGTGAGAAAATGACGGGTTCCCCCGAACACCAACCTCACACAGTCAGGACACCCCATGGACGCAGAACAGATCAACCAAATCGGCGCAATGCTCGCGGACCTGAGCGTTCGTACGGTCGATTTACGGAGGTATCTTTGACTACGATGCCAAAGCTGAACGACTGAGGACAGTCAACGCATCGCTCGAAGACCCGAACGTCTGGAACGACCCCAAGAAGGCCCAGGAACTGGGCAAGGAAAAGAAGTCGCTCGACGACGTGGTCGTCACGCTCGACCGGCTCACCAACGGGCTGTCGGACAACACCGAGCTCTTCGAGATGTCGAAGGAAGACGGCGACCTCGATGGCCTGCAGGCCATTGCCGATGACGCCGCCACGCTCGAAGCCGACATCAAGCAGCTCGAATTCCGCCGGATGTTCAACAACCCGGCCGACCCGCTGAACGCCTTTGTCGACATCCAGGCCGGTGCCGGTGGCACCGAGGCCTGCGACTGGGCCAGCATGCTGCTGCGCCAGTACCTGAAGTACGCCGAGCGCAAGGGCTTCAAGACGCAGATCGAAGACGAAACGCCCGGCGACACCGCCGGCATCAAGGGCGCGACCATCAAGGTCGAGGGCGACTACGCCTTCGGCCTGCTGCGCACCGAGACCGGCGTGCACCGCCTGGTGCGCAAGTCGCCGTTCGACTCGTCGGGCGGGCGCCACACCAGCTTCGCATCGATCTTCGTGTACCCCGAAATCGACGACTCGATCGAGATCGAGATCAACCCTTCGGACGTGCGCACCGACACCTTCCGCGCCTCGGGCGCCGGCGGCCAGCACATCAACAAGACCGACTCGGCCGTGCGCCTGACGCACATCCCGACCGGCATCGTCGTGCAGTGCCAGGACGGCCGAAGCCAGCACAGCAACCGCGACGTGGCGTGGAAGCGCCTGCGCTCGCGCCTGTACGACCACGAGATGCGCAAGCGCCAGGAAGAGCAGCAAAAGCTCGAGGACAGCAAGACCGACGTGGGCTGGGGCCACCAGATCCGCAGCTACGTGCTGGACAACAGCCGCATCAAGGACCTGCGCACCAACGTCGAAGTCTCGGCCACGCAGAAGGTGCTCGACGGCGACCTCGACGTGTTCATCGAAGCCTCGCTCAAGCAAGGCGTCTGACCGATGAGCCTGAACACCGGCAGGGTTGAAGCCCTGATCTTCGACATGGACGGCACCATGATCGACTCCATGCCCTGGCATGCGCGCTCGTGGGTGACCTTCGCGCAGCGCCACGGCGTGCAGCTCGACGTGAGCGAGATCCTCGCGCGCACCACGGGCCGCACCGGCACCGAGAGCATGCGCGAGCTGTTCGAACGCGAGCTCTCCGATGCCGAGTGCCAGGCGATGGTCCACGAGAAGGAAGAGATCTACCGCGAGCTCTTTCACGACAACTTCACCGAAGTGGCGGGCTTCACCGCCTTCGCCAAGGCCGCGGTGGCACGCGGCCTGAAGGTGGCGGTGGGCACGGCCGGCGACAGGCACAACATCGCGTTCGCCATGTCGCGCCTGAAGATGGACCCGCTGCCGCTGGCCATCGTCGGCGGCGACGAAGGCTTTTCGGGCAAGCCCACGCCCGCGATCTTCCTGGAAGCCGCGCGCCGCATCGGCGTGGCGCCCGAGCGCTGCATCGTCTTCGAAGACGCGCCCTTCGGCATCGAAGCGGCCCGCCGCGGCGGCATGCGCGCCGTGGCCGTGTGCAGCACCCATACGGCCGCCGAGCTGGCCGGCCCCCACGTGATCGCCGCCGTTCGCGACTACAACGAACTGGCCCATTCGAATTTTCTGGAGACCCTCGATGCTGCTTCAGCGTGACGCCCAAGGGCAACCCATTGCCATCCGCCGCGAAGACTATGCCGCGCCGGCGTTCTGGATCGACACCGTCGACCTGACCTTCGACCTCGACCCCGCCAAGACCCGCGTGCTCAACCGCATGCAGCTGCGCCGCAACCCCGAGGTGCCGGCCCAGCCGCTGCGCCTGGACGGCGACGAGCTCAACCTGGCGCGCGTGCTCGTGAACGGCCAGGGCGCCTCGTTCCGCATGGAAGGCGACCAGCTCGTCATCGACGGCTTGCCCGACGCGTTCGAACTCGAAATCTTCACCACCTGCTGCCCCATCAAGAACACCAAGCTGATGGGCCTGTTCGTGAGCGAAGACACCTTCTTCACGCAGTGCGAGGCCGAGGGCTTCCGCCGCATCACCTACTTCCTCGATCGTCCCGACGTGATGGCGATGTACACCGTCACGCTGCGCGCCAGCAAGGCCGCCTACCCGGTGCTGCTGTCCAACGGCAACCTGGTCGACCAGGGCGAACTGCCCGAGGGCCGCCACTTCGCCAAGTGGGTCGACCCCTTCAAGAAACCCAGCTACCTGTTCGCCCTGGTGGCGGGCAAGCTCGTGGCGCGCGAGCAGCGCATCACCGCGCGCAGCGGCAAGGAGCATCTGCTGCAGGTGTACGTGCGCGCCGGCGACCTCGACAAGACCGAGCACGCCATGAACTCGCTGGTCAACTCCGTGCTGTGGGACGAAGCCCGCTTCGGCCTGCCGCTCGACCTCGACCGCTTCATGATCGTGGCCACCAGCGACTTCAACATGGGCGCCATGGAGAACAAGGGCCTGAACATCTTCAACACGAAGTACGTTCTGGCCAACCAGGCCACCGCCACCGACGCCGACTACAGCAACATCGAAAGCGTGGTCGGCCACGAGTACTTCCACAACTGGAGCGGCGACCGCGTGACCTGCCGCGACTGGTTCCAGCTCTCACTGAAAGAAGGCCTCACCGTCTTCCGCGACCAGGAGTTCAGCCAGGACCTGTGCGCCGACGCCTCGGCCCGCGCCGTCAAGCGCATCGAAGACGTGCGCGTGCTGCGCACCGCTCAGTTCCCCGAAGACGCCGGCCCCATGGCGCACCCGGTGCGGCCCGACAGCTACATCGAGATCAGCAACTTCTACACCGTCACCATCTACGAAAAGGGTGCCGAGGTCGTTCGCATGATGCAGACGCTGGTCGGCCGCAAGGGCTTCGAAAAGGGCATCACCCTGTACTTCGAGCGCCACGACGGCCAGGCCGTGACCTGCGACGACTTCGCCCAAGCCATTGCCGATGCCAACCCCGATTCCGAACTGGCCCGCCTGCTGCCCCAGTTCAAGCGCTGGTACAGCCAGGCCGGCACGCCCCGCCTGGCCGCGCACGGCGTGTACGACGCGCAGAACCGCAGCTACACCCTGAGCGTGGTGCAAAGCTGCCCGCCCACGCCAGGCCAGCAGACCAAGGAACCCTTCGTCATTCCGCTGAACATCGGCCTGCTCGACGCCGCCACCGGCCGCGAACTGCCGATGCAGCTCGAGGGCGAAAGCGACGTCGCACGCGGCACCCGCACCATCGTGCTGTCGCGCGCCGGCGAGCAGATCACCTTCGTGGGTCTGGACGCCGAGCCCGTGCCATCCATCTTGCGCGGCTTCAGCGCGCCGGTGATCCTCGACTTTGCGTACACCGACGCCCAGCTGCTCACCCTGCTGGCCAACGACCCCGATCCGTTCAACCGCTGGGAAGCCGGCCAGCGCCTGGGCCTGCGTGCCGCGCTGCAAGCCATTGCCGCCAACGCCACCGACACCACGCCGGTGCTGAACGACGCCTACCTCGACGCCATGCGCGGCGTGCTGCGCCACCCGCAGCTCGACGCCGCCTTCAAGGAACTGGTACTCACGCTGCCGTCGGAAACCTACATCGCCGAACAGCTCGACGTGGTCGATCCGCAGCGGGTGCACCTGGTGCGCGAAGCCATGCGCGCCCAGCTCGCCACCGCCCTCTTCGCCGACTGGGAACAGGCCTACGAAGACAACAAGGACACCGGCGCCTACACGCCCGACCCGACCTCGTCGGGCCGCCGCGCGCTGGCCGGCATGGCGCTCAACTTTTTGTGCCTGGCGGCGCGCGCCTCGGGCGACACCGTGTGGCCGGGCAAGACCCTGCAGCGCTTCAAGGACGCGGGCAACATGACCGACCGCTTCAACGCGCTCAACGCCCTCGTGTCGTCGGGCCACACCCTGGCGGCGCAGGCGCTCGCGCGCTTCCACGCCATGTTCAAGGACGAGGCGCTGGTCATCGACAAGTGGTTCTCGCTGCAAGCCGGCGCCAGCGACCGCGGCGGCGACATCCTGCCGCTGGTCAAGCAGCTCATGAAGCACCCCGACTTCTCGCTGAAGAACCCCAACCGCGCGCGCAGCGTGATCTTCAGCTACTGCAGCGGCAACCCCGGCGCCTTCCACCGCGCCGACGCGGCCGGCTACGTGTTCTGGAGCGAGCGCGTGATCGAGCTCGACGCCATCAACCCCCAGGTGGCCGCACGCCTGGCGCGCGCACTCGACCGCTGGAGCAAGCTGGCCGAGCCCTACCGCAGTGCCGCTCGCGAAGCGATTGCCCGCGTGGCCGCCAAGCCCGACCTGAGCAAAGACACGCATGAGGTCGTCACCCGCGCCCTCGCCGGAAACTGAACCCACTGAACCCCACAAGATCCATGGCTCAACAAAAAATCTCCTTCACCCGCTACCTCGTCGAGCAGCAACGCGCCGACGGCCTCATTCCCGGCCAGCTGCGCCTGTTGCTCGAAGTGGTCGCCCGCGCCTGCAAGAGCATCAGCCAGGCCGTCAACAAGGGCGCGCTGGGTGGCGTGCTCGGCACCGCCGAGAGCGAGAACGTGCAGGGAGAAATCCAGAAGAAGCTGGACATCATCGCCAACGAAGTGCTCATTGAAGCCAACGAATGGGGCGGTCACCTCGCGGCCATGGCCAGCGAGGAGATGGAAACCATCCACGTGGTGCCCAACCGCTACCCGCAGGGCGAATACCTCCTGATGTTCGACCCGCTCGACGGCAGCAGCAACATCGACGTCAACGTGAGCATCGGCACCATCTTCAGCGTGCTGAAGAAGCCCGACGACACCCCCGGCGTGCAGGAAGCCGACTTTCTGCAGCCCGGCAGCCAGCAAGTGGCCGCCGGCTACTGCATCTACGGCCCGCAGACCACCCTGGTGCTCACCGTGGGCAACGGCGTGGCCATGTTCACGCTCGACCGCGAGCAAGGCAGCTTCGTGCTCACGCAGGAAGACATCCAGATTCCGGCCGACACCAAGGAATTTGCCATCAACATGAGCAACATGCGCCACTGGGACGAGCCCGTGAAGCGCTACATCGACGAATGCCTGGCCGGCAAGGAAGGCCCGCGCGGCAAGGACTTCAACATGCGCTGGATTGCCAGCATGGTGGCCGACGTGCACCGCATCCTGATGCGCGGCGGCGTCTTCATGTACCCGTGGGACAAGCGCGAGCCCGAAAAGGCCGGCAAGCTGCGCCTGATGTACGAGGCCAACCCCATGAGCTGGCTCGTCGAGCAGGCCGGCGGCGCCGCCACCAACGGCAAGCAGCGCATCCTCGACCTGAAGCCCACCAAACTGCACGAGCGCGTGAGCGTGATGTTGGGTTCGCGTCACGAAGTCGAGCGTTTGACGCAGTACCACGCCGAGAAGCCTTGATTTCTTGGCTATAATCTGAGGCTTCGCCGGTGTAGCTCAGTCGGTAGAGCAGCTCATTCGTAATGAGAAGGTCGGGTGTTCGATTCATCTCTCCGGCACCAATCCAAAAAAGCCCCGCTATTTTTCGATAGCGGGGCTTTTTTCATGCTCAAACAAAAGACCCGTGCCTGTGACCGTTCTATGTCGAACGTCGACCGGAGTAAATGATTAGTAGGCGCTGCCCCAAGAAGGTCGAAGCTGCCGCCATTTTCATTGCGTTCCCAGGAAACAACAGAGCAAAAAAAGGACGCTGGGACTCTGGCTCTGATCGCGGACTTTCTATAACGTGACGCACGTGCCTTGACTCCGTGCTTGCAAACCCATGAACCTCAATTTTGTAGACTTGTTCGCCGGCTGCGGCGGACTTTCTCTCGGCCTAATGCAGGCCGGTCATCAGGGCATTTTGGCAGTGGAGAAGGCAGCTCATGCTTACGCAACACTGGACGCCAACCTCGTAGCGCGCTCTGTCAATGGGCGTTCGTTTTCATGGCCCAAGTCGATACCAAGGCAGGCACACGACATTGCCAAACTGCTGACGGAACATCGCGATGCGATCGCTGCACTCGCAGGCACCGTCGACTTAGTAGTTGGTGGGCCGCCATGTCAGGGCTTTTCGGTATACGGCAAACGCAAACCCAACGACCTTCGCAATACCCTGTATCGACGCTATTTAGAGTTTGTAAAAATCGTCCGCCCTCGAGCGGTGATACTCGAAAACGTTGAAGGCATAAATATGCCCTTCGTCGACAAGCGGGCCAACAGCGATCGGCGCACCGTCAATACCGCAGCACTGAGAATTCAAAACCAATTAAAAACGCTGGGCTACGGCTCCGTTGCACTACGGCTTTGTGCCTCTCAATATGGAGCACCTCAAGTTCGTCCGCGCTTCTTTATAGTTGCAATTCAAAACGCTAGCAAACAATCCCTGGAGCTTGCAGTAAACGATAGCTTTCTCGATGAAATGCGCAACCTCCATTTGCAATCACTTGGGCTTAGCACACAAGATATCGTTACTACAAAAGATGCGATTTCCGATCTGGAAATTGAGGGAAAAGCTCGAATCCCTTGCCCTGATACACGCGGCTTTGAGCAAGCTTTTTATCCCGGCCCGCAAACTGACTACCAGCGGGCAATGCGGCAAGGCATGGCCTTGAGCTCCCCCCCAAACTCAATTCGACTCCCTAAGCACGCGACCACAACAATTGAAAAGTTTCGCCTAATTCAACAAAAGGGAAATCCTGGGCACAAAATTAGTGCCGAATTGCGCGCAGAACTCGGCACTGCAAAATTTCGAATTCACTGGTTGGGTGCCGCACGCCCGGCCCCCACGATTACCACTCTGCCAGACGATTTCGTTCATTACTCTGAGCCTAGAATTTTAACGGTCCGAGAATGTGCTCGCTTGCAAACATTTCCGGATTGGTTCGAATTTCAAGGAAAATACACTACAGGCGGTGAGCTTCGAAAAACCGATTGTCCGCGCTATACCCAGGTCGGCAATGCAGTGCCCCCTCGGTTGGCTCAATTTCTAGGCACCTATATCAGAGAATTGCTACAGCGCGACGTCAACTTTAAAGAGCAAAAAACTACGCAATTGCAATCGACCAAAATTGCAGGTATTTCGCAAAGGGCAATTGACGCAAACCGGGTTTCGAATGTGGCATACCAACGCAGCGAGATCCAAAACTGCCCAGCTAATCAGGATCGAGTTCTCATCGTCGACAAGTGCGTGGCTTAGAGCTTGAAGCCACGGGTCAAAGCGTATATCAACGAGTTGGCGTGCTGAAAAACAACGCTCGAGAACGCGCGCCATGCTTGCATCAAGAAGCGGCTTGCGGCGCCCATACACATGCACCTCAATCGCGTTAGCAACATATTGCCCCACGCCAGGTAGCCGCTCAAGTTCAGCGCGCTCGATCGGAAAAGCGCCCAGCTTTACCCGCTCTCTTGCAAGCGCCTTCAAAACCTCCGCTCGTCGCCTCCACAAGCCTAGCGGACGCAGTGCGTCCTCGAGCGTAGTACGCCTGGCCCTTGCGAGACGAGGCCAGGACGGATAGCGCCGAAGAAACGCTGGCAGAAAATCGCTCACGGATTTCGCTTTCGTGCGCTGAAGCAGCACTTCGCTGACGACCAAAACATACTCGTCAACGTCGTCATAGCGCCAAACAAAGTTCCGGCCATGGCTCTCGAACCAGACCAGCAGCAATGAGCGAATACGTGCGATCGAACGTCTGGCAGCCGCATCTAACGCAACTGACTGGGGGCGACGCCGAGGTGATGTGGCATCGGGCACTTGGCGAAGCTGGGCTTTCAGGCGCATACTATTAACAAAATGTAAAGCCCTGACAGGGAAGATCAATGCCGCCAAAGAAATTGGATCGCAACAAAGACCCGAGCTTGTTTTTCCGAGTTAGCTCCGGCTTGAAAAGCATAATCGGGCGAGATCTTATCGTCAGCGATTTCGTTGCCTTGTTCGAGCTTGTGAAAAATAGCTTCGATGCCAGAGCAATAGACGTGCGTCTGGTTTTTGAAGAAGACACCATTTGGATAATCGATGACGGCAAAGGCATGTCGCACTCCGATTTAATAAAAAAATGGCTCTTTGTCGCATACTCCGCAAAAAAAGATGGGACAGAGGACTATGACTATCGTGACAGCGCGTCGACCAACCAATATGCTGGAAACAAAGGAGTTGGTCGTTTCTCATGCGATCGGCTTGGAAAATTTTTAACATTACAAACTCGCTCCCAGGAGAAAGGTAGTTCTGTTGAAGAGCTGGACCTTAAGTGGGGATTATTTGAGCAAGATCAAAATAATGAGTTTATATCCATCCCGGTAGATCATCAAACCCTGGATGAATTCGAAATTCCCAAAGGGATCGAGGCACCGCTACATGGAACAGTGCTACGAATTAGGGGCTTGCGAGATTCATGGAATCGAGAAAAACTACTAAAGCTTAGAGCCCACCTAGAGAAGCTTATCAATCCATTTGAATCCAAGGACGAAAAATTCAAAATCACACTCATCGCAGAACACGAAAAGCGAACTGACGAAGAGATTCAAACCCGTCTTGCGGCAGAAAGCCCTGATGATGCGCCTGCGTTAAATCGAAAAATAGTTAATGGGCAAATCACGAATTTTGTTTTCGCCGAGCTAACTGACAAAACCACTCGCCTCGAAGTCTATTTCGTCGACGGCGGCGAGAGCATTGAAACAGTACTTATCGATCGCGGCAAGCTGATTTATCGAATTCGGGAAAAAAATCCATACCTATTCTTAAGTCACGCAGGATTCAAATGTCGGCTATTTTTCTTGAATTTGGCGGCTAAGCAAACATTCTCTCGAAGAATTGGCGTTCCTGTAGTTCAATTTGGCTCTGTTTTTCTTTTTCGGAATGGCTTTCGCGTCTTTCCCGTTGGAGAGGAAGGTGATGACACATTTGAGCTTGACCGGAGAAAGCAGCAAGGCTATGCGCGTTTTCTGGGAACTCGAGACGTTATCGGCCGAATCGATGTTCATGGCACCGAAGACAAATTTCGCGAAGCAACTAGTCGCGATCAAGGACTAGTTGAGACGCCTGCCTATCTGGAGTTACTTGACGCGTTCAAAGAACGATGTTTAAAGCGACTAGAAGCATACGTTGTTGATGTCACATGGCAAGACAAACTGGACAAGATGCGAGACGACGCATCGGGTCTTTCTTCCGCTCCAGCGCGTGCTCGTGTAATTGAATTGGTTGCAGCAATTGCAAAAACCAACGAAATTGAATTACTAGAATATGCAAAAGATATTGTTGACGTCCTAAGTGAACGCGTCACGGAATTTGAAGGCTCCCTTGATGATCTGAAGCTACTGGCACGTCATCTAAAAGACCCTCAACTTGAGAAACGAGTTGCTCGAGCCGAACAACGCTTTAGAGAGCTGAAGGAGGCGGAGGAAAGAGCGCGTGAAGCCGCGGATCGGGAGTTAGCGGCACGGAAGCAAGCAGACCTCCGGGCCCGCAGTGCAGAAGAAGCCCGAGTAAAAGCTGAGCAAGGTCGCGCGGACGCCGAGACTGCTTACGAAGAGGAGAGAAAACGCAATCTTTTTCTCGCCGCAGTTACCTCACTCGATTTTGATGCGGTCACGAACTTACATCATCAAATCACAATTCATTCCTCTGATATTCATTCGCTTATCGAGGCTCAGATTGATCGCCTTAGTTTAGGGAAATCGCCTGACAAAGAAACGCTCTTTAGCTTCTTGGAACAAATGAGATTCAAGAATCAACAAGTAATGGCTATTTCTCGACTGGCTACGCGTGCAAACTTCCGAATGGATTCGGATGTTATTCATGATGACTTGGGAACTTACGTCGCTCAGTACATGAGCAACGTAACACCACTCTACATGGACCGAATTCAAATCAATGTTGGAATTCCAGAAAAATCATTTATTCAAAAATTCAAGCCCATCGAAATAGCTATTGTTCTTGACAATCTGGTTGTTAACGCCAGAAAGGCTGCGGCACGCATTTTAAATGTCAGCTTCAACTTTTCGACAAAAGACGCAATGCAAGTGGCTTTTTTGGATGATGGCAAAGGAATAAATTCTTCTCTCAAAGAAGTTTCTCGACTTTTTGAAAAAGGATTCAGTACTACTGATGGCTCAGGCCTTGGTCTTTATCATTCTCGACAGGTGATGGAGTCGTTTGGTGGGACTATTGAATATCGCACGCCGCCCAATGGTAAGGGCGCTGCTTTCATCTTGACATTTCCTTCGACATGAACCTCCTTGAATACTCCGTTGCGTGGATTGAGGATCAACCCAATCAGGCCAAGGGACATGAAGACGTTCTTCGTGGGAAGCTGGCCAGACAGGGACTCGATCTGCGAGTTCAATGGATCACAAACGGCGATGAATTAAGAAACTTTCTCGAAGCACTCACGGAAGAAAGTGGCCTGGATTTAATTCTGGTCGATTGGAAGCTAGGGCAAATGGTTCAAAACGGCTCGGGGTCGAGTGTTGCGAAATCAATTCGTGACCAGCACTCCTATGCCAATATCATTTTTTACAGCTCCGCCAGCCCATTAGAATTGCGAAATGAAATCGCAAAGCAATTAATTGATGGGGTTTGGTGCGTCAATAGAGACTATTTTGTACAAGAAGCTTGGCATACGATACAAGCCAGCCTTCGACGACTTGATTTAAATTCAATGCGAGGTTTATTTGTAGCTGCCGTTGCAGAGTTTGATCAAAAAATGAAGGGGGCCATAATGAAAGTCTATGGTCAACTTGACGAAAAATCAAAAACACAACCTGCTATCGCTTTGGTTGCAAAGAAGCTAAGCTTCGCTCGCGCAAATGTCGAGGCGATCGAAAAACTCGATGTCGATGCAAATCTCGGAAGTTTTTTGGAAAAGGCCGGGACTTTCGAATTATTCTCTCTCTTGCAAGAATTAAATTCCAGAGCAGGAATTTTTGATGCGCCTCACAAAGAGGTGACCAAACTTCTTAGTAAATTTGAAGAAGAGGTAATTACACCGAGAAATGATTTGGCTCACGCGAAAACGAGCTACAACGCAGGCAAGCCTACTCTTACTCGTAATGGCCGCAGCTATGATGGCCCTCGATTTTCAGAGCTCCGGACTAATCTATTGCAGCATCACGAGAATTTGCTACTACTTTCAGACAAATACGCAGAGAAAATCGCCACTAGACTTAAAGAATTGGGAAACTGATCTTGGCCCATGCATGAATTTTCGCCGCGAGGAACGCTCCCTCTCCAGCACCACAAAGTGAGCGGCTTGCCTTAAAGGCACGGTCCCCCTTCCTAGGCTTGCTGGCCCGACGTTGCCCATTCGTCTAGCAGCAGGCGGACACGCTCTAGTGAGTTGTAGCCAGCTTGAATCAGAATTTCGGCGATATCTCGTCCGCTGATGAGAACGATGGGATGCCGGTCATCCCGCACCTCCGTGTAGGCTTGCCGAGCGATTACCGACGTGGTGACCAATACGCCGAACTGACGATGTCGAATGCGTGAGATCAATCGGGCTACTTCGCGCACGCCAACGGTGTTTGCCGAGACATCTCCAGAGCTGGGCCGATAACACTTGGCCTCCAAAGCGAACTCCGCATACACAGGATCGGCGCTCAGGCCCAGCAAGTACCTCCCGATGGCATCTCGTCCGCCATCGACGCTGCCTCTGGTGATCTCGTCAATGATCACGCGCCGATCCGTCAGCTGGTAAATCCGTGCAGCGAACGACTCGAAAGCAAGAGGCGAGTCTTTGAAATGAGCCCAGACGCGCTCCAAGATCGCGGCTTTGAGCGGTGTATCCGGCGTTTGCTCGCTCTCCGTTCGGATCACCTTCGTGGGCTCGGAGGTCAGCGGGCTGTACGCACCTGACTCGACCCAGGAGCGCCACGTACTTGGCGCGGTTGCCAAAGCGCTCTCTTGCGAAGCGAGGCTCTCGATCCACGCGCGCGGAACGGTGGCGGTGTTGAGCACAGTAAAGACCGAGCGGTAGTTCTGAAACCGCTCGCCGGCAGTCGTCTTCCACACAGCAACCAAGTCTTCAGTCATCGGCAGCCCCGGAAACCCCGGCGCCGCAAGCCCCTTGAACTGAACGGATCTGTTGCTCTTTGCCGTAGGGCACTTGGTGAAGACAAAGAACGGGGGCACCTCTGCCCTCTTCGCGGCATCTCCATGCGCGTTCTCGAAGGCCGCCTTCAGCAACAGATTGCCTCGCCGCCTCGTGTCATGCAGATCGTGGCCCGGCGTACGGTTGTCTCCGTAGTAGACGAATTGCCCGGTATTCAGGTCCAAGCGATCGGGCCAGTCGCCTTCCTCACCGCTCGAGTAGAGAACGACGAACTTCCTTTTCAAGCCGAGGCCTGACGCTCGAAAACCACCCTGGTTGCCGGCGCCAGGGAGCAGCTTGGCAATGGGATCGCTGCTTGTGTTGCCGGCACTACCGCCCTCATAGATCGCATCCACAACCAGGTCGGCAGTCGATAAATCCTCGAAGCTGAATATGCGAGTCATGGGCAAGAAAGGTTGAGGCGGGCGCCACAGAAAAACGCGCGGCCGATATGCGCGGGCGCATTGAATTTAACAATCTTGAACCGGCACGCCTATCCCGCAGGCCTCGCTTCCTAGGGAAACACGTCGTTCCCAATCTGCGCTGGATACACTTGTTTCATGAAGCCCCCTCTGATGTTGGCGATCAGCTTGGCTCGAAGCAGTCAACGCCATGACCGTGAAGCACTTGCTTGTTTGCTCGCACAAGGAGAACGCGGGTGAACGAGAAGCAAGGCGCTGGGCCAGTCGCCCCTCTCATCGATGTCTCACGGCTGGCAGCGCAACTCGAGCACTTCGCCACCGAGCGCGACTGGGCCCAGTTCCACTCCCCCAAGAACTTGGTGATGGCCCTGACCGGCGAGGTCGGCGAGCTGAACGAGATCTTTCAGTGGATGTCCGAGCAAGGCTCCAAAGAAGCCGGCCGAAACCCACAGACAGCCCAGGCCGTTCAGGACGAACTCGCGGATGTCCTGCTCTATCTCGTTCGCCTGTCTTCCGTCTTGGGCGTGGACCTCAACGCTGCGGTCCAACAGAAGCTGAAGGCCAACGCCCTGCGCTATCCGGCTGACAAGGTGCGCGGCAGTAGCAAGAAGCACAGCTCGCAGGAAGCGGGCGAATCTGGGAAGGATTGACGTGATCGTCTACGAGGCCGACAAGAAGCAATTTCTCAGCGACAACAACGACAGGGACATCGAAGACGTCATCCTGGCCAAGTACTTCAGCGCCACCGGCCGCAAGGTCCCGGCGGCCGAAATGAGGTCGTGGAGAGATTCGTTGGGCTACATGTCGAAGGTCCTCAGCGACTCCGAAATTCCGAATGACGTCGGCGTGGCCGTTGAACTTCATATCCCGCAGAGTTCCAAGCGCATCGACATCAGCCTGACTGGTCGCGGCCACGACGACTCGAAGAACATCGTGATCGTCGAGCTGAAGCAGTGGGACAAGGTGAAGTCGTCGACCAAAGACGCACTGGTCAACACCTACCTCGGCGGCGGGCACCGCGAGGTCGTTCACCCGTCGTACCAAGCGTGGTCCTATGCCTCCTTGATGGAAGGCTTCAACGAAGCCGTCTACTCCGGAGGCATCTCCGTTCAAGCCTGCGCCTACCTGCACAACTACGAGCGCGACGGCGTGATCGATTCGGCCCACTACGCCGACTACATCGCCAAGGCGCCGCTGTTCCTGCGCGGTGAGGCCGAGCGAGGCTTGCTGCGCAACTTCATCAAGCAGCACATCAAGTTCGGCGACCCGAGCGTGCTCTATGAACTGGCCAACGGACGCATCAGGCCATCGAAGGCGCTCAGCGACAGCCTTGCGGGCCTACTGAAGGGGAATCCCGAGTTCATCTTGATCGATGACCAGAAAGAGGTCTACGAGAACATCTTGGCTGCAGGCCGATCTGCATCGAGCGCGAACCCCAAGGTGGTGATCGTCGAAGGCGGCCCGGGGACTGGCAAGACGGTGCTCGCCATCAACGCCTTGGTCACCTTGATGGGTGCCGGCCTGAACTGCAAATACGTTTCGAAGAACGCCGCACCTCGGCGCGTCTACGAAACCAAGCTCGCGGGCACCATGACGCGCACGCGCTACTCCAACCTCTTCACGGGCTCCGGTGGTTTCATCGAAACACCCGCAGACCAGTTCGACGTGCTGATCGTGGACGAGGCGCACCGCCTGAACGAAAAGAGCGGCCTGTACGGCAACCTGGGCGAGAACCAAGTCAAGGAGTTGATTGCCGCCGCCAAGTGCACGGTGTTCTTCATCGACGAGGACCAGCGGGTCGCGTTGAGCGACATCGGCACGAAGCAAACCATCCGCACATTCGGCACGGACAAGGGCGCAGAGGTCTCTGAGCACGGGCTCGCGTCGCAGTTCAGATGCAGCGGCTCCGACGGCTACATCGCGTGGCTCGACGACGCCCTCGCCGTTCGAGAGACCGCGAACAAGACGCTCACGCCGGCCGAGTTCGACTTTCAGGTCTTCAGCGATCCGGCGGATCTTCATACAGCGATTGCGCAGAAGAACAACACAGGCACCGCCCGTGTCGTCGCCGGTTACTGCTGGCCCTGGACCAGCAAGAAAGACCCGAAGGCCTTCGACATCGTCATTGGCGACTACCGCAAGCGATGGAACCTCGATGTCGATGGCAGCCTCTGGATCATTGCGCCGAACTCGATCAACGAGGTCGGCTGCATCCACACCTGCCAAGGGCTGGAGGTGGACTACATCGGCGTGATCATCGGCCCCGACCTCATCGTGCGTGACGGCCGGGTCGTGACGGAGCCATCGGCCCGCGATCGGCACGACAAGACCTTGCGCGGCTACAAGGCACGGCTCAAGGCAGACCCGAAGAACGCCACAGCAGAGGCCGACCTGATCATCAAGAACACCTACCGCACGCTGATGACGCGAGGCATGAAGGGGTGCTACGTCTACTGCAGCGACGAGGAGACCGCCAGCTACTTCCGCGCGCGGTTGTCGTCCCCCGTCGCGCTCACGTAGGTGCCGACGCGTCCGCTGCGTTGATCCGTCTCAGCAGTTGCTGCGCAAGCTCTGCAACTTCGCCAGCCAGGTCTGATGCGATCCACATCACGTGGTCTCGGTGCACGGCACCGATCGCGTCGAACCATTCACTGCAGTCTCCGTAGCAACAGCTCAGCAGCGATTGCAGCTGGGACGACTTCTTCTCCAGAAGGTCGGCGGCGTCGGGGCAGGCTGCCCTGAGGGAATCGGGCGTGGTTTGCCCGGCGATAATTTGATCAGCCATTTGGTGTGCGTCCTTTCCGAGGTTGTGCACGTCACTTGGTCAGACGGTCAGGGTGTTAGCGCACCCTGGCCGTCGCCTTTTGTGCCTCACATCGACATCGCTGCGGTGTGCATCGATGTCCCGCCGTGAGGCGCGGCGGTCGTTCAAATGTAGGGAGAGAAGCGCGTCAGCGGAAGCCTCGCACGGTGAACAAATGAGGACTCGCGTCGACTTGTAGTGACGCACGCGAAGGCAATCGCGCTGCGAGCCTCAACCCGCACCCGCCTCCCACGCCTCCACCCGCCGCACCAACGCATCCCGCCGCGCCACCACCTCCGCCAGCAGGTACTGCCGCGCCTGCTCTTGCGCCACGTCGCTCGACAGAAACCACTGCTCGCGCTCGGCGCTGCCTTGCGGTGGCGGGGTGCCCCACCCTGCTTCGCCGTTGGCGCCTCTGAACGCTTCGGTCATGGGCAGGCGGCCGTCGGTCTTGCCGATGCTCGACAGCGCATCGGGCGGGCCGTCGAGCGCAATGCGCACGTGCACGACGCTCTCGCCTTCGGTGCGGATCGATGCGCCCAGGCCGCCCTCGCGGTGCACGCGCCACAGCTCGGCCGCGGAGGCATTGCGGACCCAGCTCTCCAGGGCGCGGACCAGGCTCTCGAGAATGATTTGTTGGTTCATGAGGAATATTTCACACATTTCTGTCTGGTGTCGGCAAGCGGCCACGGTGCGATGGGGCCAAAAAGCCGTTGTAACTTCTTGCCTTGGCGCCTGCGCTATATTTCTTGGCATGGAAAAGGCATCCGACATAGGCAAACCCACGGTTCCGATCGATCTGATCGGGCCGGAGCATTGGGTCCGTTCACGGCGCGGCCCTCGCCGTACGACGAAGGTGCTCTTCATCCTGCTCGGCGGGCTCGCAGCAGCCACAGCAGTGGCTTACAGCTTCTTCGGCGCGGGGCGCTGAACACAACAAGCCACTCGCACCTTCATTCACTCACACACGCATCGCTCGCCCACCGCGAGCCGCACAAGGCAAAGCCCGCTGTCCGTTGATCCAACGGGCAGCGGGCTTTTCTCTTTGTGCGCGTGGCGCTACTGCAGCCGCGAGCCGCGCGGCAGGCGCTTGGCCAGCCACTCGTGCACGTCCGCGCGGATGTTGCGGCCTTCGAGCAGGAAGTTCTCGAAGCGGCTCGGCACGTACGGCAGGTAGACCAACGGCATGCCGGCTTCTTCGGGCGTGCGCGCGGCCTTGCGGTTGTTGCAGACGGCGCAGGCGCTCACGAGGTTGGTCCAGCTCCACGGGCCGCCGCGCGACTCGGGCATGACGTGCTCGCACTGCAGGTCGCGGTCGGCGAACACCTGCGCGCAGTAGGCGCAGGTGTGGCGGTCGCGGCGCAGCAGCTTGGCCTTGGTCACGCCGGGCACGACGTCGAAGAGGTTGATCTTCGACGCGCCGCGCAGCGCGATGATGGGCGCGACGTCGATGCGCGACTGCACACCGCGCGCCACGTTGAAGCCACCACGCAGCGTGGCCAGCGGCAGCGCGCCGTCTTCCCAGGCCACGTTGCCGGTGGCGTAGTGCAACACCGCCTGCTCCAGCGAGATCCAGGCTTGCGGCGTGCCCTGAATATCGAGTTGCAGGACGTGTGAATGCATGACGAATCGCCTCCCTTCGCGGCGATGGCTTGTGGTGAACGGATGGGGTGCACGAACGGAATCGAACCGTTGTCAGCGGGACCACAACCCGCGGCTCTGCCATTGAGCTACACGCACCATTGAAGAAACAGAAGACGAGCAGTGCTGAGCTGCTACCACTCGCCCGACGCGCGCACGCGCTGGTCGAGGTCGAGGCTGTCGAGCGGCGCCTCGCTGCCGCCCGGCAATGCCGACGCGCGATCGGCCACGTAGCGCGGCCCGAGCCCCACGCCGAAGCGCTGGGCCAGCGACCACACCATGTGCCTGCGCGGCAGCGGTGCCGGATGCACGGCGATCATCCGGATCGGTGTGTTGCGCTTGCGCATGAGGGCCTCCTTGGTGGGTAACGAAAAAGAAAGTAGTGACTTGAAAAATGTCCGGTGACGGGTTCCGGCGCCGCCCTATCTTTGCGGCCGGTTTCCGCGGGCGGGCCACGCGTTGGCATGGCCCGGTCCCGCTCGGGTGTGGTCCGTGTGGCAGGAGTTGAACCTGCGACCCTCTGGTCCCAAACCAGATGCGCTACCAGGCTGCGCCACACACGGAAAAAAAACAAAGAAAAGCCTGCCGCCCTTCCATTTCGGTTGTGTCCTCACGCGACGGGCCACGCGCTGGGCGCGGCCCCGTCGAACGTCGCTGCACAGGAGTGATCAACTCATGCACATCCCGCCAGACCGTCGACGCGGCAATTTCTGGCGGTGGGGTGAAGGCACACCCGAAATGAAAAGCGGCAAAAACAAAAAGGCCCGGAACCTTGCGGTGTCCGGGCCTCTTTGCGAGAGAGCTTGAGAGATGCGCGCCTACGCGCGACCTCCACCCGGGGGCACCTGATGAGCCTCGAACTGACCACCCACGCGCAGACGGGCTGCGGCTTTGGCGGCGTACGCGGTGTTCAGGTGCGAAGACAACGACAGGGGCGACGGCATGTCGAAACCATGGCAGAACCCGACGCGCACGAGCGGTCGGCCCGAGGCGGGTCGATGGCTGGTGAGGATCAGTGCGGTGTTCACGATGGTTCCTGGTCAAAAATTGCCGCTGTCGGCTGTAAGGGGTTGGAAAAAAGGGACGGCTTGTGCCGTGAATTGGAGGCAACTGTAAAGAGTGTTTACGGCGACGTCAACAACCGGGACAATCTTTTCTTGTCTTGTTGTTGTTTTTGAACAGTGCCCCATACCACCGTCGCGCGCCGCCGCAATGCGCTTGTGCTGCATCGCCGCTTTCTCGAGGACGCCGTCGCGGCGGGCCTGCCCGCCAAGGGGCTCGACCAGGCGTTCGCACGCAAGCTCGAAATCTCTCCGAGCATGTGGAGCCAGATCAAGAGTGCGCGGCCCATCGGCGACAAGCTCGCACGGCAGATCGAACGGCATTGCGACGTGGCCGCGGGCTGGCTCGACGAAGACAACACTGCGCCTTCGGAAGCACCGCCCGACGCGGCGGAAGAGCGCTTCGTGGCGGCCGCGCGCGAGGCGTGGCGCCAGGCCAATGCGAAGGGAAAGCGGGAACTCAGCGGCTGGCTGAAGAAGCACGCACAGGAGAAGAAGGCGCTCGAGCCTGCCGACGGCGCTGCGCCGGCGCCCTAGCCTTGCTCAGGCCTTCAGGCCTTGCCAGCGGGCTCGGCAGCAGCCAACGCCGGCGCATCGCGCAGGATGGCCGCGCGCATGTCGTCGGGCACGGCGATGGCGCGGTGCGTGTCGAGCGAGGTCGTCACCAGCACCTGACGCACCTGCATGCGCACCTCGCCCGTGGTGGGCTCGAAGCAGCGCAACGCGAGCGCGATCGAGCGCGAGCCCAATTGCGCGACAGAGAGGCCGAGCATCACGCGGTCGCCCATGCGGCTCACGGCGCGGAAGTCGGCGTCGAGCTTCACGGTCGGCAGGCCGACGCGGCGTTCGCCGATCAGTGCGTGGTAGCCCACGCCGAGTCCTTCGCTCACCCAGTCTTCGACCAGGCCGTTGAGCATCACGAAGTACTGCGGATAGAAGACGATGCCCGCCGGGTCGCAGTCGGAGAAGCGAATCAGGCGCGGGCGCTGGAACTCCACACCACCGCCCTCGCCGCTCATGCGCGGTCCTCGACCGCGCCGTCGCCGCGCATCACGTGCACGCGCAGCAGCCCGAGCTGGTTGTGCATCTGCTTGACGGTCTTCATGTCCAGGCCCGAGAACATCTCGAGGATCCACTGCTCGTGCTCGGTGGCCATGGCCTCGAAGGCGTTGCGGCCTTCGGGCGTGAGGCTCACGATCCAGGCGCGGCGGTCGTCGGGGCTGGGCGCGCGCGCCACCATGCCTTCGCGCTCGAGTTCGTCGGTCAGGCCGGTGACGTTGCCGCCGGTCACCATCAGGTAGCGCGAGAGCACGCGCATCTTCAGTCCGTCTTCGTAGCGGTACAGCTGCGCCATGTAGTCGAAGCGCGCCAGCGAGATGCCGAAGCGCTCGCGCAGCCGGCGCCGGATCTCGGCCTCGATCTGCGTGGTGCTCGCGAGCATGCGCAGCCACAGCTTGAGCATGGCGTGGTCTTCATGGCCGGCGCGGGCTTCGTGGCCGAGTTCTTCGGCGTCGCTCAGCACGGCGTGGGAGGCATCGTTGCGACTCATGTGACTTCTCCTCCGGAAACGGAGATCGACTGGCCCGTGACCGACGCGGCGCCTTCGCCGCACAGCCAGCGCACGGCGTCGGCCACTTCGGCCGGCTGCACGATGCGCTTTTGCGGGTTCACGCTGGAGAACTCGGCCAGCGCATCGGCTTCGCTGCGGCCGGTCTTGCCGACCACGTTGGCGACGCTGTTGCGCAGGATGTCGGTGTCGGTGTAGCCCGGGCACACGGCGTTCACGGTGATGCCCTTGCGCGCCACTTCGAGCGCGAGCGCGCGCGTGAGGCCGATCACGCCGTGCTTGGCCGCGGTGTAGGCCGACACGTAGGCGTAGCCCTTCTGCCCCGCCGTGCTGGCGATGTTGACGATGCGGCCCCAGCCGGCGTCGAGCATGTCGGGCAGCGCGGCCTGTGCGCACAGGAAGCTGCCGGTGAGGTTGACCGACAGCATGCGCTGCCACAGCTCGACCGAGGTCTTCAGGAACGGCGCGCTCTCGGCGGCGCCCGCGTTGTTGACCAGCACGGTCACCGCCCCGCGCTCGGCCCGCGCCTGCGCAAAGGCCGACTGAACAGCCTGCGGGTCGGCCACGTCGGCCGCCACCACGCCGTGGCCGCTGCCCGCCAGGGTCTCGGCCACGCGCTGCAGGGCCTGCGCATCGCGGCCCAGCAAGGTCAGCACAGCGCCCTGGGCGGCAAGGGTGCGGGCGATCTCTGCGCCAATGCCGCGAGCGGCGCCGGTGACGAGGGCATGACGGCCAGTGAGCGAATTTGTGTGCATACCTGAATGGTTTAGTTCTGAATCATTTTAGCCATTTGCGCACCAGCAGGGTGCTACCGCATGAAACGGCCGCCGTTGAGGTCCAGCGTCGCCCCGGTCATGAAGGCCGCGGCCGGCGAGGCCAGGTAGACGACGGCGGCGGCCACCTCGTCGGCCAGCCCGAAGCGACCGAGCGGAATGCCGTCCTTCAGCGCCTGCTGCCGCTCGGGTGGCAGCGCGGCGAGTGCGGGGCTGTCGATGGCGGCGGGGGCCAGCGCGTTCACGGTCACGCCGTGCGGCGCCAGTTCCTGCGCAAAGGCACGCGTCAGCGCCAGCAGGCCGGCCTTGCTGGCCGCGTAGTGCGCGCCGGTGGCGCTGCTGACCTGCTGCCCCGCCAGCGAGGCCAGGTTGACGATGCGGCCCGCGCTACGTTCGCGCATGTGCCTTCCCGCGATGCGGCAGCCGAAGAAGCTGCCACGCAGGTTGATGGCGAGCACGTCGTCCCACTCGGCGGGCGTGATGTCCCACAGCGAGGTGGTCGGCGTGCGCGCCGCGTTGTTGACCAGGATGTCGACGCCGCCGAAGTGCGCCACGGCCTGCGCGAAGCGGTCGTTGAAGGCTTGCTCGTCGCGCACGTCGAGCGGCAGCGCGAGGCCATTCACCTCGGCGGCAACGGCCTGGGCGTTGGCTTCGTCGATGTCGGCCAGCGCCACGCGCGCGCCGGCCTGCGCCAGCCCTCGCGCGATGGCCGCGCCCAGCCCCTGCCCTGCGCCGGTCACGAAGGCCACGCGCCCTGCCAGTGGAAGCGCGGTGGCGTGCGTCATCCGGCTTTGGCGGGCCGACCGTCCCAGGTCTGCGGCCCCACGCCGCGCTCGCGCAGCTTGAACTTCTGCACCTTGCCGTTCTCGGTGCGCGGCAGGTCGGGCAAGAGGTCGATGTAGCGCGGCACCGCGAAGTACGGCAGCCGGCCTTCGCAGAAGCGCGCCAGCTCGGCCGGGTCGATGACGACGCCCTCGCGCGCGACCAGCGCGGCCATCACCTCGTCTTCGGCCAGCTCGGAGCGCACGGGGTACACCGCGCACGAGGCCACGCCGGGGTGGCTCAGCAGCACCTGCTCGACCTCGAAGGACGAGATGTTTTCGCCGCGCCGGCGGATCGCGTCCTTGATGCGGTCCACAAAGCGGAACGCGCCGTCGGCATCGCGCACCACGCGGTCGCCGGTGTGGAACCACAGGTTGCGCCAGGCCTCGACGGTCTTCTCGGGCATGTGGAAGTAGCCGCTGGCAAAGGCATAGGGCTCGTCGGCGCGCAGCAGCAGCTCGCCGGCCTCGCCGGGCGGCAGCGGCACGTCGTCTTCGTCGGCCACGCAGGCCTGGAAGCCGGGGCGCAGCCAGCCCATGACGCCGCCGCGCGGCGAATCGGGCGCGGTGGCGATGGCGAAGTTGGTTTCGGTCGAGCCATAGCCTTCGAGCAGCGCCACGCCTGTGCGCGCCTTGAACGCCTGCCCCGCCGCGGCGGGCACGCCGGGCCCGAGGCCGGTGCGCACGCGGTGGTTGCGCTCGCCCTCGCCCTCGGGCTGCGCCAGCAAAATCGGCACCATCGCGCCGAGCAGATAGACCACGGTCGCGCCGTTGGCACGCATCGCCGGCCAGAAGCCCGAGGCGGAGAAGCGTGACTCGAACACCACCTCGGCCCCGGTGAGCGCGGCCTGCGCGAAGGTGTTGAGCGCGTTGATGTGAAACAGCGGCAGCGTGGTGCACAGCACGTCGTCGCGGCCCACGCCGAGCACCTCGGCGCTGTTCACGCCCCACCAGAAGTACTGCGCCTGCGGGCAGATCACGCCCTTGGCCGGGCCCGTGGTGCCCGAGGTGTAGAGGATGGCGAGCGGGTCGCCCGGCTGCACCGCAGCGGGCGGCAGCGCCTGCGCACCCGGCGGGTAGGCCGACACGCGCACGCCGGCGGGCGGCGTCCATGGCGCTTCGGCCTCGCCGACCACCCACACCTCGCGCAGCGCCGTGCGGGCCAGGTCGGCCGTGACCAGTCGATCGAGAAAGCCCGCCTCGATCACCAGCAGCTTCGCCTCGCTGTTCGCAAGGAAGTACTCGATCTGCGGCCCCATCGACGCGGTGTTGACCGGCACGACCGACGCACCGAGCCAGCCCGCGCCAAGGAAGGTGTCGAGGAACTCGATGCGGTTGCCGCACATCACGGCGATGCGGTCGCCGCGCGCCACGCCATGCTGTGCGAGCGCGCCGGCGCGCGTGGCCGCCGCGTCGGCTGCATCGGCATGCGTCCATTGCCGGCCCGCGATGCGCAGCAGCGGGCGGGCGCCGAACAGCGCCGCCTGCCGCTGCAGCATGGCGGGCAGCGTGCGCTGCGCCGGCGGCACCGCGCGCGGGTCACTCGTCATCGTGCGTGCCTCCGCCGAGGTAGGTGGCCTGCACGCGCGGGTCGCTGGCGAGGTCACCGGAAGCACCCGACAGCGCGATCTCGCCGGTCTCCAGCACGTAGCCTTCGTCCGAGCTTTCGAGCGCGGCGCGTGCGTTCTGCTCCACCAGCAGGATCGACACGCCGTCGTCGCGCAGCTTGCGCACGATGGTGAGGATGTCGCGCACGATCAGCGGCGCCAGGCCCAGGCTGGGCTCGTCGAGCATCAGCAGGCGCGGCGCCGACATGAGCGCGCGGCCCACGGCCAGCATCTGCCGCTCGCCGCCCGAGAGCGTGTCGGCGCGTTGGGCGCGGCGCTCGGCCAGGCGCGGGAAGCGGTCGTACACCGACTGCAGCTGCTTCTTCATCGCATCGCCCCGCAGCCGCTTGGCGTAGGCGCCGAGCTGCAGGTTGTCGAGCACGGTGAGTTCGCCGAACAGTTCGCGCCGCTCGGGCACGAGGCACAGCCCGCGCTCCACGCGCGACTCCACGTCGAGCCCTTGCAGGTCTTCGCCTTCGAAGCGCAGCGTGCCCTTGCACGGCAGCAGGCCCATGGCCGCCGCCAGCAGCGTGGTCTTGCCCGCGCCGTTGGGGCCGATCACCGAGATGATCTGGCCCCGCTGCACGTCGAGCGACACGCCGCGCACGGCCTCGACCTGCCCATAAGACACGTGCAGGTCGCCAATCTCCAGCATCGCGGTCATACAACGCTCCCCAGGTAAGCCGCCTGCACACGCTCGTCGGCGCGCACCGCCGACGGCACGCCCTCCACGAGCTTGGAGCCGAAGTTCATCACCACCAAACGGTCCACCAGTTTCATCACGAAGTCCATGTCGTGTTCGACGATCAGGATGGTCACGCCCTCCTCGCGCAGCTTGCGCAGCAGGTCGCCCAAGGCCATCTTTTCCTTGCGGCGCAGGCCGGCCGCGGGCTCGTCGAGCACCAGCAGCACGGGGTCGGCGGCCAGCGCGCGCGCAATCTCCAGGATGCGCTGCGTGCCCAGCGGCAGGCTGCCCGCGAGCTCGTGCGCGCGGTCGCCCAGGCCGATGCGGTCGAGCTGGCGCTGCGCCTCCTGCAGTATCTGGCTTTCTTCCGTGCGGTCCAGCCGCAGGCCCGCCTTCAGGATGCCCGAGCGGGTGCGCGAGTGCGCGCCCAGCGCCACGTTGTCCAGCAGGCTCATGTGCGGGCGCAGCTTCACGTGCTGGAAGGTGCGCGCCAGCCCGAGCCGCGCCACCGCGCGCTGCGGCATGCCGGCGATGTCGTGCTCGAGAAAGCGCACCTGGCCCGCGCTCATCGGCAGCGTGCAGGTCAGCAGGTTGAACATGGTCGACTTGCCCGCGCCGTTGGGCCCGATGAGGCCGATGATCTCGCCCGCCTTGACGTCGAAGCTCACGTCGTTCACCGCCACCAGCCCGCCGAAGCGCTTCACGGCGCCGTTGACCGACAGCACCTGCGTGCCGCGTGCCGGCAGCTGCCGGTGCGGCAGCGGCTCGACCGGCGCACCGGTGTAGCGCGAGGCACCCTGCGGCGCGGCACGCCGGCGCGTCCAGCGCCGCAGCAGGCCCATCACGCCGCCGCGCGCAAAGTGCAGCAGCAGGATGAAGAGCGCCGCGAAGGCCACGGCCTCCAGCTGGCCCGCGCGCTGCGTGAGCATCGGCAGCACGTCCTGCAGGCCGTTCTTCAGCACCAGCACCAGCGCCGCACCCACCAGCGCGCCCGCCAGCTGCCCGAGCCCGCCGGCCACGGCCATCAGCAGGTACTCGATGCTGGCGCGCACGTCGAAGGGCGACGGGCTCACGAAGCGGTTCATGTGCGCATAGAGCCAGCCGGCCAGACCCGCGAACAGCGCCGCCGTGACGAACAGCGACAGCCGCACGCGGTACGCATCCGCCCCCACGCTGGCCAGCAGCGTGGCGCCGCCGCGCAGCCCGCGAATCGCGCGGCCGGGGCGCGACTGCAGCAGGTTGTGGCTGAACAGGCAGGCCAGCCCGACCACCACCCAGATCAGGTAGTACATCGCGCGCGGATCGGCCAGCGACCAGCCGCCGATCTGCAGCGCCGGGATGTTCGACAGGCCCGTGTGGCGCCCGAGCGCATCGACGTTGCCGAACAGCATCGCGATCGACAGCCCCCAGGCGATGGTGCTCAGCGGCAGGAAGTGCCCACCCAGGCGCAGCGTGAGCATGCCGATGGCCAGCGCCGACAGGCCCGTGAGCAGCAGCGCGAACAAGAGCCCCAGCCACGGCGACAGGCCCTGCGCGGTTGTGAGCCACGCCGTGGCGTAGGCCGCGATACCCACGAAGGCCGCCTGGCCGAACGAGGTGGCGCCGCCCACGCCGGTGAGCAGCACGAGGCCCAGCGCCACCAGCGCGCCGATGCCGATGTCGTTCAGCAGCGAGACCGTGAAGCTGCCCGCCACGGCCGGCACCAGGGCCAGCACGACGATCACCGCCGCGATCCACGCCATGCGTTTGGTGTTGCCGTTCATTGGTCCACCTCGTCTTCTTCCTCTTCCGAATGGGCCGCCATGAAGGAGCGCAGCATGAGCACCGGGATCAGCAGGCTGAACACGATCACGTCTTTCAGCGCGCCGCTCCAGAACGACGCGAAGCTTTCGACCACGCCGACCGCCAGCGCGCCGATGGCCGTCATCGGGTAGCTCACGAGCCCGCCGATGATCGCGGCCACGAAGGCCTTCAGGCCGATGATGAAACCCGAGTCGTAGTACATGGTGGTCACCGGCGCGATCAGCACGCCGATGAGCCCCGCCAGCAGCGAGGCGCAGCCGTAGGCCAGCAACGCCGTGCGCACCGGCCGGATGCCGACCAGCCGCGCGCCCACGCGGTTCACGGCCGTGGCGCGCAGCGCCTTGCCGGCCACCGTGCGCTCGAACACCAGGAAGAACAGCCCGCTCAGCACCACAGCCGCCCCCACCATCAGCACCACCTGGCCGCTGACCGTGAAGCCGTCGCCCAGCGTGAACACCGCGCTCGTGAGCGGCGTGGTGCGCGAGCCTTCAGGACCGAAGAACAGCAGGCCCAGGCCCGAGAGCAGAAAGTGCAGCGCCAGCGACACGATCAGCAGCACCAGCACCGAGGCATCGGCGATCGGCTGGAACACCACGCGCGCCAGCAGCGGCGCGATGGGCACCACCAGCAGCACCGCCACCGCGATGTGCACGGCCACCGGCACGCCGGGCCGCGCCGCCAGCCAGGCGAGCACGCACGGAATGGCGGGCAGCACGCCCCACATCAACACCGCCTTCGGTATGCGTGCGGCCTCGCCGCGCCGCAGCAGGCTGCCGATCTCGGTGACCAGCGCCAGCGCGGCCAGCACCGCGACCATGCCGATGGTCGGCGGCACGCGGCCGGTTTCGAAGGCCGCCAGCGACAGGGCGGCAAAGGCCGCGATGTCGCCGAACGGCACGAAGACCACGCGCGTGACCGAGAAGATCAGCACCAGCCCGAGTCCGGCCAGCAGATAGACGGCACCGTTGGCCAGGCCGTCGGTGACGAGGATCAATGCCACGTCCCAGTTCATAGAAAAACCTCTGTCGGAGTCATCGTTGTCGTTGTCGTTGTCGTGAAGGGAAACAGGAGATTCAAGGGGCGAGCTTCCATTGGCCGTTGTCGAGCTTGACGATCACGCGCGCGCGCTCGTCCACGCCGTACAGGCTGCCGGGCTTGAAGGTGTAGACGCCGTGCGTGCCGACCACTTCCTTGGTGCTGAAGATGGCGTCGCGCAGCGCCACGCGGAATTCGGGTGTGCCCGGCTCGGCCTTCTTCATGGCGCGCGAGGCGGCGTCCACAAACACCAACCAGCCGTCGAACGAGTAGGCCGAGAAGGCGTCGCTGGTGGGTGCGTTGTTGACCTTCTGGAACACGGCGCGGAAGTCGGTCGCGATCTTCTTGGTCGGGTAGTCGGCCGGCAGCTGCTCGGCGACGATCACCGGGCCCGTGGGCATCAGCGCGTTCTGGCCGGCCGCGCCGACCACGCGCACGAAGTCGGGGTTGATCAGGCCGTGCTGGCCGTACACGCCGCCCTTGAAGCCGCGCTCCTGCAGCGCCAGGAACGGCAGCGCGCCCGGCGTGCCGGCGCCGCCGGTCATCACCGCGTCGGGGCGCAGCGCCACGATCTTCAGCACCTGGCCGGTCACCGAGGCATCGGCGCGCGCGTAGCGCTCGTTGCTCACCACCTTGATGCCGGCGGCGGGCGCGGCCTTGTTCAGGGCCTCGTACACCAGGTCGCCCCAGGCGTCGGAAAAGCCGATGTAGCCCACCGTCTTGACGTTGTTGCGCTTCATGCGCTCGACCACCGCGTCGATCATGAGCTGCGTGGGCTGCGCCACCGTCATGACCCACGGGTTCTCGTTGGGGTCGAGCAGGATGGGCGTGAGGCCGATCATCGGCGTCTTCGCCTCCTTGCCCACCTGCGCCATCGCGATGGCCGACGGCACGCCCGAGGTTCCCATGAGCACGTCGACCTTCTCGTCCTCGATGAGCTTGCGCGCGTTGCGCCCGGCCGTGGTCGGGTCGGAGCCGTCGTCGAGCACCACGAGCTGGATCTTGCGGCCGTTGACCTCGCCCTTGTAGGCCAGCGCGGCCTGCATGCCCTTGGCGTACGGCACGCCCAGCGAGGAGTTGGGCCCCGACAGCGACACGCTGAGTCCGACCTTGAGGTCGGCCGCCAGTGCGCTCGCCACACCACAGGCGGTCAGCGCCGCGGCGAGGGCACCGCGCGTCAAGGTCTGCATCAGGTTCTTCATGTCGTAGCTCCAGTGAGGAAGGATGGAAGGAACAGAAACTCAGATGAACAACTGGATGGCCGGCAGAGGGCGCGCGGCGTTGAGCAGGTCGATGCGCTTCTCGCGGATCGACCAGCCCGTGGGGGTGCGGACGAGGTGATGGCGGGCGGTGCCGCTCAGCAGCAGCTGGTCGTCGCCGCGCGCCTCGATGTAGAGAAAGGGCGTGCGCAGGTGAACTTCGTCGGCGCCCTCTTCCTCGATGCGCGAGGGCTGCAGCACATGCTGGCTGTGGCTGGCCGGGTGCTGCGAATGCGCGCGCGGGTTCTTCAGGCGCTCCACGCGCAGCTGCAGCAGCAGCCGGTCTTCGTAGGCCAGCGAGTTGTGCGAGAACGGATCGGCCTGCGCCGCGCCGAGCAGCGGCACCCAGTAGTGGCCGTCGTCGGCGAACAGGGCCAGCCAGTCGTCGAAGCGGCGCGCGTCGAGCAGGGCCGCCTCGTGGGCGATGAAGTCGCGCGGGTCGTTCATGCCGCCACCTCCGGCGTCATGGCCCGGGCCCAGGCGCGGAACTGGTTGCGCATGAGCAGCTCGTTGGTGCCGTTGGTGGTCACCGTGGCCTGCTGCGTCTCGGCCGGGTCGTGGTTGCGGTGCAGGCTGATCCATTCGTTGCCACCGGCGCGCAGGCCCTTCTGGATGCTCTCGAACAGGTGCACGTCGTCGTGCGCCACCACCGACATGGGCGAGAACACGAGCCGGTTGTAGCTCATGGCACGCTCGAACAGCAGCGCGGGCGCACCGGCCGCGCGGAAGCTCCAGGCCTCGATGAGCGTGCGGTCGGCCGCCAGCGGGCGGATCACGCGGATGGCCTGCGGCGAGCCCTTGACCGACAGGCTCGGGTACAGCACCGAGTTCTGCGGCGAGCGCTGCAGGATGTCGGCGGCGCGCGCTGCGCCGTGCGCGGCCTGCATCGCGGCCTCGTACTCGGGAAGCTGCGCGTAGTTGGAGTGGATGCTGAAGTTCACGCCCAGCACGCTGTGGCCGTTGGCGAACACGCGCCCGCCCATCTGGTCGAAGAACTCGTAGCCCGAGCCGAAGGGCAATATCTGCTCCATCGCCATCGGCTTGGGGTCGGTGGGCGCATGCCCTTCCCACAGCGCCTCGGCGGCCTTGGTGGCCGACTCGTGCGTCGACATCGGGTGCACCGTGTCGTTGATGTTCTCCAGGTACATCTTCCAGTTGCAATGGACGATGTTGCGCAGCACGCCGCCGCCCACGGTGAGCTTGCCCTCGGGCGAGCGGTCGACCATGTTGTCGAGCGCGCCCAGCACCTCGCCGAAGTAGTCCTCGAACGAGGGGCCGGTGTCGGACAAGCGCACGAACACGAAGTCGCGGTACACCTTCACATGCTTCACCACCGACAACCCCTGCCCCGACTCGCAGGCCTTGAGCTGCGTGCCCTCGTAGCCGTTTTTCAGCGGCAGGCCCAGCGGCGCGCCGTCCAGCTTGTAGGTCCACGCGTGGTACGGGCAGCGAAAGAAGCGGCCGGTGTTGCCGCTCTCTTCCGTCACCAGCTGCGTGCCCTTGTGGGCGCAGCGGTTGTACATGACGTGCACCGCGCCGTCGGGCTGGCGCACCATGAGCAGCGGGCGGCCCGCGATCTCCTGCGTGACGAAGTCGCCCGCCGCCGGCACCTGGCTGGCATGGCCCAGGAAGACCCAGGTGCGGGCGAACAGGCGCTCCTGCTCCAGCGCGAACAATTCGTCGCTGAGGTACAGGTCGCGGTGCACCCGGTCGTCGCGGACCAGCGCCGCGACGAGATCGGGGCGGTTGCGGTAGGCGGTCATGGCGGTGGGCTTCGGTTGAACCGAGGTCAGGGAACGAGCTTCCACTGGCCCTTGTTCATCTGCACGATCACCACGCCGCGCTGGTCGGAGCCGTAGCGGTCGTCGGGCTTGAAGGTGTAGATGCCGTGCGTGCCCACCAGCTCCTTCGTGCCCACGATGGCGTCGCGCAGCGCCGTGCGGTACTGCGGCGTGCCGGGCTCGCCCTTGGTGCGCGAGGCCGCGTCGGCCAGCAGCAGGTAGGCGTCGTAGGTGTACGACGAGAAGGCATCGGTGGGCACCGCGCCGTTCGCCTTCTGGTACGCAGCGCGAAAGCCCATCGCGACCTTCTTGATGGGGTTGCTCTCGGGCAGCTGGTCGGCCACCAGCACCGGGCCGCTGGGCACCTGCAGGCCGTCGATGGCCGTGCCGCCCACGCGCACGAAGTCGGCGTTGATGAGGCCGTGCGTGCCGTAGATCTTGCCCTTGTAGCCGCGCTCGGCCAGTGCCAGGTAGGGCAGCGCGCCCGGCGTGCCGGAGTTGCCCGCGAACACCGCGTCGGGCCGCGCCGCGACGATCTTCAGGATCTGCCCGGCCACCGACGAATCGCTGCGCGCATAGCGCTCGTTCGCCACCACCTTGATGCCGGCGGTGGCGGCGCTCTTCACGAGCGAGTCGTAGGCCAGGTCGCCCAGCGCGTCCGAGAAGCCGATGAAGGCCACCGTCTTCACGCCCGACTTCTGCATGCGCTCGACCACGCCCGCCACCATGAGCGGGAACGGCTGCGACACGGTGACGGTCCATGCGCCGTCCGCGCCCGGAATGGTCACGGGCGTGGGCGAGATGAGCGGCGTGTTGAGCTCGCGCGCCACCGAGGCGATGGCCATCGCGCCCGGCACGCCCGAGGTGCCGATGAGCACGTCGACCTTGTCTTCCGTCACCAGCTTGCGCGCGTTGCGCCCGGCGGTGGTCGGGTCGGATGCGTCGTCGAGCACGATGAGCTGCACCTTGCGCCCGCCGATCTCGGGCCGCTCGGCGATGGCCGCGCGGATGCCCTTCTCGTAGGGCACGCCCAGCGCCGCGACCGGCCCCGAGAGCGAGCTGATGAAGCCGATCTTGAGGTCTGCCGCCGCCGCACCGACGGCGGTGAAGGCGGCCAGCAGCGCGAGGCCAAGGCGGGAGATTTTCTTCATGGGAGCTTCCTCTTCGGGGGTTGGAATGGGGACGAGGGACGGTCAGTAGCGCAAGGTGCGGCGCGATTCGAGGTCGGCATCGACCTGCGCGGGCGTGAGCCGCTCCGGCTTGCATTCGAAGCGCTCGAACAGCGCCAGTTGGTCGCCGTAGTGGCGGTCGCGCACGCCGGCCGGGCTCACGAAGCCGCTCTGCCCCGGCGCGGCGACCGAGCACATGTCGAGCGCGCCCGGGCGCAGCACGACGCGGTAGTTGAGCGTGCCGCGGTTCATGTAGGGGCTGACTTCGGGCTCGTCGCCCGCGCCGGCCCATGGCACGCCGATGGCGTTGATGCGCGAGAAGCGGTGCCGCACCACGGGCGTGGTCCACGCGGCCATGTCGGGCCCGAGGCGGGTGCGCAGCTCGCCCACCGCGTCGGTCAGTGCGGCGCGCACCATCGTGCGCGGGTCCTGCCCGTTGAAGAAGTCGTGGCGCTGCGGCACACCCGACGCCGGGCCGCTCAGCGCGTTCCACAGCAGCTTGGCCACGGCCGCGGGCTGGGCGCTGCCCGGCGAGCCGCGCGGCGTGAGCGTGGGATAGCCGAGGTTGGCGTAGGTGGAGAACACGGCCGGCGGCAGGTCGTCGGCCAGCAGGCGCCGCGACATCGCGCCCAGCCACGCGCGCAGCACGGTGGTGGCGCGGTTGTCGTACACCTCGCCACCCGGGGCGACGCGGTTCTTCAGGTCCCAGTTGGCGAGCAGGTCGGCCGCGCGGCGCGCGGGGTCGCCGGCCGGCAGGCCCTTGGCCGCGTCGACGATGAGGGGCACGAAGTAGCGCGCGTTCAGGTCGGCCAGCGCCGCGCCCTGGCTCACGCGCCAGACCTCGTCGGCGCCCAGCTTCGCCGTGCCCTGCAGCTGTGCGTGGATCTCGGCGACGCGGTCGACGTGCGAGAAGTTCGCGCCGTCTGCGCGCAGGCCTTCGGCGATCTGGTTGTTCCAGCTCGCGAGGTAGCCCTGCGCGGGGTTGTAGGCACGCGGGTTGGCGCTGAACGGCAGGCTGCCCTGCCACTCCATGCTGCCGTCGCCGCGCGCGGGAAAGCGGATGTCCTGCGTGGCCGGGCGGCGCGGCATGCGGCCCAGGCCCACGGCGCCGATGTTGCCCGCCACGTCGGCATAGAACCAGGTGATGGACGCGGCCACGCGCTCGCCCTGCGCGAGAAAGCCCGACCAGTCGCGCGCCCGCGCAGCGCGCGCCCAGCCGAGCATGGTCTCGACCTCGCGGCCCTGCCAGGTGCTGCGTGCGGTGTAGGCGCGGGCGTTGTCCACGTCCCAGCTCTGAACGAAGCCGTGCACCGTGGCGTAGATGTCCACGCTCTGCGGCGCGGCGCCCTTCACGCGGATCACGTCGGTGCGACGGGTCATCGGGCGGTAGGCGCCGTCGTACTTGTATTCGTGGCGGTTGGCCGGGTTCAGTTCTTCCTGGTAGATGTCGTTGGTGTCGAGCGAGCCCACCGTCGATCCCCAGGCGATGGTGCCGTTGGTGCCGAACAGCACCGGCAGCAGGCCGATGGGTGTGAGGCCCGTGAGGTCGTAGCCCGCGCCGTGCAGGCCGATGCCGTGCACGAACGACGGGTTGTTGAAGCCCTGCTGCGGGCCGTTGTACAGAACGGCCACGCCTTCCTTGGTGCGCGAGGGGCCGAGCACCCAGGCGTTGCTGGCGGTCGGCATGCCTTCGGTGGCGGCCAGGCCCATGCGGGCGACCTGCGTGGCGCGGAAGTCGGCGGCGGCCTGCGCGGAGACCGGCGCGAGCGCGGCGTCGCCGGGCTCGGCGCTCGCCAGCCGGCTCGCGTTGCCGCGCGGCACGATGGTC
The DNA here is from genome assembly GCF_059423965.1 of Variovorax sp. GW458-11-26-14-LB1. NCBI lineage: Bacteria > Pseudomonadati > Pseudomonadota > Betaproteobacteria > Burkholderiales > Comamonadaceae > Variovorax > Variovorax sp. GW458-11-26-14-LB1. Next base: position 45,690 of record NZ_JBWKYW010000029.1, read on the forward strand.
GGCGCGGTCGGGTCTTCGAGCCAGCGCAGCTGCTCGTACAGCTGCAGGCCGGCCACGTCGCCGCGCGCGGCCTTGAGCTGGTTGAGCAGCGAGAGGTTGGCCACCTCCGCCGTGCCCGCGAAGAAGCGGTTGAGGATCAGGCCGATCCAGACCATGGCCACGTCGTCCGCGGTCCAGGGCGCGGGCTCGAAGCCGTTGTCGATGAACTCGCGCGGCATCAACTTCGCGCGGTCGGCCAGCACGTCGCGGATGCGCGCGTTGACGCCCGCGGCGTAGCCTTCGAACATGGCACGGTCGTCCGCATTCAGCGCATCGATCTGGCGGCGGATCGACACCGGATCGATGTTGGAGCGCGTGGCCTTGTCGGTCGCGACGAACTCGGCCCCCAGCACCTCGGCCACGCTGCCGTTGCCCGAGCGCCGCGCCATCTCCAGCTGGTAGAGCCGGTCTTCGGCGACGGCATAGCCGAAGCCGTGGAACAGGCCGCGCGTGTCGCTGGCGTAGACGTGCGGCACGCCGTAGCGGTCGCGCTTGATGGTGACCTCGCCGCTGCCGCCCGGGGCGGTCGCGGCGCAGCCGGCCAGCAGCGCGGCGGCGAACAGCACGGTGCCGGTCGCGCGCCGGCGACGCAGGGAACGAAGCAGCGGGTGCATGGGGTGGGCGGCGTTCATCGGATCGACGCGAGGGCGTTCAGGGCACCAGCTTCCACTGGCCCTTCTCGAGCTTCACGACGACGCGCGAACGGTCGTCCGAGCCGTAGCGCTCGGTCGGCTTGAAGTTGTAGACGCTGTGCGTGCCCACCAGCTCCTTGGTGCTCACGATGGCGTCGCGCAGCGCCAGGCGGAACTGCGGCGTGCCGGGCTCGGCCTTGGTGGCCAGCGCACGCTGGGCGGCGTCCAGGTACACCAGCCATGCATCGAAGGTGTAGGCCGAGAAAGCGTCGGTCGGCGGCGCGCCGTTGGCCTTCTGATACGCCGCGCGGAAGTCCATCGACACCTTGCGGATCGGGTTGTCGTTCGGCAGCTGCTCGGCCACGATCACCGGGCCGGTAGGGGCCAGCAGGCCTTCGACCGAGGCACCGCCCACGCGCACGAAGTCGGGGTTGATGAGCGCGTGCATGCCGTAGATCTGGCCCTTGTAGCCGCGCTCCGAAAGCGCGAGGTACGGCAGCGCGCCCGGCGTGCCCGAGGTGCCGGTGATCACCGCGTCGGGGCGCAGCGCCACGATCTTGAGCACCTGCCCGGTCACCGAGGCGTCGCCGCGCGCATAGCGCTCGTTCGACACGATCTTGATGCCGGCCGGCTCGGCGCTCTTTTGCAGCGCGCCGTACACCAGGTCGCCCCAGGCGTCGGAGAAGCCGATGTAGCCCACCGTCTTCACGCCCGACTTCTTCATGCGCTCGACCACCGCGCTCACCATGAGCGGTGCGGGCTGCGGCAGCGTGACCATCCACGCGCCCTCTTCGCCCGGCAGGTTGGCGTTGGCGATGGAGATCAGCGGCGTCTTGGTTTCGCGCGCCACGCCGGCAATGGCCAGCGCGCCGGGCGAACCGGCCGTGCCGATGATGACGTCGACCTTGTCCTCGTCGATCATCTTGCGTGCATTGCGCGCGGCCGTGGTGGGGTCGGACGCATCGTCGAGCTGCACCAGCTGGATCTTGCGGCCGCCCAGGTCGGCCTTGTAGGCGAGCGCGGCCTTCATGCCCTTTTCGTACGGAATGCCCAGCGACGACACCGGCCCCGACAGCGAGGTGATGAAGCCGACCTTGAGATCGGCGGCCCACGCGCTGGCGGCGCTCAGCGCGCCGAGGCCCGCGACAACAGCCGCGAGGGTGCGAATTCGGTTCAGGACTTTCATGGCGATGCTCCAGAGGTGATGTTTTTGAACGGAACGAAACGGACGCTGAAATGAAAACTAGAGGGCGAGGCTGCCGACGCTGGTGCCGCCGCAGACATACAGGACCTGGCCGGTGACGAAGCTGTTCTCGGGCGCGGCGAAGAAACGCACGGCGCGTGCCACGTCGGCCGATTCGCCCAGGCGCTTGACGGGCACCGAGGCCGCGAGCGCGCGCTCCTTCTCGCTGCCGGCCTCGACCACGTCGTAGAACATGTCGGTGCGGATCGGGCCCGGCGCCACCACGTTCACCGTGATGCCGTCGGCCGCGAGCTCCAGCGCCCAGGTGCGCGCCATGCCCAGCATGCCGGCCTTGGTGGCCGAGTAGCTGGTGCGCATGGCCAGGCCCAGCGCGGCGCGCGACGACAGCAGCACCACGCGGCCGAAGCGCTGCGCACGCATCGCGGGCAGCGCGCCCTGCACGAGCTGGATGGCGCAGCCCAGGTGCAGGTCGACCAGCACATCGAGGTCGTCGAGCTTCACGTCGGGCAACAGCGCGGCGCGGATGACGCCGGCGTTGTGGACGATCGTGGTCGGTGCAAAGCGTTCGACCAGTTCGCGCACGGCCTGGCCGGTGGCGGCGCGGTCGGCCAGGTCGACCTCGAGGCTGTGCATTTTGGGGTGGTCGATCTCGGCCTTGCGGCGCGCGAGTGAGACCACCTCGTAGCCTTGCGCGAGCAGGTCTTCGCAGATGGCCTTGCCGATGCCGGCGCTGCCGCCGGTGACGGCCGCGACCTTGGGTGCGGCGGCGCTCATGCCGTGGCTCCCACCAGGGCCAGCACGCGCAGCGGGCTGCCGCTGCCCTTCTCGATCTTCAGCGGCGGGCAGATCAGCACCGCGCCCGAGGCTGGCAGCAGGTCGAGGTTGCTCAGGCACTGCAGGCCGTAGCGACCCGCGCCGTGCATGTAGTAGTGGCAGGGGTACGGCGGACGCAGGTGGTAGCCCTGCCCGGCGTCCGTGCCGATGGCTTCGGAGCCGAAGCCCAGCACGTCGCGCTGCTCGACCAGGAAGCGCACGGCCTCGGTGCTCGGGCCGGGCGTGTGCTGGCCGGTCTCGTCGAAGTTCTGGTACGCCTCGGGGTCGGTGCGCTTGGACCAGTCGGTGCGCATGAGCACCCACGCGCCCTTGGGAATGCGGCCGTGCGCGACTTCGTAGGCCTCGATGTCTTCGAGCGTCAGCAGGTAGTCGGGGTCGTCCTTCACCTGCGGCGAGCAGTCGATCACGCAGGCCGGCGCCACGAAGTGCTGCACGGGAATGGTGTCGACCGAGTTGTTCGGCAGGTCGCGGCCCGAGATCCAGTGGATCGGCGCGTCGAAGTGCGTGCCGGTGTGCTCGCCGCAGGAGAAGTTGTTCCAGTACCAGCCCGGGCCGCGCTCGTCGTACTTCGACACTTCCTCGATGCGGAAGGGCCAGCACTGGCCCATCTCGGGCGGCAGCGCGATCTGCGGAAACTCGGGCGTGAGCGTCTGCGTGAGGTCGATCACGCGGATGCGGCCGCTGGCCATGGCGGTCACGAGGCTGCCGAGGACTTCGGCGGCGGACATCAGTTCGGTTGTCGTGGTCATTCGTGTGGCTCCTGTTCTCAGCCGCCAGCGGCCAGTTCGCGTTCGAGCACCTTGGGGTTGTCGCGCCAGCGCTCGAGCCACTCCTGTGCCACGTCGCCGGGGTACACGTCTTCCACGCCGTCGCGCAGCGCCTTCACGATGGCGTTGGCCAGCGCGGTGGGTGCCAGCTTGGGCGGCGGCGTGTGCTGGTTCCATTCGTCGTCGATGGGGCCGGGGAACACGTTGATCACGCGGATGCCGGCGGGCCGCATCTCGGCGCGCAGGCACTGCGCCAGCGAATGCGCCGCGGCCTTCGAGGCGCTGAAGGTGCCGTGCGGCGGGAAGTTGCTCAGCGCGTAGATCGACAGCAGGTTGACCCACGCCGTCGCGCCCGTCGCGCCGTCGGCCGAGCGGCCCTTGAGCGCGGGGCCGAACTCCTGCGCCAGGCGCAGCAGGCCGAAGTAATTGATGTCCATCTCGGCCTTGGCCACGTCGGTGCCACGGCGCGCACCGATGCCGAAGGTGCGGTGCACCTCGGCGTTGTTGATCACGATGTCGACCTTGCCGCCGATGGAGCCGGCCAGCTCGGTCACCTGGCGGCCGTTGGTGAGGTCCAGCGGCACCAGCGTGACCTGCGGCAGCGCCGAGATGTCGTCCAGCCCGTCGCCCATCTTTTTCCAGGGCTCGGCATGGCCGACCCAGACGATGTCGGCGCCGGCCTTCACCAGCGCACGCACGAGGGCCTGGCCCGTTTCGGTCTTGCCGTCGGTCACCAGCACCTTGCGGAACTTCGGGTCGCTGGTCATTTCGCGCAGCATCTTGTCGTCGGCCATGTGGGGACTCCCTTCAGTCGGAAAAGCAATGAGGACGGCCTGGCCGGCGCGGTCGAGCCGGGCGCCGACACGCACGCGCGTGGGCGCATCGCCGACCTCGCCGTGCAGGTGGACCATGAGCGTGGGGCCGGCATCCAGGTGCACCAGGCCCAGCCGCCAGGGCAGCCGCTCGCGAAAGAACAGGTCGTTGCTGTGGTGCAGCGTGGTGCTGCCGAGCAGCGCGCCCTCGCCGCTCTGTTGGCGCCAGCGCAGCGCCGACGACAGGCACTTGTGGCAGACCTCGCGCGGCGGGTACTGCACCGTGCCGCAGTCCTCGCAGGTCTGCAGCTCGAAGCGGCCCTCGGCGGCGGCGGCCGTGAGGCCGAGCGCGACGCGGCCGCGCGCGCCGGGCGGCAGGTTCATCTGCCGGGTGCGCAGCACCGGGTTCTTGCGCGGGGGGCGCATCATGGGCATCGTCATAGCGCCTCCGCCGGGCCGCCCCAAGGCAGGCGCGCGGCCCCCTCGGGGGGCAGTGCAGCCGCGAAGCGGCAAACGTGGGGGTACATCATTCCGGTCTCCCGAGGATGACGGCGCCTGTACAGAGGCAGCGGTCGTAGGTCACCATGCCGAAGCCGGCGACAAGGCCCAGCTGGGCGTTGGGCACGGCGCGCGCGCCGGCCTGGTCGGTCAGTTGTCGGATCGCCTCGACCATGCCGAGGAAGCCGCCCGCCGCACCCGCCTGTCCGGCCGAGAGCTGGCCGCCGCTGGTGTTGTTCGGAAAGCTGCCGTCGAAGGTCATGGTGTTGGCCTGCACGAAGGCCGAGCCCTCGCCCTTCTCGCAGAAGCCCAGGTCCTCGAACTGCATCATCACGATGACGGGGTAGTCGTCGTAGGTCTGCACGAAGTCGAGCGCGGCGGGCTGCACGCCGGCCTGTGCGTAGAGGTCGTCGCGGTCCTTGCGCCAGCCGCCCTGCACCATCACCGGGTCTTCGGCGTAGGCGTTGTGGCGCTCGATCGCGCCGCGGATCACGACGTGCGCCAGGCCCAGGTCGCGCGCACGCTCCTCGCTCATCACGAGGAAGGCGTCGGCGCCGGCGCAGGGCATCACGCAGTCGAACAGGTGGATCGGGTCGGAGATGGGCCGCGCGGCCATGTACTCGTCGAGCGTGAGGCCCTTCTTGAACATGGCGTTGGGGTTGCCCAGCGCGTTGGTGCGCTGGTCCACGCAGATGCGGCCGAAGTCTTCGCGCGTGGCGCCGTAGGTGCGCATGTAGTTGGCGGTGATGAACGCGAAGATCGAGTTCGGGCCGCCTGAGCCGTAGGGGTAGCTCGCGTCGCGCGCGAAGTTGCTGAAGCTGCCCAGCGTCTGGCGGAAGGAGTCGACGTGGTTGGTGTCGGCGCCCACGCAGGCGACGATGTCGGCATCGCCCGCCTGCACGGCGCGCGCGGCGCGGCGCAGGCACATCACGCCCGAGGCGCCGCCGGTGGGCATGTGGTCGAGCCAGCGCGGTGACAGGCCCAGGTGCTGCGTGACGCCCACGGCCGTATCGGGCGCCAGCGAGAAGCTGCTCAGGCACAGGCCGTCGATCTGCTCCTTGGCCACGCCGCTGGCCTGCACCAGCGCGTCGATGGCCTGGCCGACGAACCAGTGCGCGGTGCGCGTGGAGTAACGCACATAGGGCACGGTGACGGGCACCGCGACCGCGACGCCTTCATAAGAGAGCCGTCGCTTGGTCATGCCTGCCTCTTCTTCATGGAGCGCGTGTCGATGCAATGGCCCTGGCCCGGCAACGTCTGCGCCATCTCGCGCAGCTGGCCGCGCTGGATCTTCTGCGAGGGCGTGAGCGGCAGCGCCTCGACGAAGGCCACGTAGCCCGGCGCCTTGTAGTACGCCAGCTGCGCCAGCGCATGCCGGACGATGCTGGCCGCGACCGCTTCGCGCTGCGACGCATCGGTGTCTTCGCGCAGCACGATGCAGGCGAGCACCTCGTCGCCGCGCACCGCATCGGGCGTGGCGGCCACGGCCGAGGTCTTCACGGCCGGGTGCTGGTTGAGCACGCTCTCGACCTCGACGGCCGAGATGTTCTCGCCGCTGCGGCGGATCACGTTTTTCTTGCGGTCGACGAAGAAGAAGTTGCCGTCGGCATCGCGGCGCACGAGGTCGCCGGTGTGGAACCAGCCATCGGCCCAGGCTTCGCGCGTGGCCTCTTCGTCCTTCAGGTAGCCGGAGAAGAAATAGCGGCGCGGGTCGGCGCCGGCCGAGCGCACCAGCAGTTCGCCGGGCATGTCGGTGCCCACGTCGCTGCCGTCCTCGCCCATGAGGCGAATCTCGACGAAGTCTTCCTGCCGCCCGAAGCAGCTGGTGCCCACGAGGCGCGGCTCGCGGTTGGCCATGATGCAGGCGGCCGCGCCGGTCTCGGTCATGGCCCAGGCCTCGACCAGCGGGAAGCCGAAGCGTTCTTCGAAGGGCGCGTGGTTCTTGCGGTCGACACCGGCGCCGAAGCCCCAGCGGATCGCGTGGTCGCGGTCGGCCGCCGACGCGGGGGCCGACAGCAGCATCGCGGGCATCACGCCCAGGTAGTGGACGATGGTCGCGCCGCTTTCCTTCGCGCTGGCCAGCCAGCTCTTCGGGTGGAAGCGGTCGAGTTGCACGAGGCAGCCACCGGCAATGAGCACCACCATGGTCGAGAACGCCATCGCGTTCATGTGGTTGAGCGGCAGCGGCGTGATCACGCGCTCGGCATCGGGGCGGATGCTGCACACGCCGTCGAGCGCGGCATACCACTGGCCCGCGCGCAGGAAGTACGCGTTGCTCAGGATGCAGCCCTTGGGCCGGCCCGTGGTGCCCGAGGTGTAGAGCAGGCCGCATTCGGTGTCGGTGCCCACGGGCTCGCCGGCGCGCGGCGCGGCGGTCTTCGCGGGTGGCACGGCGTCGTCGGGGCCCATGGTCTCGAAGGCCACGCCGGCTTGCGCGGCGGCGGCCTGCAGGTCGGCAGCGCGCTCGGGCAGCGTGACGGCCAGGCCGATCTCGCTGTGGCCGATGAGGTAGACCAGCTCGGCCGAGCGCATCTCGGCGTTGATCGGCACCACGCTCGCGCCCAGCGCATTCAGCGCGAGCCAGTGGAAGATGAAGGCGGGCCGGTTCTCCAGCAGCAGGCCGACGCGGTGGCCGTGGCCGTAGCCGGCCTGCGCGTAGGCGCTGCGCAGCCGCTCGATTTCTGCGGCGGCTTCGCCCCAGCGGATGGCGCCGGCGGCGATGCCGTAGGCGGCGGCGGTCACCGATTCGGTGAAGAGGAATTCGGCCTGCGGGGTGCGCGCGGCCGTGGCGGCGAAGACCTGGTGGACGGTGGCGTGGGTCATCGCGTCCTCAGATGAAGAGCTGCACGGCCGGAAGCGCCGCGTCGCAGTTGAGCAGGTCGACGCGCTTGAGCGTCATGCGCAGCGCGCCGTCCTGCACCGTGAGGTGATGGAAGAAGGTGCCGACGTAGAACTGCAGCTCGTCGCCCTGCGATTCGGTGTAGTGGAACTCGGTTCGCACCACGAAGCGCTGGGCCTCGGTGTCGAAAGTCTCGACCACGGGCACCTGCAGCAGGTGGTGGCAGCGGCTTTGCGGCTGCTGCGAAAAGGCGCGCGGGCTCTTCAGGCGCTCGATGCGCAGCTCGCGCAGCAGCTTATCCTCGTACAGGTGCGAGGTGTGGTTCAGGCCGTCTTCCTGGTCGGGCACGAGCGGAATCCAGTAGAACGCATCGTCGGTGAAGAGCGCGTTCCACTCCTCGTAGCGGCGTGTATCGAGCAGGCGCGCTTCGTTGACGACGAAATCGACGAGGTCCTGGCGGGTGATATCGGCGGCGGCCATTACATCGTCTCCGTCATGCGCTGCACCCAGCTGCGGTACTGGTTGCGCATGGGCAGCTCGTTGGTGCCGCCCGTGGTGATCTCGCCGCCCTTCAACTCCGATTCGTCGTAGTCGCGGTGCAGGCTCACCCACTCGTTGCCGCTGGCGTGCAGGCCGGCCTGCATGCCGCGGTAGGCCTGCAGGTCATCGTGGCCCACCACCGAGAACGGCGAGTTGATGAGGCGGTTGTACATGGTGGTGCGCTGCAGCAGCTCGGGCGGCGCGCCCTTGAGGCGGAAGGTCCAGCTCTCGATGAGGGTCTGGTTGGCAGAAATCGGCTTCACCACGCGGATCGCCTGGATCGCGCCCTTGATCGTGAGGTTCGGGTAGTACACGGTGTTGTGCCGCGCCATGCCCAGGATCTGCGCCGTCTTCTCTTCGCCGTAGCGCGCCTTCATGGCGTCGTCGTATTCGGGGATCGCCTTGTACTTGCTGTGGATGCTGAAGTGCACGCCCGTGAAGCTGTGGCCGTGGTCGTAGGTGCGAATGCCCATGTCCTCGAAGAACTTGTAGTCGGACATGAAGGGCACGAACTGCTCCACGGCCATGGGCTTGGGCTCGTCCTCGGGCTTGTCGGCCCACATGCGCTTGGCGGTGCCGGCCGACGACTCGTGCGCCACCATGGGGTGCATGGTGTCGTTGAGGTTCTCGACGAACATCTTCCAGTTGCACTGGTGCATGAAGCGCAGGCAGCCGCCGGCGATTTCGAGCTCGCCTTCGGGCGAGCGGTCGGCCATGTTGTCGATGGAGCTGAGCGAGTCGCCGAAATACTCGTCGAAGTCGGGGCCCGCGTCGTTGATCTTCACGAAGATGAAGCCGCGGTGGCTGCGCACGTGCTTCACCGGGGTGAGACCCTTGCCCGACTCGCATTCGTGCAGCTGCGTTTTTTCGTAGCCGGTCTTCAGCGGAATGGCCAGTGGCGCGCCGTCGGTCTTGAAGGTCCAGGCGTGGTACGGGCAGCGAAAGAACTTGCCGGTGTTGCCGCAGGGCCCGTTCACCAGGCGCGAGCCCTTGTGGGCGCAGCGGTTCATCATGACGCGCACGCTGCCGTCGCTGTGGCGCACGACGATCAGCGGGCGGCCCGCGATCTCGTTGGTGATCCAGTCGCCCGACTTCGGCAGCTGGCTCTCGTGGCCGACGTAGTTCCAGGTGTTGGCGAAGAAGTGCTCCTGCTCCAGCTCGAAAAGCTCCTGGCTGGTGTACAGGTCGCGGTGCACGCGGTCGTTCTGCACGAGCGCGCGAACGGCATCGGGGTTGTCTCGGTACGAAGGCATGGTTCTCCTGGCTCCTTCCTGGCTGGCTTTTCTCAGAGGTCGAGCACCAGGCGCGCTCCCTTGGCGCGCGAGATGCAGATCTGCATGACGGTGCCTTCCGCCTTCTCGCGGGCGGTGAGCACGTAGTCGCGGTGGTCGATCTCGCCCTCGATCACGGGCACGGCGCACACGCCGCATTCGCCGCGCTTGCAATCGAACATCGGGTCGCAGCCGTGTTCGATGAGGCAGTCGAGGATGCTCTGGCCGACCGGCACGGTGAAACGCTGGCCCGACTGGGCGAGTTCCACCTCGAAGGGCTGGTCGCCCTCCTCCACGACGGGTTCGGTGAAGAGCTCGAAGTGCACGCGATCGTGTTCCCAACCGCGGGACTGGGTGCGCGCGAGCACGGCGTCGAGCATGACCTTGGGGCCGCACACGTAGAGGCGGTCGCCGGCGGGCACGGCGTCGAGCAGCGCGTCGATGTCCAGCGGCGCGCCGGCCTCGGCGTCGGCGTGCACGCGCAGGTCGTCGCCCAGCAGCGCCTGCAGCTCGGGCAGGAAGGCCATCAGGTCGCGGCTGCGGCCGGCGTAGTGCATGCGCACGGCGGCGCCTTCGGCGCGGCGGCGCGCGGCCATCGACGCGAGCGGCGCCACGCCGATGCCGCCGGCCACCAGCACCGTGCCGCCCGGGCCGGTGTGCAGCGGAAAGTCGTTCTTCGGCGGCTCGATGGTGAGCACGCTGCCCTCGGCCAGCCCTTCGTGCATGAAGCGCGAGCCGCCGCGGCCGTCGGCCTCCTTGCGCACGGCGATCACATAGTCGGTCGGTGCGTTGGTGGCGTTGCGCTCGGTGGCGAAGTTGATGAGCGAGTAGTGGCGCCAGTCGGTCGTGCCGTCGGCCAGCGTCACCTGCACGCGGATGTGCGCGCCGGCGGCGAAGCCGGGCAGCGCGCGACCGTCTTCGGCGCGCAGGCGCAGCAGGCGGATCAGCGGGTTGAGGGCGCGCGCTTCGGCGACGCGAAGCTGGAGCGTGGGGGCGGTCATGGTTCGGGTCCCTTCAGGCCAAGGCGTGCTGCACCAGCGCGGCCTGCAGCTTGTGGCCGTGCTCGTCGGCGAGCGCCGCGTCGCGCAGTTCGCGCAGGGTGGCGGGCGCCAGCGCGGCACCCGCACGTTCGAACGCGCGCATCACGGTGTCGTAGTTGCGCAGGCCGCGCTCGTGCGTGTCGCTGTAGCCCTTGACCAGGCGCTGGCACTGGGCGAGTTCGACGGCGAGTGCGGGGTTGCGTGGCGCGGTGGCGGCGATGCGTTGCAGCCATTCCTCGATGCGGCGGTTTTCGTCGGCGTAGCGCATCGTCGAACGGCGCCAGCCCTTGCAGGCCGCGACCATGCGCAGCATCAGGTAGCCGCGCAGCGAGCTGGTGCGGATCACGCGGCCGTGCTGCGTGAAGCGCTCGACGATCTTCTTCGGCAGCGTGGAGTGCATGAGCCAGCGGCCAATGCCGCCGGGCAGCGTCTCGCAGATTTCCTGCAGGCGCGGGTGCATGTACTCGTGGATGGCGAGCAGCTGGCCCGGCTGCACGCCGGCCTCGCCGTGCACGCGCTCGAAGCGGGTCGCGCGGGTCTTTAGGGCGGCAACGCGGGCCGTGTCTTCGTAGGACATCCACAGCGCGAGGTGGCGCGCGGTTTCGCGCAGCAGGCGGTGGGCGTCGTCGGGCAGTTTCGCCACAGCGTCCATGCGGTCGAGGTACAGGCCGGCGTAGGCCAGGTCCTGGTAGTCGATGAGGCGGCGCACGCCTTCGAACAGGAAGTCGTGCGCGGGCTGCGGAAAGTCGCGCTGCACGCGCTCGACCAGCGCGCGCACGGCCGGGTGGCGCGGCTGCGGTGCGGGCGTGGCGGCCGGTGCGACCTTGGCGGGCTCGCCGTCGTCGCCGTCTTGCGCGCGGTCGAAGGCCGCGCCGAAGGCCTTGAGGCTGGGCTTCACGCCCACGCCGCCGCGCTCGATGGTGGCCTCGAACTGCGCACGGCCGAACGGCAGCACGCCCGAGCCTGCGAGCGTGCCGAAGAGCACAGCGCTGATGACGCTGCCCGAGGCTTCGGCGGCCTGCGCCATGTCGAAGCGGATGAAGCGCTTGGCGGCGCGCGCGGTGTGGGCGAGCAGCTGGTCGCTGTCGACGCGGCCGTCGCCCATGGCGCTCTTTTCGGCGATGGAGAAGACGCGGTGCGTGGAGGCGATGAGCGTGGTGCGGTCGCGCGTGACCAGCCCGCGCTGCACCGCGCGGCCGGCTTCCATGAGCTCGGAGGCGAGCACCACGTCGACGTCGCCCGGCAGCGGCATCAGCGCGAGCACGGGGCGACCGCCGTCGGACTGCGCCTGCGCGTCGGGGTACAGCTCGACGTAGTAGATGGTCGCGCCGGTGCGTTGGGCCACGCCGGGCACAGAGGTGGTCTGGGCGACGTAGCCGTTGGCCTCGCCCATGTCGACGATCCAGTCGGCGAGCACGCCGCCGCCCTCCCCGCCCATGGCGAGGATGGCGATCTTGATGGGTTGAACCTTGTTCGTCATGGCGTCAGAAGGCATAGGCGTCACGGCGGCGCGCGTCGCCGCGCTGCAGCCAGCCGATGACGGTGGTGCGCACGCGCTGGCGGAAGCGGTCCCAGGCGGTCGGGTTGCTCACGACCTGCGCCTTGTAGAACGAGGGGCACAGCACGGCGGCGTGCGACACGTCGCCGCAGTTGCCGCAGCCCACGCAGCTGTCGAGCACGGTGGCGACGGGGTCGACGCGCAGCGGGTCGGGGTTGGGCTTGATGGAGAGCGACGGGCAGCCCGACAGGCGGATGCACGAGTGGTCGCCGGTGCAGGTGTCGGCGTCGACGCCGAACTTGTCGCGCACCATGCGCTTGCCGTCGGCGATGGCCTTGCGCACCAGCGGCTTCTCGCGGCGCTGCTTGTTGAGCATGCACTCCGATTGCGCGATGAGGACCTTGGGGCCCTTCTTCGTGGTGGTGAGTGCGTCTTTCAGCGCGTCGCGCATGCCGGCGACGTCGTAGGTGCGGCGCATCGTCTTCACCCACTCGACGCCCACGCCGCGCACGGCGCGCTCGATCTCGTGGCCGGTGCTGCGCGTCTTGTTGACGGCGGTCGACGAGAGGATGTCCTGCCCACCCGTGGCCGAGGTGTAGTTGTTGTCGACGATGATGGTGAGGTTGTCGCTCTTGTTGAAGACCGCGTTGGCCACGCCGCTCGTCAGGCCGTTGTGCCAGAAGCCGCCGTCGCCCATCATCGAGATCGCGCGCTTGCCCGCGGGCGCGTTGAGTGCCGAAGCGCCCGCACCGCCGAGGCCGTAGCCCATCGTCGTGTTGCCGATGTTGAAGGGCGGCAGGATCGAGAACAGGTGGCAGCCGATGTCAGCGCTCACGTGGTGCGCACCGAGTTCGCGCTCGACCAGCTTCATGGCGCTGAAGATGGGGCGCTCGGGGCAGCCGGTGCAAAAGCCCGGCGGGCGCGCATGCACCACATCGCCGAGCGCGCTCGACGGCTCAGCGGGTTCAGGCGCGGCATCGACGCCGATGGCCGCCACTTCCTTCAGCGGAATCACCTTGCGCACCGGTACGGGCACGGGCAGCGGCGCGAGGCGTTCGTAGCGCTCGCAGAAGGTGCGCGTGCCCTTGAGCAGTTCGAGCGTCGTGTACTCGCCGGCCACGGGCAGCATGTCCTTGCCGTGCAGCGCGGTGGTGGAGCCGGCCTGGCGCAGGATGGTCGCGAGGTTCTGCTCGACGAAGTTGGGCTGGCCTTCTTCCACGATGAGCACCGCGCGCTTGCCTTCGCAGAAGCGGATGACTTCGCTCTCGACGACGGGGTAGGCCACGTTCATCACATACAGCGGCACGCGGGTCTCGCCGTACACGTCGGCCAGGCCCAGGCGTTCGAGCGCACGCAGCAGCGTGTTGTAGCTGCCGCCCTGCACGATGATGCCGATGTCGTCGGCGTCTTCGGAGAAGAACTCGTTGAGCTGGCGCTCCTCGATGAAGCGCACGGCGGCGGGCCAGCGGTCTTTCACCTTCTCTTGTTCATGCACGAAGCTCGCGGGCGGCAGCACGATGCGGCTGACGTCGCGCTGCGGGTTCTCCAGCGCTTCCTTCAGCGTGAACTTGGCGCGCTTGTTGTCGCCGGCGATGAAGTGGCCGTGCACGTGGCAGGCGCGGATGCGCAGCTGCAGCATCACGGGCGTGTTGCTGGCCTCCGAGAGGTCGAAGCCGGTCTTCACCGCATCGACGATGCTCGGCAGGTTGGGCCGCGGATCGAGCAGCCAGATCTGCGACTTCATGGCGAACGCATGGCTGCGCTCCTGCATGATCGACGAGCCTTCGCCGTAGTCCTCGCCCACGATGATGAGCGCGCCGCCGGTGACGCCGCCCGAGGCCAGGTTGGCCAGCGCATCGGACGCCACGTTGGTGCCCACGGTCGCCTTGAAGGTGACGGCGCCGCGCAGCGGGTAGTTGACGGAGGCGGCCAGCGTGGCGGCGGCGGTGGCTTCGCTGGCGCTGTTCTCGAAGCGGATGCCGTGGTCGGCCAGGATGTCCTGCGCGTCGGCCAGCACGTCCATCAGGTGCGAGATGGGCGCGCCCTGGTAGCCCGCCACATACGACACCCCCGACTCCAGCAGGGCCTTGGTGACGGCCAGAATGCCTTCGCCGCGGAACACTTCTCCACCAGTAAGTCTCAGCTTCTTGACTTCTTCGACGAACGAACGCTCAGCCATGGATGTCCTTCTTCTTTCTCGTGGGAGGATGCGGCCCCGGGGTCACATCACGGTTCCTATAATGTTTAGAAATGAATGTATCCACAATCATGAATTACCCTAGCCATGCAATCCGCATGCCTGCGGCAAACAGGAGGCGCCTTCATGTCTGAACCATCCAAGGAAACGCATCGCTTCGTCGATGACTACCTGCCCGCGCTGCTTGCGCAGGCCAGCCAGCTGATCTCTTCGGAGTTCCACGAGGTGGCGCGGCAGCAGGGTTTTTCGGTGTCGGAGTGGCGCGTGATGGCGTCGCTGGCAGGCAGCGACGCGGTCAGCATCGGCCAGCTCGCACAGGTCACGGTGACCAAGCAGCCGACCGTGACGCGGCTGCTCGACCGCATGGAAGCGCGCGGCCAGGTCGAACGCCTGCCCCATGAAAGTGATCGCCGCATCACGCTGGTGCGCATCACGCCCGCGGGGCTGAAAGCGGTCGAGCACCTGATGGAACTGGCGCGCGAACACGAGCGCCGCGTGCTCGAACCCTTCGGCCTGCGACGCGCCGAAGAGCTCAAGCAGACGCTGCGGCAGATGATCGACCTGCATGTGCACGTGCCGGTCGAGGTACCGGACGAAGACTGAAGCGCGCGGCCCGGCTAGGGCACGAGCACCGCGCGGCCGCGATGGCCGCGTTGCGCAATCCAGTCGAGTGCGAGGGCTGCATCGGCGAGCGCGAAAGGCTGCACGTCGAGGTGCAGGCGGCCGTCGGCCAGGCGCGCAAGCAACTCTGGAGCGGCTGCGCGGCCGGCGGCTTCGCGCCTGAACATGTTGAGCGGCAGCAGCGCCACGTCGCGCTGCAGGAAGTGCGCGATGTCCAGCTGCAGCATCGGGCCGGCGGTGTAGCCGACCAGCACGGCGCGGCCGCCGGGGCGCACGGCAGGCAAGGCGGCGGCGAGCACGTCGCCGCCGACGGTGTCGATGAGCAGGTCGGCGCTGGCGACTTCGGGCGAGCCTGCCTTCGGATCGACAGGCGTTGCAGTGCAGCCCGCATCGCGTGCCAACTGCATCACCAACGAACCTACCGCGCCGCTTGCGCCCGTCACCAACACTTGCTCTCCAGACTGCAATCGGGCGACCTCGTGCAAGGCCACCCACGCCGACGTAGTGGGCGAGAAGAACGCCGCACCGAGTGCCATCGGCACCGCATCGGGCAACACGCCGAGTGCATCGTCAGGCGCATCGATGAGCTCGCACCAGGTGCCGTCGAACAGCGTGCCCAAGCCACTGCCGCGCAACCACACGCGCTGCCCTGCTGTATACCGCTCGCTCGCAACGACCACGCCCGCGGCTTCCACGCCCGGCGTGTACGGCAACGGCGGATGCCGCAGGAAGCGGCCTTGCCACACGGTGCGATCGATGTGGCCGACAGTGGCGGCCTGCATGCGCACGAGGGTGCGGCCGGGTCGCGCCACGGGGTCGGCCACGTCTTCGAGCACCGGCGCGGCATCGAAGCCATGGATGCGAACGGCCTTCATGGCCGTGTCGCCAGGAAGTCGAGCACCGCGCGCGCGAAGGCCTCGGGCATCTGGTCGGGCAAGGGCACCATGCCGCCGTCGATGTCGACGATGCGCGCCTGCGGCAGCTGATGCTGCAGCTCCGCCGCATGCGGCGCGGCAAACGGGTCGAGCGTGGCGCGCACGATGAGCGTCGGCTGCGTGACGCGGCCGATGCGCTCTTCCATGCGGTACGAGGCCACGGCGCGGTGCCCTTCTTCGACACGGTGGCCGACCTTCATCGCATCGCGCACGAAGGCCTCGAGCAAGTCGGGCCGCCCCGGCGGATAGAAGGCCTGCCGCTTCTGCCACAGCGCGGCGAGGTGGCTGCCGTCGTCGCTCGGCGCCACCTCGTCGATGGGCGGACGCTGCGCGCGGGCGCGGCGAAACACCTCGTCGGTGTACGGCGTGGACGAGAGCACGAGGCTGCGCACGCGTTCAGGAAACGCCGCGGCCAGTTCGATCGCGATCACGCCGCCGGTGTGGTGTCCCACCACGTCGGCCTGCGCGATGCCGAGCGCATCGAGCAGCTCGCATGCGACGCGCGCCCACTGCGCAATGCTTGCCGGCACGCCGCCGTCGGCTGAATCACCGAAACCCGCCGTGTCCATGGCGATGACGCGGTAGCCCGCGCCGGCGATCAGCGGCAGCACCTCGCGGTACTCGGCCCAGCTGCGCGGCGACTGGTGCAGCAGCAACACGGCCGGCGCCTGCGCATCGCCGCACACGGCGTGGTGCACCTGCCCCACCGACAGGTCGGCGAAGGCGCGGCGGATCGTCATGACAGCGTCTCGTCGGCCGCCGCGCGCCACAGGCCCGCGTGCTTGAGTTCGCCGAGCGTGCGCGAGAGCACATCGCGCCGATACGCGGCAGTGTCGCGGCCCGCGTAGTCGTAGAAGCCACTGCCGGTCTTGAGACCGAGCCGGCCTTCCTCGACCATGCGCCCGACGATGGCCGGCGCGGTGTAGCGCCCCGCGTCGAGCGAGGCCGACATCTCGCGGCTCGCGTGGTGCAGGATGTCGCAGCCGCCGAAGTCGATGAACTCGACCACGCCGAGCGCCGCGAAGCGCAGGCCCAGGCCGTAGCGCGTGGCCTTGTCGATTTCTTCCGCTGTGGCAGCGCCTTCTTCGATCATGCGGGCCGCCTCGTTCATCACGAGCGCTTGCAGGCGCGGCACGATGTAGCCGGGCGACGCGCCGCAGACCACGGGCAGCTTGCCGATGGCCTCCATCAGCGCCTTGGTGCGTGCGAGCACGCCGGCGTCGGTGCCGGGGTGGCAGCTCAGCTCGACCACGGGAATCACGTAGGCCGGGTTGAGCCAGTGCATGTTCAGGAAGCGCTCGGGCCGGCGCACCAGCGCGGCCAGCTGCGTCACGAGGATGCTGCTGGTGGTCGAGGTGAGGATCGCGTCGTCGCGGCAATGGCGGTTGAGCTGCTCGAAGGCCTCGCGCTTGGCGTCCATGGTTTCGGGCACGCCTTCGAACACCAGCTCGGCGGCGGCCAATGCGCGTGGTGCTCCTGCTGCATTCACGAAGTCCACGCGCGCGGCGATGCGTTCGACCTGCGAGGCATCGATCACGCCGAGCTGCGCAAGGCCTGAGAGGCTCGCAGTGATTTCCGCCTGCGCCTCGTCGCGCAGGCGCTGCCACGCCTCGGGCGTGCGCGGGCGCAGGTCGATCAGCGCGATGCGGTGGCCCGCATAGGCGAACGCGATGGCGATGCCGCGCCCCATGCGGCCGGCGCCCACGGCGGCGAAGCGCGGCAGCGCGGGCTCATTCGCCATCGTGCAGCCTCTGCTTGAGCTGGGTCGCGCTCAGGCTGGCCAGGCCCAGGCTTTCGAAGGTGCGCGGGCCCTGGCGCAGGTCGCGCCCGAGGAAGCCGCCGACGATGGCCAGCAGGCCGTGCGCGATGGGCGCATCCACGCCCGCATGGCGCGCGGCCGAGGCCAGGAAGGCCAGGCCGAGTTCGGTGTCTTCGGTGATGTAGCGGTGCGTGTGCAGGTCGATGTTCTCGCGCCAGTCGCCCGACTTGACGAGCTGCTTGTGCGCGTCGCCGTACATCCACTGGTCGTTGTTGTAGTGGTCGGCCAGCGGATAGTGCGGCGCGCCCTGTCCGAACGCTTCGCGCACGGCCATGCGCTCGCGGTCAAGGCGGTCGGTCACGTCGCGCACCGCACGCTGGGTGCCTTCGTTGTGGATGTCCCAGCGCTCGAAGTGCTGCAGCGGGGCGGCGTTCATCACCATCAGCGGCGGGTGGATGACGGGGCCGGCGTTCATCAGCGCGCCCGAGAGCGCATCGCCGCAGCCGTGCACGGCCGGGTAGGCGCGGCGGATCACCTCGATGGCCTGCGCCTCCTTGCGTGCCGGGTAGACGCCGGTGGGCAGGCGGATCGCGCGGATGGTGACGTTGACTTCGCGCTCGCCGTGCTTGCGCGCAAGGTACGGCAAGGTGCCGGTCTCGGCCCAGGCCACGTCGGCGCGGTTGCCGGCGGCCTTCACCGCCTGTGCCATCACGTAGCTGCCGAAGGTGCCCGGCGGCAGGAACACGACCTGGCCGTCGACCAGGTGCGGCGCCATGGCCAGCGCGATGTCGTGCTGGGCGATGGCGGGCGTGGGAATGACGATGAGTTCGGCGCCCTTCAGCGCGGCGCCGATGTCGGCGGTGGCCAGCGCGATGGGCACCTCGCGCGCCCCGGCCGCGTCTTTCAGCGTGATCGCGCCGGCCTGCACGACGGATTCGAGCGCGGCGGCGTCGCGGCGCCACAGGCGCACTTCATGGCCGGTTTCAGACAGGTCCGCGGCGGCCGCATAGGCGCCGTGGCCACCCCCAAGGATCGCAATTTTCATGATCGAAAGTCGAGAACAGGTGTCGATGAACCGGTAGCCGCGAACGGACCGGGGAGAAGCAATGCGTCATTACATTACTTTTCATCGATTCAGGTGTCAACCAACTTCATGGGCGCCGGAGTGCTCGGAAACCCGACAACGAAAAAGCCCACGTTCGTGAGAAGCGCGGGCTTTTTGAGGGGGAAGCGGCCCTTTTCAGGGCCGCTTGCGGGGGCGATCAGCGGCTGGGCTTGAACGCGCGCTTTTGCGCGTCGCGGGGCACGAACACCTTGCCCGGGCCGCCGTGACCGGCGCCGTTGCCGCGCGGTGCGAAACCTTCGCGGGGCGCAAAGCCTTCACGGGGTGCGAAACCGCCGTCGCCTCGACCGCCGCCATGGCCGTGGCCGCCGCGCGGGGCGCTGTCGCCCCAGCCCGGCTTGCGACCGTAGCCGCCGCCATTGCCGCCTTCGTCACGGCCGCCGCCGAAGCCGGCGTTCTGGCCGCCCTGGAAGCCGCGCGGGCCTTGGCCCTGGGCCGGACCGCGCGAATTGCGGTCGTTGAAGCCGCTGGCGCCGGCATAGCCGCCACCGTTGTTGTTGCCGCGGTAGCCACCGCCGCCGCCTGCACCGCCGTTGCCGAACTTGCGATCACGCGAGAAGTTGTCGCCACGGCCACCGCGGTACTCGCCCATCGGGGGACGCGATTGCGGCATGCGCTGTTGCGGCTCGAGGCCGGCAACCACTTCCGCCTTGAACTGCTGGCGGCTGTAGTGCTCGATGTCCATGATCTTGCGGCGATCGCGGAACTCGGCGAACGTGATGGCCAGGCCATCGCGGCCGGCACGGCCGGTGCGGCCGATGCGGTGGGTGTAGTCCTCGGCCTTCATCGGCAGGCCGAAGTTGAAGACGTGGGTGATGGTCGGCACGTCGATGCCGCGGGCGGCAACGTCGGTGGCCACCAGGATCTGCACCTGGCCCTGGCGCAGTGCCATCAGGCGGCGGTTGCGCAGGCCCTGGCTCAGGGCGCCGTGCAGCGCGACGGCGCTGAAGCCTTCTTGCTGCAGGTCGTTGGCGAGGCCGTCGCACTCGACTTGCGTGCTGGCGAACACGATCGCCTGGTTGATGCTGGTGTCGCGCAGCCAGTGGTCGAGCAGCTTGCGCTTGTGCTGGCTGTTGTCGGCCCAGTACAGCGACTGCTTGATGTTGGCGTGCTTCTCTTGCGGGCTGTCGATGGTGATGCGCTGCGGCTCGCGCATGACGCGCTGGGCCAGCTGCTGGATGCGCGGTGCGAAGGTGGCGCTGAACATCATCGTTTGCTGGCGCTCGATGGTGAGCTGGTTGACTTCAGCCAGGTCGTCGGCAAAGCCGAGGTCGAGCATGCGGTCGGCTTCGTCGACGACCAGGAACTTGACCTGCTCGAGCTTGAGCTGCTGCGAGCGCTGCAGGTCGAGCAGACGGCCCGGCGTGGCAACCACGAGGTCGGCGTTCTGCAGCTTGGCGATCTGCAGCTGGTAAGGCATGCCGCCCACCACGTTGGCGACGCGCAGGCCGCGGCAATGGCGAACCAGTTCGATGGCGTCGTGTGCAACCTGCTGCGCGAGTTCGCGCGTCGGGCACAGGATCAGGGCACCGGGGGTGGCGGCCTTGAAATGACGGGCGTTGGTCGGGTCCTTGCGCTTGGGCTTCTTGAGCGGCGCTTCGCCACGGGCAGCAGCCTCAGCGGCCAGGCGCTGGAACTCGGCCTTGGCTTCGGCTTCGGCTTCGGCCTGGCGCTTGATCAGCGTGTGCAGCACGGGCAGCAAGAAGGCGGCGGTCTTGCCCGAGCCGGTCTGGCTGGACACCATCAGGTCGACGAAGCGGGCCGAACCGGCTTCGCCCATGGCGATCGGCACGACCTTTTCCTGCACAGTGGTCGGCTGGGTGAAACCCATGTCGGCCACGGCGGCGATCAGTTCGGGGGCGAGGCCCAGCTTGATGAAACCGTTGGGCGCGGCAGGCGCTTCGGCTTCGGCGGCCTCGGGGGCTGCAGCGTCCAGTGCGTCGAGGATCGGAGCCTCGGACACGGTTTCCGCGACAGCGGTGAATTCGTTATGGGTAGCGGATTGCACAGGCGCGAGTTCGCCCTGCGCTTCAAAAGCGTCGGTCATGAATATCAATCTCAAACGCGAGCGCTGCCGTAGGCGGCGCCCCGTTGGTGGTTAAAAACATCAACCATCCAACGACATTCAACTTCCGGCTTTCGTCGGAGGCTGCGGCCCTTTTTGATCAGCGAATGCGATCGGGCGCGGTGTGCAAGATAGGGAGATGCGAGAGACGCTGATCTGTGTCCAAAGACGCGTTCAAATCAGCGAAGCCTGCGATTATGGCACGGCTTCGGGTTTTTACCTAATTGTTGTCAATCCACCAAGCGCAGGAAGGTTTCCCGGTAGTGCGCGAGCTCCTCGATGGACTCGTGCACGTCGGCCAGCGCGGTGTGCGCCTGCTGCTTCTTGAAGGCGGTGTAGGCCGCCGGCTTCCAGCGCTTGGCCAGCTCCTTGAGGGTGCTGACGTCGAGGTTGCGGTAATGGAAGTACGCCTCGAGCTTGGGCATGAACTTGACCAGGAAGCGCCGGTCCTGCCCGATGGTGTTGCCGCACATCGGCGAGCCGCTCCTGGGGATGTACTTGGCGATGAATTCGAGCAGCTGCTGCTCGGCCGCGGCTTCGTCCAGCGTGGAGGCCTTGACCTTGTCGATCAGGCCGCTGCGGCCGTGGGTGCCCTTGTTCCAGGCGTCCATGCCGTCGAGCACGGCGTCGCTCTGGTGGATGACGAGCACGGGGCCGTCGATGCGGGGCGTGAGGTCGGGGCCGGTGACGACCACGGCGATCTCGAGCAAGCGCTCTTTCTCGGGGTCGAGGCCGCTCATTTCGCAGTCGAGCCAGACCAGGTTCTGGTCGCTTTTCTTCAGGGTGGGGGCGGCTGCGGGGGGCGTCGGGTCAAGGGATTCGGGCATCGCAGGATTGTCGTCGAAGGCCTGCACCCCGATATACCGGGGACTAAACTCGCCGCTTCATGATGTCTTATTCGCTCATCTTCACCCTTGCCTTCGCGGCGGCGCTCGTGGCGGGCCTGCTCGTGAAGTTCTGGCTGGCCACCCGCCAGGTGCGCCATGTGGCGCGCCACCGCGGCGCCGTGCCGGAAGCTTTTGCACAAACCATCACGCTCGCCGCGCACCAGAAGGCGGCCGACTACACGATCGCCAAGGCACGCTTCGGGCTCGTCGAGATGGCCTGGGGCGCCGCCCTGCTGCTGGGCTGGACGCTGCTCGGCGGGCTCGACCTGCTGAACAAGCTGCTGCTGGTGTGGCTGGGCGGCGGCATGGTGCAGCAACTGGCGCTGCTGGCGGCCTTTGCCGTCATCGGCGGCCTGCTGGAGCTGCCGTTCACGCTGTGGCAGACCTTCCGGCTCGAGGAGCGCTTCGGCTTCAACAAGATGACCTGGAAGCTCTGGCTCACCGACGCCGTCAAGTCGACGCTGCTCGGCGCGCTGATCGGGCTGCCGATCGCGGCACTCATCCTGTGGCTCATGGGTGCGGCCGGCACGCTGTGGTGGCTCTGGGCCTGGGGCGCGTGGATGGGCTTCAACCTGCTGCTGATGCTGATCTACCCGACCTTCATCGCGCCGCTGTTCAACAAGTTCAAGCCGCTGGACGACCCGACGCTCAAGGCGCGCGTCACCGCGCTCATGAAGCGCTGCGGCTTCGCGGCCAAGGGCCTGTTCGTGATGGACGGCAGCACGCGCAGCGCGCACGCCAATGCTTACTTCACCGGCTTCGGCGCCAGCAAGCGCGTGGTGTTCTACGACACGCTGCTGCGCCAGCTCAACGCCGGCGAAGTCGAAGCCGTGCTCGCGCACGAGCTCGGCCACTTCAAGCACCGCCACATCGTGAAGCGCCTCATCGCGATGTTCGCGCTGAGCCTGGCCGGCTTCGCGCTCCTGGGCTGGGTGTCGACCCAGGTCTGGTTCTATGCCGGCCTGGGCGTGCAGCCCAACCTGTCGCCGGCCGCGCCCAACAACGCGCTGGCGCTGCTGCTGTTCATGCTGGCCGTGCCGGTGTTCAGCTTCTTCGTCGCCCCGCTGCCGGCGCGCCTGTCGCGCAAGCACGAGTTCGAGGCCGACGCCTACGCCGTGGCGCAGACCAGCGGCGCCGACCTGTCGGCCGCCCTGCTCAAGCTCTACCAGGACAACGCCTCGACGCTCACGCCCGACCCGGTGTTCGTCAAGTTCTACTACTCCCACCCGCCCGCCTCCGAGCGCCTTGCGCGCATGACCGCGGCGTGACCCTCGACCCACCTTTTCAGCGAAGCCCCTCATGAGCAGCATGTTCAAACCCAAGGACTGGAAGAACCTTCCGCCCCGCAAGGCCCTGAGCGCCACCGAGATCGTCTCGGGCCTGGCCCAGCTCGACGGCTGGAAGCTCACCGGCGACGGCGCCGATGTCGCGATCGAGAAGACCTTCACCTTCGCGAACTACTTCGAGACCATCGCCTTCGTGAATGCACTGGCCATGGTGGCCCACACGCAGGACCACCACCCCGACCTGTCGGTGCACTACAACCGCTGCGTGGTGCGCTTCAACACGCACGATGTGAACGGCCTGTCGATCACCGACTTCGACTGCGCACGACAAGCCGACGCGCTGGTCGCGAGCCCCGCCGCATGAGGACACGCGCCTGTGGCTAAGCCGGGCCGCGCCGCCTTCACCCCCGCTGCGCACAACACGGGGAAGGCGCACCACGACGGCCTCGTCGTCGCCAGCCACGGGCGTCACTGCCTCGTCGAAACGCCCACGGGCGAGCGGCTGATCTGCCACCCGCGCGGCAAGAAGAGCCAGGCCGTGGTCGGCGACCGCGTGCGCTGGCAGGCCACCGAAGACGAAGGCACCATCGAAGAGGTGCTGCCGCGGCGCAACCTCTTCTACCGGCAGGACGAGATCCGCACCAAGTCGTTCGCGGCCAACCTCGACCACGTGCTGATCCTGATCGCGGCCGAGCCCGAGTTTTCCGAACACCAGCTGGCACGCGCACTGATCGCGGCCGAGGCCGAGCGCATCACGCCCATCATCGCGCTCAACAAGAGCGACCTCGTCGAACCCTTTGCGCGCGCCTGGGCCAAGCTGGCGCCCTACCGCCGCATGCACCACGGCGTGCTGCCGCTGTCGCTCAAGGCCTCGGGCGAGACGGACTACGCGTCGCTGATGAAGCTGCTGGCGGGCAAGTCGACGCTGGTACTCGGCCCATCGGGCTCGGGCAAGAGCACGCTCACCAACCTGCTGGTGCCCGGCGCGAGCGTGCTGACGCAAGAGATTTCGCAGGCGCTCAACTCGGGCAAGCACACGACCACCAGCACCACCTGGTACTGGATCGACGAGGCCCGCACCACCGGCCTCATCGACTCGCCAGGCTTCCAGGAATTCGGCCTGAACCACATCGAGCCGATGCAGCTCGCCGGCCTCATGCCCGACATCGCCGAGCACACGGGCGACTGCAAGTTCTACAACTGCACCCACCTGCACGAACCCGGCTGCGGCGTGATCTCGAACGTCGAAACGGCGACGCAACCCGGACCGATCAGCGCCTCGCGCTACAAGATCTACGGCGAGTTGTTCGCCGAGCTGAGCCAGACACGCTACTGACGCAGCACCGAAGGGCGGACCGCGCTCAGGCCAGCCAGGTGCGGTACGACTTCCAGGTCGGGTCAAAGGCCAGGGCCAGCGTCACCGGCAACTCCAACGCTTCCTGAACCGATTGCGCATGCGCAATGGCCGCCTGCGCATCGGCCACATGGAAGTGCACGGTGCGAACGCCCTCCTCCAGCACGATGTGCGTGCAGCAGCCTTCGCCGTGCGTCTGCAGCAGCGCGGCCAGCCGGTCTTCGTAGCCACGCGCCTCGTCCAGTTCTTCGCCCGATTCGACGGGGATGGCAGCCGAGAGCCGATGACCCAGGTCGGCACGTCCGAGCAGCGCATTCGCGGCGTCGTTTCGCATGACGACCGCCTCGACCTCTCTGCCGTCCTCCGCGGTGCGCGTGGCGGTCAGGCCGGACCAGCCGTGCTCGCCGGCGGGAAACACGCCCGTGTGGCCCAGGTCCTCGCGCCAGCATGCATCGAACAGAGACACGAAGTCATCGAGCGGCACGCCATCGAAATCCGCTTGCGCATCGGCCTCGACATGATCGACCGGCCCGACCTTCACCGCGAAGTCGTACTCGCCCAGGATGTGGTCGAGCATGATCAGGCTCATGTGGCGCGCGTGGTCCTGCATGTCCATCGGAATGGGCTTGGCAAAGCCGATCTCCAGCGCCACCCGCCCCCTGTAGGGCTCGTGCTTCACGAGAACGTCCGAGCAGGCGAGTTCGAAGTCGTTCATGCGCATGCTGAAACCTTCGCGCATGCGCTGCCGGAAGGCCTCCACCTCGACCTGGGGCAACGCGGGCGCGCTGCGCACCAGGGCCATGAGGTCTTCGAAATCGGCTTCGGCGCCGTGCGCCGTCAGCACGAGCGTGAAAGCCGGCGGGTCGCCCTGCACTTCGGCGGCCAGGTTCGGAAAGAAGGGCTGCAGCAGCGCGTTCAGCGCCTCCACCAGCGCGGGGCCCGACAAGGCATGCAGGCTCTCGAGCCTGTCGCTCAAGGCTTGCCAGAACGATGCGCAGGCCACGGCGCGCGGATCGGCGTGAAGGGTCGACATGGGCTTGCCTCGGGGTGTCAGGCCAGGATGTCCTGCAGGCACTGCACGAGCGCGCTGCACTGGTCCCGCGTGCCGATGCTGATGCGCAGGTACTGCGCGATGCGCGGCTGCTTGAAATGCCGCACCAGTACCGCACGCTCGCGCAGCAAGGCGGCCAGCTCGGCCGCATCGCGCTGCGGGTGGCGCGCGAACACGAAGTTGGCCTGCGACGGCAGCACCTCGAAGCCCAGGTCCTCGAGCTGCAGAGTCAGGCCTTCGCGCGTGTCGACGACCTGGTCGCATGTCTTGCGGAACCACGCCTCATCATCCAGCGAAGCCACGGCGCCGGCCGAGGCCAGCCGGTCGATCGGGTACGAATTGAAGCTGTCCTTGACCCGCACGAGCGCGTCGATCAGGTGCGCCTGCCCGCAGGCGAAACCGACGCGCAGGCCGGCCAGCGAGCGCGACTTGGACAGGGTCTGCACCACGAGCAGGTTCGGATACCGACTGATCAGCGACAGCGTACTCTCGCCGCCGAAATCGACATACGCCTCGTCGACCAGCACGACGCGATCGGGGCATGCCGCAAGCAGCTGCTCGATGCGCGCCAGCGGCTGGCCGATGCCGGTCGGCGCGTTCGGGTTGGCGATGACGATGCCGCCGCAGCCCTGCCGTGCGCGCGCCGCGAACGCATCGATGTCGATGTGCAGGCCCTCATCGACCGGCAGCTGCTCGCAGGCGATGCCGTAGAGCTGGGCATAGACCTTGTAGAAGCTGTAGCTCACGTCGGGCATCAGCAGCGGCTGCGCCTGCTGGAAGAAGGCGAAGAACGCGTGCGCGAGCACTTCGTCCGAGCCGTTGCCCGCGAACACCTCACCGATCTGCAGCCCGTGGCGGCGCGCCACAGCTTCGCGCAGCGCGAGCGACGTGGGGTCGGGGTAGCGCTCCAACCCGTCGGCGGCCGCGCGCTGGATCGCCGCGATGGCCTCCGGCGACGGCGGGTACGGGTTCTCGTTGGTGTTGAGCTTGACGAGGTTGGCGATGCGCGGCTGCTCGCCGGGCACGTAAGGCTCGAGCGCGCCGATGCGCGGGCTCCAGAAGGGCGGAGTGGTCATGGGGTCAGCCGAGCAAGCGCGCGAGCGTGAGCAAGGCCAGCAGCACCATCCACATCACGACCGAGCGCCAGACCAGGCCGACCACGCTGCGCAGGTGGCCGGGCTCGGGCTCGCGCCCCGGCGTGCTGCCACTGTCCAGGCGCCGGCCGACGCTTGGCGACTCGCCGGCCTGCGCGCGCGGCAGCGGATCGGCCACCGGGATCGGGCTCAGCGAGCCGCCACCCAGGCGCACGTTCACCGCGCCGGACGTGGCCGCGAGGATCACGCCGTCGTTCTCGTTGGGGAAGCGCCGCGCGTCGTTGCGCCAGCAATCGATGGCCTCTTCGAAGCTGCCGACCACGGCGAAGCCGAGCGCCGTGATGCGCGCGGGCAGCCAGTCGACGGCATGCCAGGCCCGCTCGGCCGCGTCCTGCACCGCCACGCTCGAGGGCTGCACCGGCGCGCCGTTCTTGTGGGCCCAGTAGCGCGCGACGAACTCGCTCATGCGATAGAACACCGCGCCCGCCGGCCCCAGGCCGAGAGCCGCAAGCACCGAGAACCAGGCCAGCACGCCGAAGACATGCCGGTGCGCCGCAATGACCGAATGCTCGATCACATGGCGCACGATTTCGCTGCGCGGCAGCTCGGCGGCATCGACGCCCTGCCAGTGCGCCAGCAGCGAGCGCGCGAGCGGCTCGTCGCCCTCGTCGAGCGCATCGCGGATGTCGGTGAAATGGTGGCTGAACTGGCGAAAGCCCAGCGTCATGTAGAGCACCGCGACGCTCCACAGCACGGCGAACGGCAGGCCCAGCGTGAGCACCAGCAGCCAGTGCACGCCCAGCGACAGCAGCGTGGGCACGAACACCGCGAGCCCCCAGGCGATCCATCCGTGGTGCGGCTTGCCCGCATCGAAGTTGCGGCTGGTCCAGCGCGTCCACGCCAGGACGCCGCCGTACACGGGGTTGTGCGGACCCAGCGGCCGCACCTGCTCGATCAGCAACGCGCACAGGATGGCAAAGAAGCTCATCCTTCGATGATAGCGAGAGCACCTGAAGGTTTTGGCCCCAGGTGCCACCCGATCCGGCTCAGGCGGCGAGGAAGCGGTAGAGGTTGCGCAACATGCCCGCCGTGGCGCCCCAGACGAAGCGCTCGTGCGGCCCGTCGACGTACGGCATCGAGTACCACTCGCGACGGACCCCATCGGTGGCGCTGACCGCGTGACGGCGGTGGTTGGCCGGGTCCATCAGCCAGGCCAGCGGCACCTCGAAGGCCTCGGCCACCTCGAACGGATTGATGTCCAGCACGAAGTCGGGCTGCACCAGCGCGACCACCGGGGTCACGACGAACGAAGTGACAGTCGTGTAGGTCGGCAAGGTGCCGAGCACCTCGATGAACTGCGCCGACAGGCCGACCTCTTCCCAGGCTTCGCGCAGGGCGGCGGCCTGGATGTTGGCGTCTTCAGGGTCGACGCGCCCGCCGGGAAAGGCCACCTGCCCCGAATGGGTCGACAGGTGCGTGGTGCGCTCGGTGAGCAGCACGGTCGCGCCTTGCGGGCGCTGCACGATCGGCACCAGCACGGCGGCCTGGGCCGGCACGCGGTCGGTCATGCGGGGCTCGCGGCGCAGCTCGGGCGTCCACACGGGCGGCGAGGCAAAGCGCGCGCGCAGGGCCGTTGCCGTCAGCTGCGCCGGCACCACCGCCGGCAGACCATCGCTTCCGTCCACGAAGGGCGCCTGGCGCGGGTCGATCTGCAGCAACGCGGGCGGCACCACGGCATTGACGGGTTCGACGACGGCGGAGGACGTGGGGGCGGAAGTGGAGGAGGTCAAGAGAGGATGCGGCCTGTGGCGGGATGAAAGGAGTAGAGCGTAAAAATGGAAAACTGTCTTGAAGCGCGGCGCCAACGCAAAAAGCCGCCAGAGCGGCGGCTTTTTGAGCAGAAAGGACGGCGGCTGATTAAGCGGCCGACGCAGCCTTCTGCGACTTGCCCGGCAGCTTTTCCTTGATACGTGCCGAACGACCGCTGCGCTCACGCAGGTAGTACAGCTTGGCACGGCGCACGTCGCCGCGGCGCTTGACTTCGATGCCGGCGATCAGCGGGCTGTAGGTCTGGAACGTACGCTCCACGCCTTCGCCGCTGGAGATCTTGCGCACGGTGAAGCCGCTGTTGAGGCCACGGTTGCGCTTGGCGATCACGACGCCTTCGTAGGCCTGCACGCGCTTGCGGCTGCCTTCGACGACGTTCACGCTGACGATGACCGTGTCACCGGGCATGAAATCGGGGATGGTCTTGCCGAGACGGGAAATTTCTTCCTGCTCGAGGGTCTGGATGAGGTTCATGATTTCCTGGATATCGATCGTTTCGGGCTGCACTAAAGGCGCCGTGGGCTTTGGCGGAAAACCACCAAGAAACCGGACGCGGCCGGACAGAGGATCGGGGAACCGCGGATTATAGCTTTTTTTTCAGCGCGGCCTCATCGGCCTTGTTGAGCTTGCCTGCCGCCCGTGCGGCATCGATCAACTCGGGGCGCCGCGCGGCCGTGATGGCCAGACGCTGGTCGCGCCGCCAGCGCTCGATCTGCGCATGGTGGCCCGAGAGCAGCGGCGCCGGAACGCCCTGCCCGTTCCACTGCTCGGGCCGTGTGTAGTGCGGGCAGTCGAGCAGGCCGTCGAGCGCCGGGTTGAAGCTGTCCTGCACATGGCTGGCCTCGTCGCCCAGCACGCCGGGCTGCAGGCGGGCCACGGCGTCGAGCAGCGCCATGGCCGCGATCTCGCCGCCCGACAGCACGAAGTCGCCGAGGCTGACCTGGTGGGTGACTCGCGCGTCGATGAAGCGCTGGTCGATGCCTTCGTAGCGCCCGCAGACCAGTACCGCACCCTCGCTCGCCGACCAGCGCTCGACGGCCTCGTGGCGCAGCGCCTCGCCGATGGGCGAGAACAGCACCACCGGCGCCGGTGCGCCGCGAGCGGCCAGCGCGGCATCGAGACAGGCCGTCAGCGGCTCCGCCATCATCACCATGCCGGGGCCGCCGCCGAAGGGACGATCGTCCACTCGCTTGTAGTTGCCCTGGGCGAAATCGCGCGGATTCCACAGCACGACCTCGACCTGCTTGGACTCGTAGGCGCGACGCGTCACGCCGCTGGCCATGAAGGGCGCGAACAGTTCGGGAAAAAGCGTGAGGACGTCGAAGCGCATGCGCGCGCGGCCCGGATCAGAAATCGGGTTGCCAGTCGACCGTGATGAGGCGGCCGGGCAGGTCGACCTTGTCGACGAAGACCGAGACGAACGGCACCATGCGCTCGATGGCCTTGCCGTCTTCTTCGGCCGTCAGCACCAGCGTGGTCTGCGGGCCGGTGGCGAGCAGTTCGCGCACCGCACCGAGCACGACGCCTTCGCGGTTGACGACCGACAGGCCGATCAGGTCGACCCAGTAGTACTCGTCGTCGCCGGCGGTCGGGAAGCTCGAGCGCGGCACGAACACGCGCGCGCCGCGCAGCGCCTCGGCCGCATTGCGGTCGGGCACATCCTCGGACGAGGCGACGATGCAGTCGGAATGTTCTTTGGCTTCGCGAACCGCGAGCCGAAAAGCGGCAGGTGTGGAGGCTCCGGGAGCCTGCAGGAACCAACGCTTGGAAGAAAAAAGCGCCTCGGGCTGGGCGCTGTGGGGCAGGACCTTGAACCAGCCCTTGATGCCCCAGGCATCGGCGATGCGTCCGACCTCGATCGCATCCGCCGGCAGTTCGGCGGCTTCGAGTGTGGGCAGCATCGCCGTGCGGGCGGCTTAGGCGGCCGCCTTGGGGGCCGCGGCAGCGGCTTGCTTGATCAGGCGCAGCACCGTGGGCGAAGCCTGGGCACCGACGCTCTTCCAGTACGCGAGGCGGTCCTGGGCGATGCGGATGCTTTCTTCGTTTTCCTTGGCGGTCGGGTTGTAGAAACCCAGGCGCTCGATGAAACGGCCATCGCGGCGAACGCGCTTGTCCGACACGACGATGTTGAAGAACGGACGGCCTTTGGAGCCGCCGCGGGAGAGTCGAATGACGACCATGATTTATCCTTGGGTGGTCAGCGAGCCAGTTCAAATAGAAAGAGGCCCGCTCACGATGTTCTTCCAGCGTCGAGACACGCGACATGGCCACCCGGCCAGCGCACGCTGAAAAGCCCACGATTATAGCCCGACCCGGGTTTTTCTCCGAATTCCGGCCCCGCGCCGCCTGCCCCACCCGCATGACCCTCACCCTCCGCCCCAGCCGCGACGAAGACATCGCAGCCATCACGGCCATCTATGCCCACCACGTGCTGCACGGCACCGGCACCTTCGAAACCGAGCCTCCGTCCGAGGCCGACATGGCCGCCCGGCGCGCCGACGTGCTGGGCAAGAACCTGCCCTACCTCGTGGCCGAAGAAAACGGCGAAGTGTTGGGTTTTGCCTACTGCAACTGGTTCAAGCCCCGCCCGGCCTACCGGTTTTCGGCCGAAGACTCGATCTACATGTCCGAGGCCGCGCGCGGCAAGGGCGTGGGCGCACAGCTGCTGGCGGCGCTTTCGCAGGCGGCCGAAGCGGTCGGCGTGCGCAAGCTGATCGCGGTGATCGGCGATTCGGCCAACGCCGGCTCGGTCGGCGTGCACCGCAGCCAGGGCTTCACGCACGTGGGCGTGCTGAAAGACTGCGGCTGGAAGTTCGACGCCTGGCGCGACGTGGTCCTGATGGAAAAAGTACTCGGCGAAGGCAGCCGCACCAAACCCGAATGATGTGATGAAGAAAATGAAAAGCAAGACCGTCGCCGCCTGGCTCTCCTTCCTCGGTGGCCCGCTGGGCCTGCACCGCTTCTACCTGCGCGGCATGGGCGACTGGCTCGGCTGGCTGTTGCCCATTCCCACCGCGCTGGGCATCTACGGCATCGAGCGCCTGCGCATGTACGGCGTGGACGACGGCGTGAGCTGGGCGCTGATCCCGCTGCTCGGCTTCACGATCGCGGGCTGCGCGTTGATGGCGATCATCTACGGCCTGATGACGCCCGAAAAATGGAATGCCCGCTTCAACGCCGGCGCAGCGCCCGACGCCGCGCCGGGCCAGACCAACTGGCTCACGATCGGCGCCGTGGTCGCGTCTTTGTTCTTCGGGAGCTCGATCCTGATGGCGAGCATCGTGTACAGCTTCCAGCACTACTTCGAACACCAGATCGAAGAAGGCCGAAAAATCTCACAGTAGCCGGATCGGGCGCGGCGACCTCTGCGAACGAGGCGCCGACGCTTCAGTGCTTCAGAAGATCTGCCAGCTGAACCAGTAAGCCATCGCCGCGACGAAGGCCGAGGCGGGAATGGTCAGGACCCAGGCCCAGACGATGTTCCCCGCCACGCCCCAGCGCACCGCGCTGGCGCGCTGCGTGGCACCGACGCCGACGATGGCGCCCGTGATGGTGTGCGTAGTCGACACCGGAATGCCTAGCGCGGTGGCCAGGAACAGGGTCAGCGCCCCGCCGGTCTCGGCGCAGAAGCCGCCCACCGGCTTGAGCTTGGTGATCTTCTGGCCCATGGTCTTCACGATGCGCCAGCCGCCGAACATGGTGCCCAGCGCAATGGCGGCGTAGCAGCTCACGATGACCCAGGTCGGCGGCACCGCGTCGCTGGCCGAGGCGTAGCCGGTGGCGATCAGCAGCATCCAGATGATGCCGATGGTCTTCTGTGCGTCGTTGCCGCCGTGGCCCAGGCTGTAGGCGCCGGCCGAGACCAGCTGCAATCGCCGGAACCACCGATCCACGCGCGACGGCGTGGCACGCCGGAAGCCCCAGGCCACCACGATCATCATCAGCGAGCCCAGCAGGAAGCCCAGCAGCGGCGACACGAAGATGAAGGCCACGGTCTTCCAGATGCCGGAAGCCACGAGGCCGCTGGTACCCGTCTTGGCGATCACGGCGCCCACGATGCCGCCGATCAGCGCGTGCGAGGAGCTGCTCGGGATGCCGTAGTACCAGGTGACGAGGTTCCAGCTGATGGCGCCGATGAGCGCCCCGAACACCACGTGCACGTCGACCACGCCGGGCTGGGCGATGCCCTTGCCCACGGTCGCCGCCACGCTCAGGTGGAAGACGAAGATCGCGATCAGGTTGAAGAAAGCCGCGAACACCACGGCCTGCCCCGGCTTGAGCACGCCGGTGGACACCACCGTCGCGATCGAATTGGCGGCATCGTGGAAGCCGTTCATGAAGTCGAACAGGATCGCGAGCGCGACCAGCACCACCACCACCCAGAGGGCGACCTGCACCGTTGTCATCGGCTGCTACCCGTTTTCAGGAATTCTCGAGGACGATGCCCTCGATCACGTTGGCCACGTCCTCGCACTTGTCGGTGATCGTCTCGAGCAGCTCGTAGATCGCCTTGAGCTTGATGACCTCGCGCACGTCCGGCTCCTCGCGGAACAGCTTGCTCATGGCGCTGCGCATCACGCGGTCGGCGTCGGATTCGAGGCGGTCGATTTCCTCGCAGGTCTTGAGCGTGGCCTCGGCCACGGCCGGGTCGGCGATCTTGCCGAGGTACTTCACGGCATCCTTGAGGCGGTCGCAGCACTTCACGCTCAGGGCGGTGAGGCGCACGATCTCGTCGGTCATGTGGCGCACGTCGTACAGCGCCATGGTCTCGGCCGAGTCCTGGATCAGGTCGGCCACGTCGTCCATCGTGTTGATGAGCTTGTGGATCTGCTCGCGGTCGATGGGCGTGATGAAGGTCTTGTGGATCAGGCGGTTGACGTCGTGCGTCACGCGGTCGGCGGCGCGCTCGGCGTTGTCGACGTCGCGGTTGTACTGTTCGCGCAGATGCACGTCCGCATAGTGGGTGACGAGCTGCTCGAACGCACGCGCCGCCTCCACGATGCGCTCGGCATGCTGGTTGAACATTTCAAAAAAATTGCCCTCTCGGGGCAGCAGCTTGCCGAACATGGAAAAAACTCCTGGGACGCGCCAATCACAATTTCATGACGCCTTCGTGAAAACTTCCCGAGTTTAACGGGCGCGACCGGAACGACCGGTCGGGCCGACCTTCCGGCCCCGGCTTGACCGGCTCGCTCAGGCCGGCAGCTGCAGTGCCACGACCAGCCGCACGCACGCGGCAACGCCGGCGAGAGCGGGCAGTTGCGGCCGCATGCCGGCCGCCCCAAGAGTCAGCGGATTTTCTGGATGACCTGGCCGGTCACGCGTGCCAGCGCGGCGCGCGGCACCTTGTCGGGCGCGATCTCGGCCAGCGGCTTGAGCACGAAGGCGCGCTCGCGCATGCGCGGGTGCGGCAGGGTGAGCGTGGGGCTTTCGATCACCGAATTGCCGTGCATCAGCAGGTCGAGATCGAGCGTGCGCGGCGCATTGGGAAAGGGCCGCTCGCGGCCGGCCAGCGTTTCCAGGCGCTGCAGCGCGATGAGCAGCTGCTCCGCGTCCAGCCCGGTGCGCACGGCCACCACGGCGTTGATGAAGTCGGGGCCTTCGGCATCGACCGGTGCGCTGCGGTAGAGCGACGAGCGGGCCGTGACCTGGGTGCGTTGCAACGCGCCGATGGCGGCCATGGCCTCCTTCACGGTCGCCTCGGCATCGCCCAGGTTGGCGCCGATGGCGACGAAGGCCTGCACGGTCGGGTAGTCCTCGCGCGGACCGCGTGGACGCGAAGGCGCGCGGCGCACGGGCGGACCGCTCTTGCTGCCGGCCGATGGCGGCTTGCCTGCGGCGCGCGGCGCGGGCTTGCCCCCCTTGGCTGCCTTGGCAGCCGGGGCGCTCTTCTTGCCGTCCTTCGGCCGGTCGGGCGTGCTCATTCGCCTGCGGCGCTCCCGCCGCCCTCGCTGCCGCCACCACCGCTACCGCCGCCCACGGGGCGTGGCTTGCGCCGGCGCTTGCGCTTGCGCGGCGCGGCGGCTTCGCCGTCCGGCGGCACGGCGTCGGCCTCGATGTCGGGGCCGTCGCCTTCGTCCGACTCGGCGGCGGCCTGCTTCTGGCGCGCCGGCTGCTCGCTGCGCGGCTTGGGCGCAGCGGCCGGGTCGCGCAGGCGCACGCGCTGGCGCACCTTCTGTTCTTCGCGCACCTGTTCGAGCAAGTCCTGGCGGCGCAGGTCGTCGGCGGTGCTGAACTCTTGCCACCACTCGGCGATGGCTTCACCGACCTCGCCCACGTCGGCACGCAGGCGCATGAAGTCGAAGGCCGCGCGGAAGCGCGCCTGCTCGACCAGACTGTAGGGCGTGGAGCCGGTGCGCTTGTCGAAGCGCGGCTGCATCATCCAGATCTCGCGCATGTCGGCGGCCAGCTTGCCGCGGCCCGACACGTCGCCGATGCGCGAATTGAACACGTCGTCGATGGCGTCCTGCAGCGCCGGGAACGGCGGCTGCGGGCGCTGGCCGTGGCGGCCTTCCTGGCGCTGGGCCCAGCCATCGCGCACGTCGGCCCACAGCACGCAGGCCAGGAGGAAGCTGGGCGCCACGGGCTTGCCTTCGCCGACGCGGCGGTCGGTGTCCTGCAGGGCGGCCTTCACGAAGGGCTGGTCGGCGCGCTCCACCACCACGTCGAGCAGCGGATAGATGCCGGTGGCGAGCCCCAGCTTGCGCAGTTGCTCGACCGTGGCGATGGCATGGCCGGTCTGCAGCAGCTTGAGCATCTCGTCGAACATGCGGCTTTGCGGCACGTCGGCCAGCAGCTTGCTCGACTCGATGAGCGGCGCGGCGGTCTTGGCTTCCATCTTGAAACCGAGCGCGGCGAGCTTGGCCGAGAAACGGATGGCGCGAATGATGCGCACCGGGTCTTCGCGGTAGCGCGTGACCGGGTCGCCGATCATACGCAGAGTGAGCTTCTGGGCGTCCTTGATGCCGTTGTGATAGTCGACCACGACCTGGTTGGCCGGGTCGTAGTACATGGCGTTGACGGTGAAGTCGCGGCGCGCCGCGTCTTCTTCCTGCGGGCCCCAGACGTTGTCGCGCAGCACGCGGCCGCTGGCGTCCACGGCGTGCTTCATGCTCGCGAGCTCGCCCTTGCTGGTGCGCTCGTTGCCGGCCACCTGCTCGGCGGCGGCGCTGTCCATGTAGGCGCGAAAGGTCGAGACCTCGATCACCTCGTGCTCGCGGCCGCGGCCGTACACCACGTGCACGATGCGAAAGCGCCGACCGATGATGAAGGCGCGGCGGAACAGCGACTTGACCTGCTCGGGCGTGGCATTGGTGGCCACGTCGAAGTCCTTCGGGCGCAGGCCCAGCAGCAGGTCGCGCACCGCGCCGCCCACCACGTAGGCCTCGTAGCCGGCCTGCTGCAGCGTGGTGACCACGTTCTTCGCGCGTTCGTCGACCAGGGCGGGATCGATCTTGTGAACCTCTGCCGGCACCTCCTGGCGCTTGCCGAAGCGGCTCTTGCCCTGCGTGCCGCCGGCGGACTTGCCGAGCAGCTTGTCGATGAATTTCTTGATCATTGGTTGTTTTTCGAGGAGGAGCAGGCGCTTCTTCTTATCTGTCTATTCGTTTTCGAGCATGGAGCGGATCAGCGGAATGGTGATCGCGCGTTGGGTCTGCAGGGCGTAGCCGTCCAGCTGCGACAGCAGCTCCATCAGGCTGCCCAGGTCGCGGCTGAAGCGGTGCAGCATGAAGTCGAGCACGTCGTCGGACAGCATCACGCCGCGCGCGTCGGCCGCCTGGCGCAGCACCGCGCGGCGTTCGCTTTCGCTCAGCACCTGCAGGTGGAACACATGGCCCCAGCCGAGGCGGGTGCGCAGGTCTTCGCGCAGCGGCAGGTCGGCCGGCGGCAAGGCGCCGGCGGCGACCACGCCGCGCTGCAGGGTCTGGGCGTTGACAAACCAGTTGAAGGCCGCGTGCTGCTGCACCGCGGTGTAGAGGTGGACGTCGTCGAGCAGGACGGCGCCCCAGCGCTCATCGAACTCGGGCGGCTCCAGCAGGCCGGCGTGCAGCCAGCCCACGCTGGCGCCCTGCTCGGCCAGTGCGACACGCACGGATTCGAGCAGGTGGGTCTTGCCACTGCCGCTGTCGCCCCAGAGGTAGGTCGGCACCGGCGAGTGCAGCGCGGGGCTGCCATCGGCGCCGCCGACCCACACTTGCAGGTGTCGCAGCGCCGCCTCGTTGGGGCCGGCAAAAAAGGCGTCGAAGCTGGGGCCCGTCGCAATGCCGATATCGAGCGCGAGCTGTTTCATCCCGGGAAGGTTCATGGAGGGGGCCCGGAGGGCCCTTAAAATCGTGAGGAATTCTATCGGCCCGGCCGCCTCGGTCGCCGGCGCCTCCCCTGCCCGCCCTTCCTCGCCGCTTCGCGAACCTTTTCGCTCCTTCTTCTCGACACCGCCCGCCCATGACCTCCTCCACGCCCACCCCGCTCAGCTACAAGGACGCCGGTGTCGATATCGACGCAGGCGACGCCCTGGTCGACCGCATCAAGCCACTGGCGAAGAAAACCATGCGCGAAGGCGTGCTGGCCGGCATCGGCGGCTTCGGCGCGCTGTTCGAAGTGCCCAAGCGCTACAAGGAACCCGTGCTGGTGAGCGGCACCGACGGCGTGGGCACCAAGCTCAAGCTGGCCTTCGAATGGAACATGCACGACACGGTCGGCATCGACCTCGTGGCCATGAGCGTCAACGACGTGCTGGTGCAGGGTGCCGAGCCCCTGTTCTTCCTGGATTACTTCGCCTGCGGCAAGCTCGACGTGGACACGGCCGCGGCCGTGGTCGGCGGCATCGCCCGCGGCTGCGAAATCTCGGGTTGTGCCCTCATCGGCGGCGAAACCGCCGAAATGCCCGGCATGTACCCGGCCGGCGAGTACGACCTGGCCGGCTTTGCGGTCGGCGCGGTCGAAAAGTCGAAGATCCTCACCGGCCAGAACGTGAAGCCCGGCGACGTGGTGCTCGGCCTGGCCTCGGCCGGCGTGCATTCCAACGGCTTCAGCCTCGTGCGCAAGGTGATCGAGCGCGCCGGTGCCGACCTGCCCGCCACCCTCGACGGCAAGCCCTTCCGCGAAGCCGTGATGGAGCCCACCCACCTGTACGTGAAGCCTGTGCTCGAGGCGCTGGGCAAGCACCCGATCAAGGCCCTGGCCCACATCACCGGCGGCGGCCTGCTCGAGAACATCCCGCGCGTGCTGCCCGAAGGCACCGCCGCCCACCTGAAGAAGGGCAGCTGGCCGCAGACCGAGCTGTTCGCCTGGCTGCAGAAGGTGGCCGGCATCGACGACATCGAGATGAACCGCACCTTCAACAACGGCATCGGCATGGTCGTGGTGATCGACGCGGCCGAAGCCGCCGCCTGCGCCGCCACACTGCGCGCTGCCGGTGAATCGGTACACGAGATCGGCGTGATCTCCGAGCGCGGCGACGGCGCGGCCGTGGTCGTCGCCTGATCGCGCGCCCGTTCTTTTTTCTTTTTCTCACCGCACGCCCCGCTCCCCGGATGGCCACGCCGCTGCCCGACGCCACCCTCGCC
>NZ_JBWKYW010000030.1:0-83352 GCF_059423965.1 Variovorax sp. GW458-11-26-14-LB1
TGACGGGAGGCGGCGGGAAGGAGCGGTCAAGCCGGCCGATGTATACTCCCAAAGCTTTGCATGCCGCAAGGCGCACGGTGAGGGCAGTTCCAGTGCTCACCGCAAGTCAAACATCCCGGAACAAGGAAATTCAACATGATCGCAGCCTCCATCAAGGCCGAAGTTGTCAAGGACAACGCCCGTGCAGCCAACGACACCGGCAGCCCCGAAGTGCAAGTCGCACTGCTGACCGCCCGTATCAACGAGCTGACCCCCCACTTCAAGACGCACGCCAAGGACCACCACGGTCGTCGCGGCCTGCTGCGCATGGTCAGCCGCCGTCGCAAGCTGCTCGACTACCTCAAGTCCAAGGACGCCGAGCGTTACACCGCGCTGATCGCCAAGCTGGGTCTGCGCAAGTAATTCGAATCGCATGAAAAAACGCCTGGGTTAGTCCGCTAGCTCAGGCGTTTTTTACTTCGCGATCCACTTTCGGAGTGCCCAACAGAGCGAAGCTGTGTCATTCCAATGAAGTTCGTCCCGAGCTTCGCTGGAATGGCATCGTGTTCTGAGCAGCCTCCGCCCCTTGCGAATCCTGTGTGATTCGCTATCAAAATAGGAGCAAAAATGAGCCTCTTCAACAAAATCACCAAGTCCTTCCAATGGGGCGACAAGACTGTCGTCATGGAAACGGGTGAAATCGCCCGCCAGGCGACCGGCGCCGTGCTGGTCGACATCGACGGCACCGTGATTCTGGCGACCGTGGTCGCTTCCAAGACCGCCAAGCCCGGCCAGGACTTCTTCCCGCTGACCGTCGACTACATCGAGAAGACCTACGCCGCGGGCAAGATCCCCGGCAGCTTCTTCAAGCGCGAAGCCAAGCCCAGCGAACACGAAACCCTGACCAGCCGCCTGATCGACCGTCCGATCCGCCCGCTGTTCCCCGAAGGTTTCCTGAACGAAGTGCACGTGGTGATCCATACCGTGTCGCTGAACCCTGAAGTCGACGCCGACATCGCCGCCATGATCGGCGTGAGCGCCGCGCTGTCGATCTCCGGCATCCCGTTCAGCGGCCCGATCGGTGCCGCCCGCGTGGGCTACATCAACGGCCAGTACGTGCTGAATCCGGGCCCCACCGCCCGCAAGGATTCGCAGATGGACCTCGTCGTCGCCGGCACGCAAGCCGCCGTGCTGATGGTCGAATCCGAAGCCCAGCAACTCAGCGAAGAAATCATGCTGGGTGGCGTGGTGTTCGGCCACGAGCAAGCCAACATCGCGATCAACGCGATCCACGACCTCGTGCGTGACGCCGGCAAGCCGGAATGGCTCAAGGAAGGCACCTGGGTGCCGGAAGCCAAGGACGAGGACTTCATCGCCAAGATCAACGGCCTGGCCGAAGAAAAGCTGCGCGCTGTCTATCAAATCCGCAGCAAGCAAGCTCGCACGCAAGCCCTGCGCGAAGCCAATGCCAGCGTCTTCACGGCCCTGAAGGCTGAAGGCGCCGAGTTTGACGCCGGCAAGGTCAGCGACCTGCTGTTCGCGATCGAATCGCGCATCGTGCGCGGCCAGATCCTGCAAGGCGAGCCGCGCATCGACGGCCGCGACACGCGCACCGTGCGCCCCATCGAAATCCGCAACTCCGTGCTGCCCCGCACCCACGGCTCGGCGCTGTTCACGCGCGGCGAGACGCAGGGCCTGGTCGTCACCACGCTCGGCACCGAGCGCGACGCACAGCGCATCGACGCGCTGGCCGGCGAGTACGAAGACCGCTTCCTGTTCCACTACAACATGCCTCCCTTTGCCACCGGTGAAGTGGGCCGCATGGGCTCCACCAAGCGCCGCGAAGTGGGCCACGGCCGTCTGGCCAAGCGCGCGCTCGTCGCCGTGCTGCCGACCAAGGAAGAATTCCCGTACACCATCCGCGTGGTGTCGGAAATCACCGAGTCGAACGGCTCCTCGTCGATGGCTTCGGTCTGCGGCGGCTGCCTCTCGATGATGGACGCCGGCGTGCCCATGAAGGCACACGTGGCCGGTATCGCCATGGGCCTGATCAAGGAAGACAACCGCTTCGCGGTGCTGACCGACATCCTGGGCGACGAAGATCACCTGGGCGACATGGACTTCAAGGTGGCCGGCACGACCAACGGCATCACCGCGCTGCAGATGGACATCAAGATCCAGGGCATCACCAAGGAAATCATGCAGGTCGCACTGGCACAGGCCAAGGAAGCGCGCATGCACATCCTGGGCAAGATGCAAGAAGCGATGGGCGAGGCCAAGGCCGACGTGTCGCAGTTCGCACCGCGCCTGACCACGCTGAAGATCAACCCCGAGAAGATCCGCGACGTGATCGGCAAGGGCGGCGCGGTCATCCGTGGCCTGCAGGAAGAAACCGGCACGACGATCAACATCGACGAAGACGGCACCATCACCATCGCCTCGACCGATCCGGAAAAGGCCGAATTCGCCAAGCGCCGCATCGAGCAGATCACCGCTGAAGTCGAAATCGGCAAGGTCTACGAAGGCCCGATCACCAAGATCCTGGACTTCGGCGCGCTGGTCAACCTGCTGCCCGGTAAGGACGGCCTGCTGCACATCAGCCAGATCGCGCACGAGCGCGTCGAGAAGGTGACCGACTACCTGAGCGAAGGCCAGATCGTGAAGGTCAAGGTTCTCGAGACCGACGAAAAGGGCCGCGTCAAGCTGTCCATGAAGGCCCTGACCGAGCGTCCGGCCGGCATGGAATACAGCGAGCGCCCGCCGCGCGAAGACCGTGGTGATCGCGGCGACCGTGGCGACCGCCGCGAGCGTTCGGATCGTGGCGACCGCGGTGACCGCGGCGGCGATCGTGGCGAGCGCGCACCGCGCTTCAACGACCAGCAGCAACAGCCCCGCGGCGAGCAGCAACAGCAGCCCGCCGGCGAGTCGCAGCAGCAAGCGCCGCGCGAACCGCAGGAGTAAGCAGTGAGGCGCGACAGCCCAGTGCCGTCGCCTCTCGTGGACAGCCACTGATGCCCGCCCCTGTGCGGGCATCCGAGTCTCGGAGACCCCATGAAAGCCATTGAGATCACTTCGTACGGCGCCCCCGAGGTGCTGCGCGTCGCTGCGCGTCCCGACCCGGTGGCGGGCGGGGGTGAGCTGCTGATCCGCGTGGCGGCCAGCGGCGTGAATCGCCCGGATGTGCTGCAGCGGATGGGGCACTACCCCGTGCCGCCCGGCGCCTCCGACCTGCCGGGCCTCGAAGTGGCTGGCGAGATCGTGTCGGGCGACGCCAAGGCGCTGGCCGACGCGGGCTTCAAGGTCGGCGACCGCGTGTGCGCGCTGGTGGCTGGTGGCGGCTATGCCGAGCTGTGCGTGGCGCCCGTGGCGCAATGCCTGCCGGTCCCCCAGGGCTGGAGCGACATCGAGGCGGCTTCGCTGCCCGAGACCTTCTTCACCGTCTGGAGCAATGTGTTCGAGCGCGGCCGCCTGCAAAAGGGCGAGACCCTGCTGATCCAGGGCGGCTCGAGTGGTATCGGCGTCACGGCGATCCAGATCGCCAAGGCGCTCGGCGCGACCGTGATCGTCACGGCCGGCAGCGACGACAAGTGCGAAGCCTGCCTGAAACTCGGCGCGGACCACGCGATCAACTACCGCACGAGCGATTTCGTCGAGGTGGCGAAGCAGCTCACGGGCGGCAAGGGCGTGGATGTGGTGCTCGACATGGTGGCCGGCGACTACGTGGCGCGCGAGGTCGAGTGCCTGGCCGAAGACGGTCGGCTCGTGATCATTGCGGTGCAGGGCGGTGTGAAGAGCGAGATCAATGCGGGCCTCGTGCTGCGTCGGCGGCTCACGATCACCGGCTCGACGCTGCGTCCGCGGCCGGTGGCGTTCAAGGGCGCCATTGCCAAGGCACTGCGCGAGAAGGTCTGGCCGCTGCTCGAAAGCGGCGCGGTCAAGCCCGTGATCCACAGCACCTATGCGGCAGCAGGTGAACCCAGCGGTGCGGCCCAGGCTCACACGCTGATGGAATCGAACCAGCACATCGGCAAGATTGTGCTGACTTGGTGAGACGAACAACGCGATGACAACCTTCAAGAAACTGATTGCCGGCAACTGGAAGATGAATGGCGGCCTGGCCGCCAACGAGGCGCTGGTGAAGGCCCTGCAGCAAGGGCTGGCCGACAGCCCCGCGGCTTGCGGCGTTGCACTGTGCGCGCCTGCGCCGTACTTCGCCCAGCTGCAATCGCTGCTGGCGGACACGCCGTCGCTGGCCCTCGGTGCGCAGGACATCTCGGCGCACCCGCAAGGTGCGTTCACCGGCGAGCAGTCGGCGGCGATGCTGAAGGATTTCGGTGTGCGCTATGCCATCGTGGGCCATTCGGAGCGTCGCCAGTACCACGGCGAAACCGACGATGCCGTGGCGGCCAAGACGGCGGCGGCGTTGGCGAACGGCATCACGCCGATCGTCTGTGTCGGCGAGACGCTGGCAGAGCGCGAAGCAGGGCAGACCGAAGAGGTCGTCAAGCGCCAGCTGGCTGCGGTGATCCATGTGAACGGCCATTGCATCAGCGAGATCGTCGTGGCCTACGAGCCGGTCTGGGCCATCGGCACGGGCAAGACGGCTTCGCCGGAGCAGGCGCAGGCGGTGCATGCCGTGCTGCGTGCGCAACTGCACCATGCCGCGAGCGAACACGCCGCGGGCATCAAGATTCTGTACGGCGGCAGCATGAACGCGGCGAATGCCGCCGAACTGCTGGCGCAGGCCGACATCGACGGCGGCCTCATCGGCGGCGCCTCGCTCAAGGCGCCCGACTTTCTGCAGATCATTTCTGCCGCTGCACGCTGATTGCGGCAACGGCAGCCATCACTTAGGAGTAAGAACGAATGAACGTGGTCCTCAATCTTCTGGTCGGCGTGCAAATGCTGGCGGCGCTGGCAATGATCGGCCTGATCCTGATCCAGCACGGCAAGGGCGCCGACATGGGCGCGGCCTTCGGCAGCGGCAGTGCGGGCAGCCTGTTCGGTGCCAGCGGCAGTGCCAACTTCCTCTCGCGCACCACGGCTGTGCTGGCCGCGGTGTTCTTCGCCTGCACGCTGCTGCTGGCCTACTTCAGCCACGCACGTCCTGCGGGCGGTGGCAGCCTGCTGGAGCGCGCAGCCGTGGGTGCGCCTGCTGCACCGGCCGCGCCTGCGACCGGCGCTGCGGGCGAAATCCCCGCTGCAGCAGCGCCTGCCAAGGCCGCTTCGGCGCCTGCTGCACCCGTTTCGGGCTCCGGTCAGATTCCGGCCAAGTAATCAGGTTGTTTTCATGCAGCCGTTCGTGAGAAACGGCTTCATTTCAGGGTAAACTCTAAATCTGTTCAGAAAGCCAAATGCCTCAACGGCACCTCATGCCATCTGGACAGTTAAAAACCGCGGTCGTGGTGAAATTGGTAGACACGCTATCTTGAGGGGGTAGTGGCGAAAGCTGTGCGAGTTCGAGTCTCGCCGACCGCACCAAATCTCACCGGCAGAAGATCTCTTTCCAGAGGCTCTTCTGTCGGTGGCAAGCGGTGAAAATTTCTCGATGAACCTCGATTCCTACCTTCCCGTCCTTTTGTTCATTTTGGTCGGGGTCGGCGTAGGCGTCGCCCCGCAAGTCATCGGATACATCCTCGGGCCCAATCGGCCCGATGCTGCGAAGAACGCGCCCTACGAGTGCGGCTTCGAAGCCTTCGAGGATGCGCGCATGAAATTCGACGTGCGCTATTACCTCGTCGCGATTCTCTTCATCCTCTTCGATCTCGAGATTGCCTTTCTCTTTCCGTGGGCCATTGCGCTCAAGGAAATCGGCGCTGTTGGCTTCTGGGCCATGATGATCTTTCTCGCCATCCTCGTCGTGGGCTTCGTCTACGAGTGGAAAAAAGGCGCGCTCGACTGGGAATGACAAGGAAGCTACACGATGGCCATTGAAGGCGTTCTCAAAGAAGGCTTCGTCACCACGACCTACGACTCGGTCGTGAACTGGGCGAAGACCGGATCTCTCTGGCCGATGACGTTCGGCCTCGCATGCTGCGCGGTCGAAATGATGCACGCGGGCGCTGCCCGCTACGACATCGATCGTTTCGGCATGCTGTTCCGCCCCAGCCCGCGCCAGTCCGATCTGATGATCGTGGCCGGCACGCTGTGCAACAAGATGGCGCCGGCGCTGCGCAAGGTCTACGACCAGATGCCCGAGCCGCGTTGGGTGCTCTCGATGGGCTCCTGCGCGAACGGCGGTGGTTACTACCACTACAGCTATTCCGTGGTGCGTGGCTGCGACCGCATCGTGCCGGTCGACGTCTATGTGCCGGGTTGCCCGCCCACCGCTGAAGCGCTGCTGTACGGCGTGATCCAGCTGCAGCAGAAGATTCGCCGCACCAACACCATTGCCCGCGCCTGAGAGATTGCCGACGATGACTGACTTTGCAATTTCGCCGGAGGTGCTGCGCGCCACCATCGCCGAGACGCTCGGTGCCAAGGCCAAGAGCGTGACGGTTGCGCTCGAAGAAGTGACCGTCGTGGTCAGCGCCGCTGACTACATCGACGCGGCGTTGCTGCTGCGCGATGCGCCCGGCTGCCGTTTCGAACAGCTGATCGACCTGTGCGGCATGGACTATTCCGACTACCGCGAAGGCGAGTGGCAGGGCGAACGCTACGGCGTCGTCTCGCACCTGCTCTCCGTGAGCCTCAACCAGCGCGTGCGCCTGAAGGTGTTCGC
The DNA here is from genome assembly GCF_059423965.1 of Variovorax sp. GW458-11-26-14-LB1. Taxonomy (NCBI): domain Bacteria; kingdom Pseudomonadati; phylum Pseudomonadota; class Betaproteobacteria; order Burkholderiales; family Comamonadaceae; genus Variovorax; species Variovorax sp. GW458-11-26-14-LB1. The sequence continues at coordinate 6,701 of NZ_JBWKYW010000030.1, forward strand.
GATCAGCGAAGACCTGCCCGTGATCGACTCGCTCCAGCCCGTCTGGAGCGCTGCCACGTGGTTCGAGCGCGAAGCCTTCGACCTGTACGGCATCGTGTTCGACGGCCACGACGACCTGCGCCGCATCCTGACCGACTACGGCTTCATCGGCCACCCGTTCCGCAAGGACTTCCCGGTGTCGGGTCACGTCGAAATGCGCTACGACGAAGAGCAGAAGCGCGTGGTCTACCAGCCGGTCTCGATCGAGCCGCGCGAAATCACGCCGCGCGTGATCCGCGAAGACAACTACGGCGGCGGTTTGCACTGACAGATATGGCCGAAATCAAGAACTACACACTCAACTTCGGTCCCCAGCACCCCGCAGCACACGGCGTGCTGCGCCTGGTGCTCGAGCTGGATGGCGAAGTGATCCAGCGTGCCGACCCCCACATCGGCCTGCTGCACCGCGCGACCGAGAAGCTCGCCGAATCGCGCACCTTCATCCAGTCGCTGCCTTACATGGACCGCCTCGACTACGTGTCGATGATGTCCAACGAGCACGCCTACTGCCTCGCCATCGAGCGGATGATGGGCCTGGACGTGCCGATCCGCGCGCAGTACATCCGCGTGATGTTCGCCGAGATCACCCGCCTGCTGAACCACCTGCTGTGGCTCGGCGCGCACGGTCTGGACTGCGGCGCGATGAACATGCTCATCTACTGCTTCCGCGAGCGTGAAGACCTGTTCGACATGTACGAGGCCGTGTCCGGCGCGCGCATGCATGCGGCGTACTTCCGTCCGGGTGGCGTTTACCGCGACCTGCCGGATTCGATGCCGCAGTACAAGGTCAGCAAGATCAAGAATGCGAAGGCCATCGAGAAGCTCAACGAGAACCGTCAGGGCTCGCTGCTCGACTTCATCGACGACTTCTGCAAGCGCTTCCCGAAGATGGTCGACGAGTACGAGACGCTGCTCACCGACAACCGCATCTGGAAGCAGCGCACCGTGGGCATCGGCGTGGTCACGCCGGAGCGCGCGCTGAACCTGGGCTTCACCGGCCCGATGCTGCGTGGCTCGGGCGTCGAATGGGACCTGCGCAAGAAGCAGCCCTACGACGTCTACGACCAGATGCAGTTCGACGTGCCCGTGGGCAAGACCGGCGACTGCTACGACCGTTACCTGGTTCGCGTGGAAGAAATGCGCCAGGCCAACAAGATCATCCAGCAGTGCTCGGCCTGGCTGCGCGCCAACCCCGGCCCGGTGATCACCAGCAACCACAAGGTCGCAGCGCCCGCGCGCGAGTCGATGAAGGCGAACATGGAGGAGTTGATCCACCATTTCAAGCTCTTCACCGAAGGCTTCCACGTGCCCGAAGGCGAAGCGTATGCCGCCGTCGAGCATCCCAAGGGCGAGTTCGGCATCTACCTCGTGAGCGACGGCGCCAACAAGCCGTACCGCCTGAAGATCCGCGCCCCGGGCTTCCCGCACCTCGCTGCCCTCGACGAAATGTCGCGCGGCCACATGATCGCCGACGCTGTCGCGGTGATCGGCACGATGGACATCGTGTTCGGCGAAATCGACAGGTGAGAAAGAGCGAATGACGACTTCCTCAACCCATCACCATGACGCGGCGCCCTCGGCGCCGTTGAAGGCTGCCATCCTCGAGCGCTTTGCGCGCGAGGTCGCGAAGTACCCCGAAGCCGGCAAGCAGTCGGCCGTGATGGCCTGCTTGGCCATCGTCCAGCAGGACGAAGGCTTCGTGAGCGTGCAGCGCGAGCGCGAGATCGCCGCCTACCTCGGCATGGCGCCCATCGCCGTGCACGAAGTGACGACCTTCTACAACATGTACAACCAGCATCCGGTGGGCAAGTTCAAGCTCAACGTGTGCACCAACCTGCCGTGCCAGCTGCGCGACGGCGTCACCGCGCTCGTGCACCTCGAGAAGAAGCTGGGCATCAAGATGGGCGAGACCACGGCCGACGGCCTGTTCACGCTGCAACAGAGCGAATGCCTGGGCGCCTGCGCTGATTCGCCCGTGATGCTGGTCAACGACCGCACCATGTGCAGCTTCATGAGCAACGACAAGCTCGACCAGCTCATCGACGGTTTGCGCAGTGCCAAGCCAGGGGAGGCTTCGTGATGACGCCTGAACAGGTTCTCTCGCAATTCCAGGCCACCGGTGTCCAGACCTGCTTCCATGACCGCCACATCGGCGCTCAGATCTATGCAGGCCTGGACGGCACCAACTGGCACCTGGCCGACTACGAAGCGCGCGGCGGCTACCAGGCGCTGCGCAAGATCCTCACCGAGGGCCTCACGCCCGACCAGGTGATCGCCGAAGTGAAGGCCTCGGGTCTGCGCGGCCGTGGCGGCGCGGGTTTCCCGACCGGCCTGAAGTGGAGCTTCATGCCCCGCCAGTTCCCGGGCCAGAAGTACCTCGTCTGCAATTCGGACGAAGGCGAGCCCGGCACGTGCAAGGACCGCGACATCCTGCAGTTCAACCCGCACATCGTGATCGAAGGCATGGCCATCGCCGCGTATGCGATGGGCATCAGCGTGGGCTACAACTACATCCACGGCGAGATCTTCCAGAGCTACGACCGCTTCGAGGCCGCCCTCGAAGAGGCGCGCGCCGCCGGCTATCTCGGCGACAAGATCATGGGCAGCACGTACAACTTCCAGTTGCACGCGGCCCACGGCTTCGGCGCCTACATCTGCGGCGAAGAAACCGCGCTGCTCGAATCGCTCGAAGGCAAGAAGGGCCAGCCGCGCTTCAAGCCGCCGTTCCCGGCGAGCTTCGGCCTGTACGGCAAGCCGACCACCATCAACAACACCGAGACCTTCGCGGCGGTGCCCTGGATCATCCGCAACGGCGGCCAGGCCTACCTCGAGTGCGGCAAGCCGAACAACGGCGGCACCAAGATCTACTCGGTGAGCGGCGACGTCGAGCTGCCCGGCAACTACGAGGTGCCGATGGGCACGCCGTTCTCCAAGCTGCTCGAGCTGGCCGGCGGCGTGCGCAAGGGCCGCACGCTCAAGGCCGTGATTCCCGGCGGCTCGTCGTCGCCGGTGCTGCCGGCCGACATCATGATGGCCTGCACCATGGACTACGACTCCATCGCCAAGGCCGGCTCCATGCTGGGTTCGGGCGCCGTGATCGTCATGGATGACACGCGATCGATGGTCGAGTCGCTCAAGCGCCTCTCGTACTTCTACATGCACGAGTCCTGCGGCCAGTGCACCCCCTGCCGCGAAGGCACGGGCTGGCTCTACCGCGTGGTGGACCGCATCCACAACGGCCAGGGCAAGCCCAGCGACATGCAGCTGCTGGACTCCGTGGCCGGCGACATCATGGGCCGCACCATCTGTGCGCTCGGCGATGCGGCAGCCATGCCCGTGCGCGCCATGATCAAGCACTTCCGCCATGAGTTCGAGGCCCTGATCCCGGGTCACGTCCCGACGGCGCCCGTCAAGGCCTGAGTGCGAGAAGAAACACAGACATGATCGAAATCGAACTCGACGGCAAGAAGGTCGAAGTGACCGAAGGCAGCATGGTGATGCATGCGGCCGAAAAGGCGGGCACCTACATCCCGCACTTCTGCTATCACAAGAAACTCAGCATCGCGGCCAACTGCCGCATGTGCCTGGTCGACGTGGAAAAGGCGCCCAAGCCGATGCCGGCCTGCGCCACGCCCGTCACGCAGGGCATGATCGTTCGCACCAAGAGCGACAAGGCCATCAAGGCCCAGCAGTCCGTCATGGAGTTCCTGCTGATCAACCACCCGCTGGATTGCCCCATCTGCGACCAAGGCGGCGAATGCCAGCTGCAGGACCTGGCCGTGGGCTACGGCGGCTCTTCTTCGCGTTACGAAGAAGAAAAGCGCGTCGTGTTCCACAAGGACGTCGGCCCGCTGATCAGCATGGAAGAAATGAGCCGCTGCATCCACTGCACGCGCTGCGTCCGTTTCGGCCAGGAAGTGGCCGGCGTGATGGAGCTGGGCATGTCGCACCGCGGCGAGCACTCCGAAATCGAAACCTTCCTCGGCGACTCGGTCGACTCCGAGCTGTCGGGCAACATGATCGACATCTGCCCGGTCGGCGCGCTCACGAGCAAGCCCTTCCGCTACAGCGCCCGCACCTGGGAACTGTCGCGCCGCAAGTCGGTGAGCCCGCACGATTCCACCGGTGCCAACCTGATCGTCCAGGTCAAGAACAACCGCGTCATGCGCGTGGTGCCGCTCGAGAACGAAGACGTCAACGAATGCTGGATCGCCGACCGCGACCGCTTCTCGTACGAAGCGCTCAACGGCACGGAACGCCTGACGCAGCCCATGCTGAAGCAGGGCGGCCAATGGCAGCAGGTCGACTGGCAGACGGCGCTCGAGTACGTCGCCAACGGCCTCAAGCAGATCAAGACCGACCACGGTGCGCAAAGCATCGGCACGCTGGTCAGCCCGCACAGCACGCTCGAAGAGCTGCAGCTTGCCGCCATGCTCACGCGTGAACTGGGCAGCGACAACATCGACTACCGCCTGCGCAACGCCGAGTTCACGGCCTTCGAAGGCGTGCGCTGGCTCGGCACCTCGATCGCCTCGCTCACGCAAGTGCAGCGCGCGCTGGTCGTCGGTTCGAACCTGCGCAAGGAGCACCCGCTGTTCGCACAGCGCATCCGCCAGGCCGTGCGCAAGGGCGCCGCGCTGTCGGTGATCACCTCGTCCAGCCTCATGGCCGACCGCGGTGCCTGGGCCATCGACGTGGCGCAAGCGTCGATCGTCGAGGCCGACCAGTGGGTCGAGGCGCTGGCCGCCGTGGCTGCTGCCATCGGCCAGACCAACGGTGCCGCCGCGCCGCTGGCACCGAAGAACGCACCCGACGCTGCCGCGCAAGCCATCGCAGCCTCGCTGCTGAGCGGCGAGCGCAAGGCGATCCTGCTCGGCAATGCCGCCGCGCACCACGCGCAAGCCAGCAGCCTGCTGGCCCTCGCGAACTGGATCGGCGCACAGACCGGCGCCACCGTCGGCTACCTGACCGAAGCGGGCAACACCGTGGGCGCACAGCTCGTCGGCGCCTTCCCGCAGAACGGCGGCCTCGATGCCGGCCGCATGCTCGCCGCCGGCTCCGGCCTCAAGGCCGTGCTGCTGCTGAACACCGAACCGGTGTTCGACTCGGCCGCCGGTGCTGCCGCCGCCGATGTCATCGGCAATGCGCAGATGGTGGTCACGCTGAGCCCCTTCAAGGCCAACCTCGAGTTCAGCGACGTGCTGCTGCCCATCGCCCCGTTCACCGAAACGCCCGGCACCTTCGTCAATGCCGAAGGCCGCCTGCAGGGTTTCCATGCCGTCGTGAAGCCGCAAGGCGAAACGCGTCCGGCCTGGAAGGTGCTGCGCGTGCTGGCGAACCTGCTCGGCCTGCCGGGCTTCGCCTTCGAATCGACCGCCGAGGTGCTGGCCACCGTCGGTGACAAGGGCACCGTGCCGGCGAACGCGCTGAGCAACGCCACCTCCGCCAAGGCCGTCGCGGCCAGCGGCGCCGTGGCCGCACCCGTGGTCGCGAGCATCTACCAGCTCGACTCGATCGTGCGCCGCGCACCGTCGCTGCAGCTGACCGCCGACGCGCGCCACAGCGCACAGGCCGCACCCGCTCGTGCCGAGGAGGCCCTGGCATGATCGACGCAATTCATGGCTTCGGCCAGGGGCTGGTCGCCGCAGGCTGGTGGACGTCCGTCGTCTGGCCCGTGGTCTGGACGCTGATCAAGATCATCGTCGTCGTGATCCCGCTGATGTTGGCTGTGGCGTACCTCACGCTGTGGGAGCGCAAGGCCATCGGCTTCACGCAGATCCGCGTGGGCCCGAACCGCATCGGGCCGCTGGGCCTGCTGCAGCCGATCGCCGACGCGCTCAAGCTGATGACCAAGGAAATCATCCTTCCGACGGTCGCCAACAAGGGCCTGTTCCTGCTCGGTCCCATCATGACCATCATGCCGGCGCTGGCCGCATGGGCCGTGATTCCCTTCGGCCCCGACGTGGCGTTGGCCAACATCAACGCCGGCCTGCTGTTCGTGATGGCCATCACCTCGCTCGAGGTGTACGGCGTGATCATCGCCGGCTGGGCCTCGAACTCGAAGTACGCCTTCCTGGGTGCGCTGCGCGCCTCGGCGCAGATGGTGAGCTACGAAATCGCGATGGGCTTCTGCTTCGTCGTGGTGCTGATGGTCACGGGCAGCCTGAACATGTCCGACATCGTGACGGTGCAGGGCAAGGGCATGTTCCAAGACATGGGCATTGGCTTCCTGTCGTGGAACTGGCTGCCGCTGCTGCCGATCTTCGTCGTGTACTTCATCTCGGGTCTCGCCGAAACCAACCGCCACCCGTTCGACGTGGTGGAAGGCGAATCGGAAATCGTGGCCGGCCACATGATCGAGTACTCGGGCATGAGCTTCGCGATGTTCTTCCTGGCCGAGTACGCCAACATGTGGCTCGTCTCGATCCTGACCGTGGTGCTGTTCCTCGGCGGATGGCTGCCGCCGTTCGAGTTCCTGAGCTTCATCCCGGGCTGGATCTGGCTGGGCCTGAAGACCTTCTGCGTGGTCACCATGTTCCTGTGGGTGCGCTCGACGTTCCCGCGCTTCCGCTACGACCAGATCATGCGTCTGGGCTGGAAGATCTTCATTCCCGTCACCCTGGTGTGGCTGGTCGTGGTCGGTGGCTGGATGCAGACGCCGTTCAACATCTGGAAATAAGCAGGAAGCGACGACATCATGACTGCTTCACACACCGCCGGAGGGCTCGGACGCACCTCCAAGCTGGCCTCCGCACCGTTCTCGCTCAAGGACTTCCTGGGCAGCTTCATGCTGTTCGAACTGTTCAAGGGCCTGGCCATCACGGGCAAGTACGCCTTCGCGCGCAAGATCACCGTCCAGTTCCCCGAAGAGAAGACGCCGCTGTCGCCGCGTTTTCGCGGCCTGCACGCGCTGCGTCGCTACGAGAACGGCGAAGAGCGCTGCATCGCCTGCAAGCTGTGCGAGGCCGTGTGCCCCGCGCTGGCGATCACCATCGAATCCGACGTGCGTGACGACGGCTCGCGCCGCACCACGCGCTACGACATCGACCTGACCAAGTGCATCTTCTGCGGCTTCTGCGAAGAGAGCTGCCCGGTCGACTCGATCGTCGAGACGCACATCTTCGAATACCACGGCGAAAAGCGCGGCGACCTGTACTTCACCAAGGACATGCTGCTGGCCGTGGGCGACCGCTACGAAAAAGAAATCGCGGCGAACAAGGCGGCCGACGCCAAGTACCGCTGAGCCGGCTCCGCTCGAAACCCGTACCAATCGAATTCCAATGGACGTCAAGACCGGTCTGTTCTATCTGTTTGCCGCGGTGCTGCTGTTTGCAGCCTTCCGCGTCATCACCTCCCGCAATCCCGTGTACGCCGCGCTGTACCTGGTGCTGGCATTCTTCCAGGCCTCGGCCATCTGGCTGCTGCTGCGCGCCGAGTTCCTGGCGATCTCGCTCGTGCTGGTGTACGTCGGCGCCGTGATGGTGCTGTTCCTGTTCGTCGTGATGATGCTGGACATCGACGTCGACGGCCTGCGAGAGGGCTTCTGGAAGCACTTCCCGCTGGCGGCCGGTATCGGCGCGCTCATCGCGCTCGAAATGGCCGCTGTGCTCATGGGCGGCTTCCGCCTGGGCGAAGGCCCGCGCGCCATGGCGACGACGTCGCCCAACAGCTCGAACACGCTCGAGCTGGGCAAGCTGCTGTACTCCGAATACCTCTATCCGCTGGAAATCGCCGCGGTCATCCTGCTGGTGGCCATCATTGCCGCCATTGCACTGACGCTGCGCACCCGCAAGGACAGCAAGTACGTCAACCCGTCGGACCAGGTGCGCGTGAAGGCGCGCGACCGCGTGCGCATCGTGCAGATGCCCGTCACGCGTGCGGCCGAGCCGGTGGTTGAGGCCCCGGCAGCGGATGCCGCTGCAAAGGAAAACAAGGCATGACGCTCACGCTCGGACACTTTCTCTCGCTCGGCGCGATGCTCTTCGCGCTGTCGGTGATCGGCATCTTCCTGAACCGCAAGAACCTGATCGTGCTGCTGATGGCCATCGAACTGATGCTGCTGGCGGTCAACATGAACTTCGTGGCCTTCTCGCACTACCTGGGCGACATGCACGGCCAGATCTTCGTGTTCTTCATCCTGACGGTGGCGGCGGCCGAATCGGCCATCGGCCTGGCGCTGCTGGTCCTGTTGTTCCGCAACAAGTCCAACATCAACGTCGACGAACTCAACTCGCTCAAGGGTTGACAGCAGTATGAGCGCAACCCTTTCCGCATCCACCTTGCTGGCCGTGCCGCTGGCACCCCTGGTCGGCGCCGCACTTGCCGGCCTGTTCGGCACGAAGTTCGGCGGCAACCACATCGGCCGCAAGGTCACGCATTCGCTGACCATCCTGGGCGTGTTCGTCGCCTTCGTGATCTCGGCGATGACGCTGAAGTCGGTCATCGTCGACGGCGCCCGCTTCAACCAGACCATCTACGAATGGATGATGGTCGGCGGCCTGAAGATGGAAGTCGGCTTCCTGGTCGACGGCCTCACGGCCATGATGATGTGCGTCGTGACCTTCGTGTCGCTGATGGTTCACATCTACACCATCGGCTACATGGAAGAAGACGACGGCTACAACCGTTTCTTCTCGTACATCTCGCTGTTCACCTTCTCGATGCTGATGCTCGTCATGAGCAACAACATGCTCCAGCTGTTCTTCGGCTGGGAGGCGGTGGGCCTGGTGTCGTACCTGCTGATCGGCTTCTGGTTCAACAAGCCCACGGCCATCTTCGCGAACATGAAGGCCTTCCTGGTCAACCGCGTGGGTGACTTCGGCTTCATCCTGGGCATCGGCCTGATCGCCGCCTACGCCGGCACGCTGAACTACGGCGAAGCCTTCGCCAAGGCCCACACGCTGGCTGGCATCACCTTCCCGGGCACCGAGTGGATGCTCATCACGGTGATCTGCATCTGCCTGTTCATCGGCGCGATGGGCAAGAGCGCCCAGTTCCCGCTGCACGTGTGGCTGCCCGACTCGATGGAAGGCCCGACCCCCATCTCGGCGCTGATCCACGCGGCGACCATGGTGACGGCCGGCATCTTCATGGTGGCGCGCATGTCGCCGCTGTTCGAGCTGAGCGACACGGCCCTGAGCTTCATCCTCGTGATCGGTGCCATCACCGCGCTGTTCATGGGCTTCCTGGGCATCATCCAGAACGACATCAAGCGCGTGGTCGCGTACTCGACGCTCTCGCAGCTGGGCTACATGACGGTGGCGCTCGGTGCCTCGGCCTACTCGGTCGCGGTGTTCCACCTGATGACGCACGCGTTCTTTAAGGCGCTGCTGTTCCTCGGCGCGGGCTCGGTGATCATCGGCATGCACCACAACCAGGACATCCGCTGGATGGGCGGCGTGCGCAAGTACATGCCCATCACCTGGATCACCTCGCTGCTGGGTTCGCTCGCGCTGATCGGCACGCCGCTGTTCTCGGGCTTCTACTCGAAGGACAGCATCATCGAGGCCGTGCACGAAAGCCACCTGTGGGGCGCGCAGTTCGCCTACTACGCGGTGCTGGCCGGCGTGTTCGTGACGGCGTTCTACTCGTTCCGCATGTACTTCCTGGTCTTCCACGGCAAGGAACGCTACGACCAGAACCCGGACGCACACCACGACGACCATGCGCACGACGCGCACGGACATGACGATCACGGCCATGGCCACGACGCCCACAAGCCGCACGAATCGCCGATGGTGGTCTGGCTGCCGCTGGTGCTGCTGGCGATCCCCTCGGTGGTGATCGGCTTCATGACCATCGACCCGATGCTGTTCGGCAGCTTCTTCAAGGACGCGATCTTCGTTGACGGTGCCAAGCACCACGCGATGGGCGAGCTGAAGGAAGCCTTCCACGGCCCGGTCGCCATGGCGATCCACGGCCTGCAGACCGCACCGTTCTGGCTGGCGCTGGCCGGCGTGGCGCTGTCGTACTACATGTACATGATGAACCCGGCACTGCCGGCCGCCATCAAGCGCGCCTTCAGCCCGATCTACAACCTGCTCGAGAACAAGTACTACCTCGACTGGATCAACGAGAACATCCTCGCCCGCGGTGCGCGCCTGCTCGGCACGGGCCTGTGGAAGGGCGGCGACCAGGCGCTGATCGACGGCGCGCTCGTCAACGGTTCCTGGAAGGTGGTGGGTCGCGTGGCCGGCGTCGTGCGCTGGCTGCAGTCGGGCTTCATCTACCACTACGCCTTCGCGATGCTGCTGGGCATCTTCATCCTGATGACGTACTTCGTCTGGTTCAAACGTTGAGCCCGAACGCTGGAGAAAAAGAAAAATGGGTTTGTTGAGCCTTGCCATCTGGGTGCCGATCGCATTCGGCGCCGTGCTGCTGGCGTTTGGCCGCGACGAGCACGCCAAGGGCGTGCGCTGGGTCGCGCTCGTCGGTGCCATCGTGAGCTTCCTGGTCACGGTGCCGCTGTTCACGCGCTTCCAGAACGGAACCGCCGCGATGCAGTTCGTCGAGAAGACGAGCTGGATCTCGCGCTTCAACGTCAACTACCACCTGGGCATCGACGGCATGTCGCTGTGGCTGGTGCTGCTGACCTCGTTCATCACGGTCGTGGTCGTGATCTCGGCCTGGGAAGTGATCACCGAGCGCGTGAACCAGTACATGGGCGCGTTCCTGATCCTGTCGGGCTTCATGATCGGCGTGTTCTCTGCGCTCGACGGCATCCTGTTCTACGTGTTCTTCGAAGCCACGCTGATCCCGATGTACCTGATCATCGGCATCTGGGGCGGCCCGAACAAGATCTACGCGGCGTTCAAGTTCTTCCTGTACACGCTGCTCGGCTCGCTGCTGATGCTGGTCGCGCTGATCTTCCTGTACAACAAGTCGGGCGGCAGCTTCGACATCCTGAGCTGGCACAAGCTGCCGCTGGGTTCGACCGCGCAGACCTTCCTGTTCTTTGCCTTCTTCGCGGCCTTCGCCGTCAAGGTGCCGATGTGGCCGGTCCACACCTGGCTGCCCGACGTGCACGTCGAGGCCCCCACGGGCGGTTCGGCCGTGCTGGCCGCGATCATGCTGAAGCTGGGTGCCTACGGTTTCCTGCGCTTCTCGATGCCCATCGCGCCTGACGCTTCGCACGAGTGGGCCTGGCTCATGATCGCGCTGTCGCTCATCGCCGTGATCTACGTGGGCCTGGTTGCGCTGGTGCAGCAGGACATGAAGAAGCTGGTGGCGTACTCGTCGGTCGCCCACATGGGCTTCGTGACGCTGGGCTTCTTCATCTTCAACGAGCTCGGCGTGTCCGGCGGCATCGTGCAGATGATTGCCCACGGCTTCGTGTCGGGCGCCATGTTCCTGGGCATCGGCGTGCTGTACGACCGCGTGCACTCGCGCCAGATCGCCGACTACGGCGGCGTGGTCAACACCATGCCCAAGTTCGCCGCGTTCGCGCTGCTGTTCGCCATGGCCAACTGTGGCCTGCCGGGCACGGCCGGTTTCGTGGGCGAGTGGATGGTGATCCTGGGCGCCGTCAAGGCCAACTTCTGGGTCGGCCTGGGCGCCGCCACCGCACTGATCTTCGGTGCCGCCTACACCCTGTGGATGTACAAGCGCGTGTACCTGGGCCCGGTCGGCAACGACCACGTCAAGGAACTGAAGGACATCAACGCCCGCGAATTCCTGATGCTCTCGCTGCTGGCCATCGCCGTGCTGTGGATGGGCCTGTATCCGAAGCCTTTCACCGACGCGATGGATGCCTCCGTCGTCGAGCTTCTGCGCCACGTGGCGATTTCGAAGCTGCCCGTCTGATGCCACGCTGAAGAAGAGAACGAGATGATTGACAAACTCAGCTGGGTGACGATCTACCCCGAAATCGTGTTGCTGGTCATGGCCTGCATCATTGCGCTGGTCGACCTGTCGGACACGAGCCCGCGCCGTACCCGCACCTACATCCTGACGCTGCTTACGCTGGCGGCGGTGGCCGTGCTCACGGGCCTGGCCGCTGTCGGCGGCAAGACTTCCTACGGCTTCGGCGGCATGGTGGTGAGCGACACGATGGGCAACTGGCTCAAGTGCTTCGCCTCGCTGGCCCTGATGGTGACGCTGGTCTACGGCCGTCCCTACGCGGCCGACCGCGAGATGCTGCGTGGCGGCGAGATGTTTACGATCAGCATGCTGGCGTTGCTGGGCATGTTCGTGATGATCGGCGGCAGCAACTTCCTGCTGATCTACCTCGGCCTGGAACTGCTCACGCTGTCGAGCTACGCGCTCGTGGCGCTGCGCCGCGACAACGCGGTGGCCAGCGAAGCCGCCATGAAGTACTTCGTGCTCGGCGCCATGGCCAGCGGCTTCCTGCTGTACGGCCTGTCGATGATGTACGGCGCCACCGGCTCGCTCGACCTGAACGAAGTGTTCAAGGCGATCTCGACCGGCAAGGTGAACCACCAGGTGCTGGTGTTCGGCCTGGTCTTCATCGTGGCCGGCCTGGCGTTCAAGGTCGGTGCCGCACCGTTCCACATGTGGGTGCCCGACGTCTACCAGGGCGCGCCGACGGCGATCACGCTGCTGATCGGTGCCGCGCCAGAGCTGGCTGCCTTCGGCATCATCATCCGCCTCCTGGTCGACGGCCTGCAGCCGCTGGCCATCGACTGGCAGCAGATGCTGGCCGTGCTGGCGGTGGCGTCGCTGGTGATCGGCAACCTGGCCGCCATCGCGCAGAGCAACCTCAAGCGCATGCTGGCCTACTCGACCATCGCGCAGATGGGCTTCATGCTGCTGGGCCTGGTGGCGGGTTCCGACCTGCAGGGCACGCAGAACGCGCAGGCCGCCTACAGCGCCGCGATGTTCTACGTCGTGACCTACGTGCTGACCACGCTGGCGAGCTTCGGCATCATCCTGCTGCTGGCGCGCGAAGGCTTCGAAAGCGAAGAGATCACCGACCTGGCCGGCCTGAACCAGCGCAGCCCGCTGTACGCCGGCGTGATGGCCATCGCGATGTTCTCGCTGGCCGGCCTGCCGCCGCTGGTCGGCTTCTACGCCAAGCTGGCCGTGCTTCAGGCGCTGATCGCCTCGGGCGCCGCCATCTACATCGGCCTGGCGGTGTTCGCCGTGATCACCTCGCTGATCGGTGCGTTCTACTACCTGCGCGTGGTCAAGGTCATGTACTTCGACGCGCCCGTCACGGCGACCACCGTGTCGGCCTCGTTCGACGTGCGCACCGTGCTCACGATCAACGGCGCGCTGATCCTGATTCTTGGCGTGCTGCCCGGCGGTCTGATGACGCTGTGCTACGACGCCATCGCGGCCACGCTGGCCCACTGACGCGGCCCGCACACGGTGTCGCAAACCGCGTCGGTCTGGGTGGTGCTGCTGGTGGCCCTGGTGGCCGCCAACCTGCCGTTCCTGAATGAGCGCCTGTTCGGGGCGGTGCCGCTGTCGACCGCGCACAAGTCGCTCGCCATCCGCTTCGGCGAACTGGTGGTGCTGTACTTCATTGCCGGCGGCATCGGCCTGCTGTTCGAACGCAGGGCAGGGCAGATCGCCGCGCAGGGCTGGGAGTTCTACGCGGTGACGGCCTCGCTGTTCGTCGTGCTGGCCTTCCCCGGGTTCACCTGGCGCTACCTGATGAAGCACAGGCACTGACATGACTTCTCCCATTGCCGATTCGCACCTGAAGGAAGAGCTCATCAGCAGCGAAGAGCTCTTCAAGGGCAAGTTCCTGCACGCCAAGCGCGACACCATCCGCCTGCCCGACGGCCACAGCGCCACGCGCGAGTACGTGGTGCATCCCGGCGCGGTGGTGGTGATTCCGCTGCTCGACGACGGCCGCGTGGTGCTGGAGCGCCAGTTCCGCTATCCGGTGGACCGGGTGATCGTGGAGTTTCCCGCGGGCAAGCTCGACGCCGGCGAAGATCCGTTGCTGTGCGGCCAGCGCGAACTGCTCGAGGAAACCGGCTACACCGCGCGCGAATGGGCGCATGCGGGGGCCACGCACCTGGCGGTGGCGTACTCGACCGAAGTCATTTACATCTATTTCGCACGCGGCCTCTCGCTGGGCGAGCGCCAGCTGGACCACGGCGAGTTTCTCGACGTGTTCACCGCCACGCCGCAGGAGCTCATCGGCTGGTGCCGCGACGGCACCGTGACCGACGCGAAGACGCTCACCTGCGCCCTGTGGCTGCAGAACGTCCTGTCGGGCGCATGGGCACTGGATTGGCAGGCCGCAGCCTCGCAAGGCGGCGCGGGATAATCCGCGCATGAAGGTCCTCGATCTCCGCTGCACGCACGGCCACGGCTTCGAGGGCTGGTTTGCGTCCAATGAAGCGTTTGACAGCCAACTCGCCAGCGGCCTCGTCGAGTGCCCGGTCTGCGGCGACACCGCCATCGTCAAGCTGCTGAGCGCACCCCGCCTGAACCTGAGCAACGCCAAGGCGCCGAAGGAAGAAGGGCGCGACGCGGCCCAAGCGCCGTCGGCGCCTGCATCGCCTTCCACGCAAGTATCCGCAAGCGCGACTTCACCTGAAGCCCGTTGGATGCGCGCCGTGCGCGAGGTGCTGGCCAAGACCGAAGACGTCGGCGACCGCTTTGCCGACGAGGCGCGCAAGATGCACTACGGCGAAACCGCCGAGCGCGGCATCCGCGGCCAGGCCACGCCGGAGCAGACCGAGGCGCTGCTCGACGAAGGCATTCCGGTGATGGCGCTGCCGATTCCGGCGGCGCTGAAAGAAACCCTGCAGTAACCGGCCGGCTCGACGAGCCCGTCCGGCCCGGCCCGCTCAGGCCGTGAACTGCAGCGCGGCCAGCCGCGCGTACACGCCGCCTTGCGCCACCAGCGCCGCGTGCGTTCCCTGTTCGACGATGCCGCCGTGGTCCAGCACGATGATGCGGTCCGCCTTCTGCACGGTCGCCAGGCGGTGGGCGATCACGAGCGTGGTGCGGTTTTCCATCGCCGATTCGAGCGCGGCCTGCACCATGCGTTCGCTCTCGGCGTCGAGCGCGCTGGTGGCTTCGTCCAGCAGCAGCAGCGGCGGGTTCTTCAGGATGGCCCGCGCGATCGCGATGCGCTGGCGCTGGCCGCCCGACAGCCGCACGCCGCGTTCGCCCAGGAAGGTGTCGTAGCCCTCGGGCAGGGCCTGCAGGAAGTCGTGCGCGAAGGCGGCGCGCGCCGCGGCGTGCACCTCGTCGGCGCTGGCGTCGGGCCGGCCGTAGCGGATGTTCTCGAAGGCGCTGGCCGAGAAGATCACCGCGTCCTGCGGCACGAGGCCGATGCGGGTGCGCAGGTCGTGCAGCGCAAGCGCGTCCAGCGACGCACCGTCGAGCACGATGCGGCCCGACTGCGGGTCGTAGTAGCGCAGCAGCAGCTGGAACACCGTGCTCTTGCCCGCGCCGCTCGATCCCACCAGCGCCACGGTCTCGCCTGGCGCGATGTCCAGGCTGAAGTCGCGCAGCGCCGGCGTGCCCGGCCGCGAAGGGTAGTGGAAGGTGATCGCGTCGAAGCGGATCGCGCTGCCCGCGGCGGGAACGGGCGCGACCGCCGGCCGTGCGGGCGAGGCGATGGCCGTCGGCGCGTGCAGCAGTTCCATCAGGCGCTCGGTGGCGCCGGCCGCGCGCAGCAGGTCGCCGTACACCTCGCCGAGCACGGCCGTGGCGCTCGCCAGGATCGCCACGTAGACCACGGTCTGGCCCAGGTGGCCGGCCGTGATGTCGCCGCGCAGCACGGCCTGCGTGCCTTCGTACAGGCCCCAGAGCAGGGCGGCCGAGGTGGCGATGATGATGAAGGCCACCAGCACCGAGCGCGCGCGCGTGCGGCGCACGGCGGTATGAAAGGCGTTCTCGGTAGAGCCCTTGAAGCGGTCGGCCTCGCGGCCTTCGGCCGTGTAGCTCTGCACCACGGGAATCGCGTTCAGCACCTCGGCCGCGATGGCGCTCGAGTCGGCCACGCGGTCCTGGCTGGCGCGCGACAGCTTGCGCACGCGGCGGCCGAACCACATGCTCGGCAGCACCACCAGCACCAGGATGCCCAGCACCTGCACCATCACATAGGGGTTGGTCCAGACCAGCACCGCCAGTGCGCCCACGCCCATGACGGCGTTGCGCAGGCCCATGCTCAGCGACGAGCCGACCACCGTCTGCACGAGCGTGGTGTCGGCCGTGAGGCGCGACAGCACCTCGCCGGTCTGCGTGGTCTCGAAGAAGGCCGGGCTCTGTTGCAGCACATGGCCGTAGACGGCGTTGCGCAGGTCGGCCGTGACGCGCTCGCCGAGCCAGCTCACCGTATAGAAGCGCGCGGCCGAAAACAGGCCCAGCGCCACGGCCACCGCGAAGAGGGCGCCGAAGTGCTCGCGCAGCGCCATGGTCTGGGCGCCCTTGTCGGCGCTGACCAGGCCGCCGTCAATCAGGCTGCGCAGGGCGATAGGAAAAGCCAGCGTCGTGACCGCCGCCATCACCAGGAAGACGCCCGCCAGCACGATTTGCACGCGGTAGGGGCGAAGGAAGGGGCGCAACCCCGACAGCGAGCGGGGCGAGCCCTTGGCTGCGGAGGACGACGGAGGGGAAGAAGCCATGGGCGCGAATTCTACCGAGCCCTTGCCCCCACAAAGGTCGCCTTGACAGTAATTGCCATGACAACTAATATTTCGGGCATGAGCGATGCCCCCATTTCCCCGGTCCCTCCGACGCCCGACGAGGCCGTGCGCCCGCCGGCCGACTTCTATCGCGCCGAGGACTACCGCGCCGAAGAGAGCATCGGCTACCTGATGCGCCGCATCGTCACGTCCGTCGGCCAGACCGTCGGCACGCGCATGTGCGAGCCCGGCAGCCCCACCTACCCGCAGTGGGTGCCGCTGTACAAGCTGCACGTCGGCGCCGCCACCACCGTGGCCGAGCTGGCCCGCGCCTGCGAACTCGACACCGGCGCCATGACGCGCCTGCTCGACCGCCTCGAGGCCAAGGGCCTGTGCCGCCGCGTGCGCTCGCTCGAAGACCGCCGCGTGGTCAACATCGAACTCACCGACGAAGGCCGTGCGGCCGCGAAGGAAGTGCCCTATGTGCTGAGCCGGGTGCAGAACGAGTACCTGGCCGGCTTCAGCCTCGAAGAATGGGAGCAGCTCAAGGATTACTTGCGCCGCATCCTCGACAACGCACAGGGCCTCGCGGCCCGTGGAGAGAAGAATGACTGAGTCTTTCGCCGTGCGGGCGCTGCGCCGCACGCCCGTCGTGGCCGCCGCGCTGGCGGTGGTCGCGCTCGCCGGTTGCGCCGACATGGCCGGCATCGGCTCGCACGCCACGCTGCGCGATGCGTCCACGCTCGGCATCGCGGCCGACCCTGCGCGCGCTACCGTGCCCAGCCTGGACAGCCAGTGGTGGCAGGCCTTCGGCGACAGCCAGCTCAATGCGCTGGTCGACCAGGCCGTGGCCGGCAACCCGAACCTGCAGGTCGCGCGTGCACGCCTCGTGCGCGCCCAGGCCTCGGCGGACATCGCCGGCGCGGCGCTGCTGCCCAAGGTCGGCGCCGACCTGAACCTGAACCGCCAGAAGTTCAACAGCAACTACATCTACCCGGCGCCGCTGGGCGGCTCGACGCAGAACATCGGCCTGCTGCAGCTGGGCGCGAGCTGGGAGCTCGACTTCTTCGGCAAGAACCGCAGCGCGCTCGACACCGCCCTCGGCGCGGCCAACGCCGCCGCAGCCGACGCCGATGCCGCGCGCGTGCTGCTCGCGAGCAACGTGGCGCGCAGCTACTTCCAGTGGGCGCGCCTGAACGAACAGGTCGAGGTGGCCAAGCGCACGCTGGCCCAGCGCGACGAGACCTTCAAGCTGGTGCGCGACCGCGTCTCGGCCGGCCTCGATACCCGCCTCGAACTGCGCCAGAGCGAAGGCGGCCTGCCCGAGGCACGCCAGCAGATCGAAGCGCTCAACGAGCAGATCGCGCTGCAGCAGCACGCGCTCGATGCGCTCGTGGGCCAACCCAACGTGTCGGCCTCGCTGAAGCCACCGGTGCTCGCCGGCGTGAAGCCGATGGCGCTGCAGGCGAACATCCCGGCCGACCTGCTGGGCCGCCGCGCCGACATCGCTGCCGCGCGCTGGCGCGTCGAAGCGGCCACCAGCGACGTGGCCAACGCCAAGACCCAGTTCTATCCCAACGTGAACCTCACGGCCTTTGCCGGCTTCCAGAGCCTGGGCTTCGGCAAGCTGCTCAAGTCGGGCAGCGAGCAGTGGGGCGTGGGCCCGGCCATCCACCTGCCGATCTTCGAAGGCGGGCGCCTGCGCGCCAACCTGCGCGGCAAGTCGGCCGACCTCGACGTGGCCATCGAAAGCTACAACGCCACCGTGCTCGATGCCGTGCGCGACGCGGCCGACCAGGTGTCGAGCGCGCAGTCGATCGTGCGCCAGCAGACCGAACAGCGCGCCGCGCAGACGGCCGCCGAAGGCGCCTATGACATTGCCGTGCAGCGCTACCGCGCCGGTCTGGGCAACTACCTCAACGTGCTGACCGCCGAAACCGCCGTGCTGGCCCAGCGCCGCCTCGCGGTCGACCTGGCGGCCCGCGCGCTCGACACGCAGGTGGGCCTGGCGCGCGCCCTGGGCGGCGGCTGGCAGCCGCCGGCCACCGCCACGGCGGCGGCCCCGACGGCCGCCACCCAGAACTGATTTGCTGATCCGCCTTCTTCGGAAAGAACTCCATCATGAGCGATAACAACACTCCGACATCCGCTTCCCCCGTGCCCCCCACCGCAGCGCCCGAGGCGCCTGCAAGCAACGGCAAGCGCCGCCGCGCACTCACCGTTCTCACCGCCGTGGTGCTGGTCGCCGGCGGCGGCTGGGGCCTGTACGAATGGCTGGTCGCCAGCCACTACGAGAACACCGACAACGCCTACGTGCAGGGCAACGTCATCCAGATCACGCCGCAGATCGGCGGCACCGTCATGGCCATCGGCGCCGACGACACCGACTTCGTGAAGGCCGGCCAGCCGCTGGTGCAGCTCGACCCGGCCGACGCCAAGGTGGCGCTCGAGCAGTCCGAGGCCGCGCTCGCGCAGGCCGTGCGCCAGGTGCGCACGCTGTACGCCAACAACGGCTCGCTGGCCGCGCAGGTCACGCTGCGCCAGAGCGACATCGCCAAGGCCCAGAGCGACATCGCCAAGGCGCAGGACGACCTGCAGCGCCGCCGCGCGCTGTCGGGCAACGGCGCCGTGTCGAAGGAAGAACTCAACCACGCCGAGACGCAGCTGGCCAACGCCAAGAGCGCACTGGCCGCCGCACAGGCCGGCGTGGTCGCCGCGCGCGAAGCGCTGGCCAGCAACCAGTCGCTGACCGAAGGCACCAGCGTGGCGCAGCACCCGAGCGTGCTGGCCGCCGCCGCCAAGGTGCGCGAGGCCTACCTCGCCACGCAGCGCGTGGCCATGCCCGCGCCGGTCGACGGCTACGTCGCCAAGCGCACCGTGCAGCTGGGCCAGCGCGTGGCCGCCGGCACGCCGATGATGTCCATCGTGCCGCTGCACCAGCTGTGGGTCGACGCCAACTTCAAGGAAGTGCAGCTGCGCAACATCCGCATCGACCAGCCCGTGAAGCTCACCGCCGACGTGTACGGCAAGAAGGTCGAGTACACCGGCAAGGTCGCCGGCCTGGGCGTGGGCACCGGCGCCGCCTTTGCGCTGCTGCCGGCGCAGAACGCCACCGGCAACTGGATCAAGGTGGTGCAGCGCGTGCCCGTGCGCATCGCGCTCGACCCCGAACAGCTCAAGGCCAACCCGCTGCGCATCGGCCTGTCGATGGACGCCGAGATCGACATCACGCAGAAGACCGGCAAGATGCTGGCCGATGCGCCGCGCAGCACCGCCTTCGCGCAGACGCAGGTCTATAGCCAGCTCGACCGCGGCGCCGACGCCGAGGTGGACCGCATCGTGGCCGCCAATCTCGGCCGCGGCGCACCCGCGGCGGCCGTGAGCCGCCCGGCAGCGTCCGCTGCCGCACCGGCCGTGCACGCCGCCACGCAGGGCCAGCCGGGCTGATCGCCGCCGGCCGCTGAACCCTCACAGCCCGCGCCATGGCCACTGCTGCTCCTGCCTATATCGCGCACCCCCCGCTCGAGGGCTCCGCCCGCGTCTGGGGCACGGTCGCGCTGTCCGCCGCCACCTTCATGAACGTGCTCGACTCGTCGATCGCGAACGTGTCGCTGCCGGCCATCTCGGGCGACCTTGGCGTGAGCACCACGCAAGGCACCTGGGTCATCACCAGCTTCGCGGTGGCCAACGCCATCGCGGTGCCGCTCACGGGTTTCATGACCCAGCGCTTCGGCCAGGTGCGCCTGTTCATGGCCAGCGTGATCCTGTTCATGGTCGCTTCGCTGCTGTGCGGCCTGGCGCCCAACATGACCACGCTCATCCTGTTTCGCGCGCTGCAGGGCTTCGTGGCGGGGCCGATGATCCCGCTGTCGCAGACGCTGCTGCTGTCGAGCTACCCGAAGGCCAAGGCCGGCCTGGCCATGGCGATGTGGTCGATGACCACGCTGGTCGCGCCCGTGATGGGGCCGCTGCTCGGCGGCTGGATCACCGACAACATCTCGTGGCCGTGGATCTTCTACATCAACATCCCGGTGGGCATCGTGGCCGCGGCCATCACCTGGACGCTGTATCACAAGCGCGAGAGCAAGACGCACAAGGTGCCGATCGACGCCATCGGCCTGGCGCTGCTGGTGCTGTGGGTCGGATCGCTGCAGCTCATGCTCGACAAGGGCAAGGAGCTCGACTGGTTTCATTCGGCCGAGATCGTCACGATGGCCGTGGTGGCCGTGGTCGGCTTCGCGTTCTTCCTGGTCTGGGAGCTGACCGACAAGCACCCGGTGGTCGACCTGTCGCTGTTCAAGCGGCGCAACTTCTGGTCGGGCGCGGTGGCCACGGCCATTGCCTACGGCCTGTTCTTCGGCAACGTGGTGCTGCTGCCGCTGTGGCTGCAGCAGTGGATGGGCTACACCGCCACGCAGGCGGGGATGATCATGGCGCCCGTGGGGCTGCTGGCGATCTTCTTCTCGCCGGT
Source organism: Variovorax sp. GW458-11-26-14-LB1 (assembly GCF_059423965.1). Classification (NCBI taxonomy): domain Bacteria; kingdom Pseudomonadati; phylum Pseudomonadota; class Betaproteobacteria; order Burkholderiales; family Comamonadaceae; genus Variovorax; species Variovorax sp. GW458-11-26-14-LB1. Next base: position 27,767 of record NZ_JBWKYW010000030.1, read on the forward strand.
GGTGGGCCTCACGGTCTCCAAGATCGACCCGCGCCGCTACGCGACCTTCTCGTTCCTCGTGTTCGCGCTGGTGCTGTGGATGCGCTCGAACTTCAACACGCAGGCCGACTTCGTGACGATCATCATCCCGACGATCATCCAGGGCATCGCGATGGCGTTCTTCTTCATTCCGCTCGTGACCATCACGCTGTCGGGCCTCACGCCCGACCGCATCCCGGCCGCGTCGGGGCTGTCGAACTTCCTGCGGATCACGGCGGGCGCCATGGGCACCTCGATCGCCACCACGCTGTGGGACAGCCGCGCGGCGCTGCACCACGCGCAGCTGGTGGAGTCGGTGAACCCGGGCAACAGCGCGGCCACCAGCGCCATCTCGGGGCTGACCGGCAGCGGCTTCAGTTCCGAGCAGGTGCTCGGGCAGATCAACCGCCTGGTCGACCAGCAGTCGTTCATGCTCGCGACGAACGACATCTTCTATGCCTCGGCGGTGCTGTTCCTGCTGCTGATTCCGCTGGTGTGGCTGGCACGGCCGCAAAAGGGCGGCGCGGGCGGCGACGCGGCCGCCGGCGCGCACTGACAACCGGCAGCGCTCGCGCATGGACCAGTTCGCGGCCATGAAGGCGTTCCGCGCCGTCGTGGAGGCCGGCGGCTTCACCGCCGCGGCCGACGCGATGGACGTGTCGCACACGGTGGTCTCGCGCCACGTCAAGCAGCTGGAAACGGCGCTGGGCGTGCAGCTGCTGAACCGCACCACGCGCCGCTTCGCGCTCACGCAGGCGGGCCAGACCTACTACGAGCACGCGCGGCAGATCCTCGACCAGGTCGAGACTGCGGCGCTGGTCGTGGCGCAGCACCAGGTGGAGCCCACGGGCCTGCTGCGCATCAACGCACCGATGTCCTTCGGGCTGGAGGAACTGGCGCAGTGGCTGCCGGCTTTTCTCGACGCGCACCCGCAGGTCAAGGCCGACCTCGTGTGCAACGACCGCTTCGTCGACCTGATCGAAGAGGGCTTCGACGTGGGATTGCGACTGGCGTATGCACTCTCGGACTCGACGCTGATCGTCAAGCGCCTCGCGAGCTTCGAGGAGTGGTGGGTGGCATCGCCCGCCTACCTGCAGCGGCGCGGCACGCCGCGAACGCCCGCCGACCTGGCGGCGCACGACTGCCTGAACTATTCATTGGCCGCGAAGGCCGCCCAGCCCAGCTTCACCGCGCCGGACGGCAGCGTCCACACCGTGGATGTGGGTGGGCGGCTGCAGGCCAACAGCGGGCTCGTGCTGCGCAGCGCCGCGCTGGCGGGCACGGGGCTGGCGGCGTCGCCGGCGTTCCTCGTGCGCGACCCTGTGGCGCGCGGCGAACTGGTGCGCGTGCTGCCCGAATTCCGCCAGCAGCCGTTGAACCTGTATGCGCTGTATCCGCAGAACCGGCACCTGTCGCCGAAGGTGCGGGCGTTTGTCGACTTTGCTGCCGCGCGCTACCTGCCCGCGGACGGGCAGGGCGACTGAGCGCGGCAGCCGCGCCTTACTTCGCTGCGGTGGGCACCAGGTCGAAGCGGTCGCTCTGGTACTGGAACAGCAGGCAGTTCGCGCCCGGTTCGCAGCCGCTGCGGTGCGGCAGCCGCGCCGGCAGCAGGTAGTACGAGCCGGCGGGGTACAGCACCTTCTTGCCGTCATCGAAGATCGCGTAGAACACACCCGAGAGCACGACGGACGGGAGTGCCTGCGTGTGGCGATGGTGCGGGTTGTCGAAGCCGGCCGGGAATTCGACAAAGGCTTCGTAGGGGCCATTGCCCGTCAGGTTGCCGCGCACGTTGGCGTAGCGGATGCCGCCCGCGAGGGCCTGCCATTGCAGCGTGTCGACCGGCGCCGAGATCGGCGTGCGGGGTGCCGGCGTGGCGGCGGTGGCGAGGCCCGGCGCGGACAGGGCGCAGGACAGGGCGAGGAACAAGGCGGAAGAGAACTTCATGGTCATGGATCGAAGAGGGTGGAATCGTGGGTGCATGCGAAGGGCAGGGCGTCAGCGGCCCGCTTCCAGCAGTTGCAACACCTCGTCGGTCGAGCGCACCTCGGCCACCACATCCGACACGCCGCGCAGCGCCGCGCGATGCAGCTCGCGGTGGCCCAGCACGCCGCCTTCTTCCAGGTCGAGGTCGCGCGTCGCGCAGGCATCGCCCACGATGAGGCTCTGGTAACCGCGCGGTGCGGCATCGAAGGCCGTGGCCGATACGCACATGTGCGTCATGAGGCCCGTGAGGATCAGCGTCGTGATGCCGCGCGCCTGCAGCTCGGCCTCGAGCGTGGTGCCGGCGAAAGCACTCGGTGTGGCCTTGCGCAGCACGGCATGCTGAGACGCCGGACTCAGTTCATCGTGGATGCCGAAGGCATGGCTGCCGTCCGCGAAGATCGGGCTGTCGGCGGGCGCCACGTGCTGCACATGGAACACCGGCACCGCATGCCGGTCGGCGGCATCGATCAGGCGTCGCGCCTGGCGCAGGGCGGCCAGTCCGTCGGGAATGGGCATGCGCCCGTCGAAATACTCGTTCTGGAAGTCGATCGCGATCAGCGCCGTGGCGGCGGGATCGAGACGGCTCGTGGGCACGGCGCCGGTGAGGCTGCGAATGCTGGGGTGCTTCATGCGTTCTCTGCGTGAGTGAAAGAAGGCCTGAAGCGTAGGCAGCCCGCGCGCTGCGGGGTAGGGGCGCCGCCGCACAAGATTTGTGCGGATATTGAAGGGTGACGCGGCTATTTGACGCCGTGTCCCAGCGCCTTCAGCACGTCATGGCACGCACCCATCGTGTGGTAATCGGTCTTGCCCGCCGGGCTCTTCTCGTCGCTGATCTTCGCGTTCTGCGGCGTGAGGATGCGGTACCACGCGCCGTGCGTGTGGTCGACGAAGTGGTCCCAGCTGTAGGCCCAGATCCGGTCGTACCAGTCCCAGTAGCCGGCATCGCCCGTGCGCACCGCGAGCAGGGCGGCGGCGGCGAAGCTTTCGGCCTGCACCCAGAAGTACTTGTCGCCATCGCACACCGCGCCGTCGGGCCCGAAGCCGTAGACCAGCCCGCCGTGCGTGGCGTCCCAGCCGCGCTGCATCGCGGTGTCGAAGAAGTGGCGCGCGCGCGGAACGATCCATTCGGTGCCCGGCGCGTCGGGGCCCAGGTGGCCCTCGAGCTGCAACAGCAGCTTGGCCCATTCCGTGAGGTGGCCGGTCTGGAAGCCCCAGGGCCGGAAGATGTTGGTCTTGTCGCCGCGGTTGTAGTCCCAGTCGACCGACCAGTCCTCGCGGTAGTGCTCCCACACCAGCCCGTCGGCGAGCGCGGCCTGCCGGCCCGTGATGCTTTCGGCGAGCGTGCGCGCGCGCTCGAGGTAGAAGGGCTCGCGCGTGGCGTCGTAGGCCGCGAGCATCGCCTCGCAGGCGTGCATGTTGGCGTTCTGGCCGCGGTAGGGGCCGACCTGCCAGCTTGGCGTCGCCTCGTCGGCGTACAGCTGGTGCGCCGGCTCCCAGAAATGCTGTTCCATCAAATCGCGGGTGTGCGCGAGGCTGGCGCGTGCTTCCTCGACGCCGGCCATCAGCGCATGCGCGTGCGCCAGCAGCACGAAGGCCAGGCCGTAGCAGTGCTGCGTGCCGTCCTGCACCGTGGCTTGATGGCCATCCCAGTCGATCTGCCATGCATAGCCACCATTCGGCTGCGCATGCGCGGTCTGCAAAAACGCCAGGCCGTGGCGCACCGCCGCAAGATCGTCGGGCCGGCCGAAGCGGCGCCATGCCATCGCGTGGTTGAACACGAAGCGCGTGCTGCTCACGAGGTGGCGCGTGCGGCGGTCGTACACCGTGCCATCGTCCTTGAAGAAATGGAAGAAGCCGCCCGAGGCATCGCGGCTGCGCGGCGCGTAGAACGCCAGCGTGTGGGCGATGTGGTCGGCAAGGAATTCGGGTGAGCGGAAGTTCGGCATGGCGGTGATGGATTCAATCCGGGTGAAAGCGCATCGTGGCAGCGCAGCGGGCACGCCAGTTTTTCACGAAGCGCGCATGCGTGCCCGACATCCTCATGACGGTGCGCGTGCATGCATCGCGCATTCGCAGGTGTGCGTGTTGCGGTGCGCAATGTCGTTGGGACGACAGTCGCTCGCACAGAGGGGGCGCACTCTGTGAATGGTTGCAGTGCAGCATAGGCATTTGCCCCAGTATGCAATTGCATAGCAGCCACCAACAATCGGTCCGCGCTCGATGGTGGCGCATTGAGATGGACCGCATGACCGATTTCTTTTTTCCGCACACGGACGACGCCGCGAGATGAGCGACGTCATTCTTGAAACACGCCAGCTCACCAAGGAATTCAAGGGATTCACCGCGGTCAGCAAGGTCGACCTCTCGGTGAAGCGCGGTTCGATCCACGCGCTCATCGGCCCCAACGGTGCCGGCAAGACGACCTGCTTCAACCTGCTCACCAAATTCCTCGAGCCCACGGCCGGCACGATCCTGTTCAACGGCCACGACATCACGGGCGAACGCCCGGCGCAGATCGCGCGGCGCGGCGTGATCCGCTCGTTCCAGATCTCCGCCGTGTTCCCGCACCTCACGCTGCTCGAGAACGTGCGCCTGGGCCTGCAGCGCAAGCTCGGCACCTCGTACCACTTCTGGAAGAGCGAGAAGTCGCTCAAGCCGCTCGATGCGCGCGCCCGCGAGCTGCTCGCCGAGGTGGGCCTCGAAGAACTGGCCGACGAACAGACCGTGAACCTGCCCTACGGCCGCAAGCGCGCGCTCGAGATCGCCACCACGCTGGCCATGGAGCCCGAGCTGATGCTGCTGGACGAACCCACGCAGGGCATGGGCCACGAAGACGTGCACCGCGTGGCCGAGCTCATCAAGCGCGTGTCGGCCGGACGCACCATCCTGATGGTCGAACACAATATGAGCGTGGTCTCGACCATCGCCGACACCATCACGGTGCTGCAGCGCGGCGCCGTGCTGGCCGAAGGCCCGTACGCCGAAGTCTCGAAGAACCCGCAGGTGATGGAAGCCTACATGGGCACCACCGACGGCGAAATGCAGGGGGCTCACTGATGACCGCTGCACTCGAAATCAAGGGTCTGCAGGCCTGGTACGGCGAATCGCACGTGCTGCACGGCGTCGACATGGTCGTGCAGCCGGGCGAGGTCGTCACGCTGCTGGGCCGCAATGGTGCGGGCCGCACGACGACGATGCGCGCCGTGATGGGACTCACCGGCGCCCGCAAGGGCAGCATCAAGGTCAACGGCGTCGAGACCGTCTCGATGGCGACGCACCGCATCGCGCATCTGGGCATCGGCTACTGCCCCGAAGAGCGCGGCATCTTCGCCAGCCTCTCGTGCGAAGAAAACCTGATGCTGCCGCCCGAGCTGAAAGGCGCTGGGCAGGGCATGTCGGTCGACGAGATCTACGCCATGTTCCCCAACCTCGCCGAGCGCCGCCACAGCCAGGGCACGCGCCTGTCGGGCGGCGAGCAGCAGATGCTGGCCGTGGCGCGCATCCTGCGCACCGGCGCCAAGCTGCTGCTGCTCGACGAGATTTCCGAAGGCCTGGCGCCCGTCATCGTGCAGGCGCTGGCCCGCATGATCACCACGCTGCGCGCCAAGGGCTACACCATCGTCATGGTCGAGCAGAACTTCCGCTTCGCCGCGCCGCTGGCCGACCGTTTCTACGTGATGGAGCACGGCCGCATCGTCGAGAAGTTCGGCGCCGCCGAGCTCGAAGCCAAGATGCCCGTGCTGACCGAGCTGCTCGGCGTCTGAGTTCTTTCACCCCTTGCCACTGCTGGAGACATCCATGAAAAATCAGCTCACCGCTTTCGCCCTGGCTTTCAGCGCACTGGCGCTCGCCGCGTCCGCCCAGGCGCAAGGCCAGGACAAGGTCAAGATCGGCTTCATCACCGACATGTCCAGCCTGTACGCCGACCTCGAAGGCAAGAACGGCGCGCTGGCGATCCAGATGGCCATCGACGACTTCGGCGGCAAGGCGGCCGGCAAGCCGGTCGAGCTGCTCACCGTCGACCACCAGAACAAGCCCGACATCGCCGCCTCGAAGGCGCGCGAGTGGATCGACACGCAAGGCCTGAGCATGGTCTTCGGCGGCACCAACTCGGGCGTGGGCCTGGCGCTGGCCAAGGTCGCGGCCGAGAAGAAGCGCGTGTACTTCAACAACGGCGCGGCCTCCTCGGCGCTCACCAACGAACAGTGCTCGCCCTACACCGTGCACTACGCCTACGACACCGTCGCGCTCGCCAAGGGCACCGGCGCCGCGGTGGTCGACGGCGGCGGCAAGACCTGGTTCTTCCTGACGGCCGACTACGCCTTCGGCCACGCGCTCGAAGCCGACACCTCCACGGTCGTGAAGGCCAAGGGCGGCACGATCGTGGGCGCGGTGCGCCATCCGCTCAACGCGTCCGACTTCTCGTCGTTCCTGCTGCAGGCGCAGAACTCCAAGGCGCAGATCCTGGGCCTGGCCAACGCGGGCGGCGACACCGTCAACAGCATCAAGGCCGCCAAGGAGTTCGGCATCGGCAAGTCGATGAAGCTGGCCGGCCTGCTGATCTTCCTGAGCGACGTGCACAGCCTGGGCCTGAAGAACACCGAGGGCCTGCAGTTCACCACCAGCTGGTACTGGGACCTGAACGACGAGACCCGCAAGTTCGCCAAGCGCTTCTTCGACAAGACCAAGCGCATGCCCACCGAGATCCAGGCCGCCGACTACTCGGCCACCATGACCTACCTCAAGGCCGTGGACGCCGCCAAGACCGACGATGCCGACAAGGTCATGGCCGAGCTCAAGAAGATGAAGCTCAACGACTTCTTCGGCACCGGCCAGATCCGCCCCGACGGCCGCTACGTGCACGACATGTACCTGATGCAGGTCAAGTCGCCCGCCGAATCGAAGACGCCGTGGGACTACTACAAGCTCGTGAAGAAGCTGCCCGGCGACACGGTGTTCACCACCAAGGCCGAGTCCAAGTGCACGCTCTGGAAGTGACACCACCGAACACCCCACAGGAACAACATCCATGAAGACCACCACATTCGCTCTCTCCGCCGTTTTCGCCGCCGCTGCGCTGGCCGCCGGTGCCGCCCAGGCACAAGACAAGGTCAAGATCGGCTTCGTCACCGACATGTCGAGCCTGTACGCCGACGTCGAAGGCAAGAACGGCGCGCTGGCGATCCAGATGGCCATCGACGACTTCGGCGGCAAGGTCAACGGCATGCCCATCGAGCTGCTCACGGCCGACCACCAGAACAAGGCCGACATCGCCGCCTCCAAGGCGCGCGAGTGGATCGACACGCAGGGCCTGACCATGCTGTTCGGCGGCACCAGCTCCGGCACGGCCCTGGCCATGGCCAAGGTGGCGCAGGAGAAGAAGCGCGTCTTCGTCGTGAACGGCGCGGGCAGCTCGGCGCTCACCAACGAGCAGTGCTCGCCCTACACCGTGCACTACGCCTACGACACCGTCGCGCTCGCCAAGGGCACCGGCGCGGCCGTGATCGGCCGTGGCGACAAGAGCTGGTACTTCCTGACCGCCGACTACGCCTTCGGCCAGGCCCTCGAAGCCGACGCGACCAAGGTCGTGAAGGAAAAGGGCGGCACCGTGCTGGGCTCGGTGAAGGCACCGCTCAACACCTCCGACTTCTCGTCCTTCCTGCTGCAGGCGCAGAACTCCAAGGCGCAGGTGCTGGCGCTGGCCAACGCCGGCGGCGACACCATCAACAGCATCAAGGCCGCGAAAGAGTTCGGCATCACCAAGAGCATGAAGATGGTGGGCCTGCTGGTGTTCGTGACCGACGTGCACAGCCTGGGCCTGAAGAACACCGAAGGCCTGCTGCTCACCACCAGCTGGGACTGGAACCTGGACGACAAGACGCGCGCCTTCGGCAAGCGCTTCTTCGAGAAGACCAAGCGCATGCCCACCGACATCCAGGCCGCCGACTACTCGGCCACCATGACCTACCTGAAGGCCGTGCAGGCCGCCAAGACGGTCGATGCCGACAAGGTCATGGCCACGCTCAAGTCCACGCCCATCGACGACTTCTACGCCAAGGGTAGCATCCGCGCCGACGGCCGCTTCGTGCACGACATGTACCTGGTGCAGGTCAAGTCGCCGGCCGAATCCAAGCAGCCGTGGGACTACTACAAGGTGGTCCAGAAGCTCAAGGGCGAAGAAGTCTTCACGACCAAGGCCGAAAGCCGCTGCGCCCTCTGGAAGTGACCTCCCGCGGGCGCCCCTGCGGCGCCCGGGTTCGTTGAAACGCTTATGAACATTTCCCTTCCCGCCTTGTTGAGCCAGCTCCTTCTGGGGCTGGTCAACGGCTCGTTCTACGCCATCCTGAGCCTCGGGCTGGCGGTGATCTTCGGTTTGCTCAACGTCATCAACTTCGCGCACGGCGCGCTGTTCATGCTCGGGGCCGTCCTCACCTGGATGGCGATGGAGTACCTGGGCGTCAACTACTGGGTGATGCTGATCGCCGCGCCGGTCCTCATCGGCCTGTTCGGCGTGGTCATCGAACGATTGCTGCTGCGCTGGATCTACAAGCTCGACCACCTCTACGGCCTGCTGCTCACGCTGGGCCTCACGTTGCTGATCGAAGGCGTGTTCCGCTCGGTCTACGGCGTGTCGGGGCTGCCCTACGATGCGCCCGAGCTGCTGTCCAGCGCCACCGACCTGGGCTTCATGGTGCTGCCCAACTACCGTGCCTGGGTGGTCGTGGCCTCGCTGGTGATCTGCTTTGCGACCTGGTACGTGATCGAGAAGACGCGCCTGGGCGCCTACCTGCGCGCCGGCACCGAGAACCCGCGCCTGGTGGAAGCCTTCGGCGTCAACGTGCCGCTGATGATCACGCTGACCTACGCCTTCGGCTGCGCGCTCGCCGCCTTCGCCGGCGTGCTGGCCGCGCCGGTGATGCAGGTGTCGCCGCTGATGGGGCAGAACCTCATCATCGTGGTGTTCGCGGTGGTCGTGATCGGCGGCATGGGCTCCATCATGGGCGCCATCCTCACGGGCCTGGGCCTGGGCGTGATCGAGGGGCTCACCAAGGTTTTCTATCCCGAGGCTTCTTCGACGGTTGTGTTCGTGATCATGGTCATCGTGCTGCTCATCCGCCCCGCCGGCCTGTTCGGCAAAGAGAAATAAGGCGAGCGGCATGAACATGAAAAAAATCTCCACCGTCGTCTACGCGCTGCTGCTGGTCGCCCTGGTGCTCGCGCCGTTCTTCGGCGCCTACCCGGTGTTCGTGATGAAGCTCATGTGCTTCGCGCTGTTCGCCGCGGCCTTCAACCTGCTGCTGGGCTACACCGGCCTGCTGTCCTTCGGCCACGCGGCCTTCCTGGGCGGCTCCGCGTACGTGGCGGGCCATGCGATCAAGGTCTGGGGCCTCACGCCCGAGCTGGGCCTGATCGCGGGCACGCTCACCGGCGCGCTGCTGGGCTGGCTGTTCGGCGTGCTGGCCATCCGCCGCCAGGGCATCTACTTCGCGATGATCACGTTGGCGCTCGCGCAGATGATGTTCTTCGTCGCGCTGCAGGCCAAGTTCACGGGCGGCGAAGACGGCCTGCAGGGCGTGCCGCGCGGCAAGCTCTTCGGCATCGTCGACCTGTCGAACGACCTCACCATGTACTACGTGGCGCTGGTGATCGTGGTCGCGGCCTTCCTGCTGATCGTGCGCACCATCCACTCGCCGTTCGGGCAGGTGCTCAAGGGCATCAAGGAAAACGAGCCGCGCGCGCTCTCGCTGGGCTACGACGTGAGCCGTTTCAAGCTGCTGGCCTTCGTGATCTCGGCCGCGCTGTCGGGCCTGGCCGGCTCGCTCAAGACGCTGGTGCTGGGCTTTGCCACGCTGTCCGACGTGCACTGGACCGCCTCGGGCCAGGTCATCCTGATGACGCTGGTGGGCGGCCTGGGCACGCTGTCGGGCCCCATCGTGGGCTCGGCGGTGGTCGTGCTGCTCGAGAACAAGATCGGCGAACTCGGCAACTTCCTGGCGCGCATCACGACCGTCGACTGGTTCAACACGCTGGGCGAGTCGGTCACCATGGTCACGGGCCTGATCTTCGTGATCTGCGTGCTGGCCTTCCGCAAGGGCATCATGGGCGAGATCATCGCCTTCATCGATCGCCGCCGCGCGAAGTAGCGATGCAGGTGGCGCGGCGGCGGGGTGGTTACCCTCCCTGCGGCGCCACCGCTTGTGCCCCCTGGGGCCGGGGCGCAGAATCCGGCTCCCACTTCGAGGAGCCGGCCATGGCCCTTCTTCCGTACTTTGTCCTCACGCCCGAGCGGCGCGAAACGCCCTTGAACGTGCTCGGCACGCAGGTGACGGTGCTGGCGTCGAATGCCTCGACGCAAAGCTACGGCGTCACCTTCCAGCGCGGCGACGAAGGCACGGGCCCGCCACCGCACAGTCACGACTGGGACGAGTCGTTCTACGTGCTCGGCGGCGAGGTCGAATTCCTCTGCGACGGCCAGGCGCATCGGTGCCAGCCCGGCACGCTGGTGCACGTGCCGCGCGGCACGGTGCATGGCTTTCACTACGGCAAGGGCGGCGGGCAGATGCTCGAGATCACGGGGCAGGATGCGATGGCCGCGCAGATGTTCACCGCCATCGACCGCGAGATTCCGGTCGGGCCGGCGCCCGACATTCCGAAGCTGCTGGCGGTGCTGGCGCGCAATGGGGTGACGGTCTCGGCGTGAGTCGCGGCCCTCATCGGCATTGACAATGCCGACGCTGTCCAAAACCACCGGTTCCCGTGGCGACGCCGCATGCAGCGCTCGGCACAATCATCCGCACCCGGCCGCACAGGCCTACACCGACAAGAAGATGGAGGAGACCCCCATGCGCAGACGGCTGCTCGCACTTTTCGTGGCGCTCGCGCTGACAGGGTGCATGACCCCGCCGCCGCTGCCGCCGAACGGCGGCCAGCTCGCGAAGGGCGCGAAGGTCGGCCTGCTGGTGCGCATCCCCACCGCCTCTGCGGAACACATGCACGTGGGCACGACCGTCTTCAACAACTTCTCGACCACGTACCCGTTCCCCTGGAACCCCACGGCCAAGGTCTACGAGGCCTTCACGTCGGAGCTCGAAAAGGCCGGCTTCCAGGTGGTGCGCCTGACGAGCTTTGCCACGACCTCCGTCAACGCACTGGCCGTCTTCAAGCACGATCGATGGATCGCGAATCCTGCGCAGGCGTGGGCGACACGCAAGCTGAAGGACGACCAGATTGCCGCGGTGGTCCTCGTCGAGGCGACGCGAACGCAGGCGCGCCTGGAGTGCACCGGCGGGCCCTGTGGCGAGAGCGTCATGCAGAACTCGGGCCTCTTCACGCGCAGCATGCTGGGGTCGACGCGGTACTACGCGGTGCCCGCGATCGAAGCCAAGGTCTTCGTCATGGACCCGCCGCTGAACCTCGCGGCCTACGAGCCGATGCTCGCCCAGCAGCGGCAACGGGTGCGGCAGCTCAAGGATTTCCAGGAGCCGCGCGACCTCAAGCGGTTGAGCACCGCCGAGTTCGCGCCCGTCGCTTCGGCGATCGACGACCACGTCCGCGCGTTGTCGCGCAACACGGCGCAGGCGCTGAGCCAGGGCGTGAAGTAGCCCATCGCGCCGGGCTTCGGCTCACAGCCGCAGCGGCGCCGCGTACCCCGTCATCTCGAGGTACCCGCGTCCCACGCGCCGGCCTTGCTGCGCATCGCGCAGCTCGCTCAAGCCTTCCCAGTACACGCCGCCCGTGGAGCCGCGGCTGTCCAGTTCCTGGTCGTCGAGCAGCGCCTGCACCTCGAAGCGGCCCGCGGGCGTATCGATGCGCCAGTGCGTCGGGTAGCTGGCGCGCGTGCGCGGGCTGGTCCAGCTGCGAAGCGCCTCGAAGCGCACCTCGCCGGGCTGGAAGATGCGTGCCGCGCCACCGCGCGGGCGGAACGAGCCGCCCGACCACAGCGCGCTGCCGTCGCGGCGACGCAGGTGGAAGGCGGTGAGCGCGCTGCCGTCGTCGAGGTTCATGCCGATCCAGTCCCAGCCCACGGCCTCGGGGTGCATCAGCGCCTCGCTCCATTCGTGGTCGAGCCAGGCGGTGCCGGCGATCTCGAACGGGGCCTGGCCTTGCAGCGTGAGGCGGCCCTGTGCCTGCAGCTGCGGCTCGCTGTAGTAGTAGCTCGCCTGCTCGGGCTCGGGGCCTTTGCGCGACAGGCCTTCGCGGCCCTGCAGCAGCACGGGCTGCGACGGCGCGAAGCGCAGGTCGAGTGTGAATTCGCCGGCAGGGATGCGCGCGGTGTAGGCGCCGCTGCCGGCGTCGCGCACCAGCGACCAGTCGCGCAGCCGCACGTCGGTGTCGGCCTCGCTGGCCGAGGCCACGTCGAAGCCCGCGCGTGCGATGCGCTGGTCGTGCCACAGCACGCGGCCTTCGAGGTCGGTGACGGCGGCGTGCGCGAACACCAGCTGCTTGGCGGCGAAGGCCGAGCGCATGGCCTGCGTGGCGTCGACACGCGAGCGGAAGAAGGTCACCTGGAAACCGAACGCGCGCCCCGCGGCGGTCTGGCCGTGGCCGGTGATGTACCACCACTCGGTGCGCAGCTCGGGGTGGCTGCCGAAGTCGCGCGGGAACTGCAGCGCCTTCGCGGGCAGGGCCCAGGCGGGATGCGGCGCGCCCGCAGCGGCCAGCGCCGCCAGCAGCAACAGTTGCCGCCGCGCGATGAGGCCACGGGACGGGCGCATGGCCATCAGCCTGCCACCAGCGCGTCGATGCGTTGCTGCGCGGGCGCGATGTCGCCGAAGGCGTTGCGCACCCAGTCGGCGTCGTGGTAGCTCGGCAGGTAGCGTTCGCCCGCGTCGCACAGCAGCGACAGGATCGAGCCCTGCTGGCCGGCCGCGCGCATCTCGTGCGCCACGGCCAGCATGCCGACGAAGTTGGTGCCGGTCGACGGGCCGACCTTGCGGCCCAGCAGCGCCGACAGCGCATGCATGGCGGCCACCGAGTCGAGGTTGGGCACTTCGAGCATGCGGTCGACCAGGGTGCGCACGAAGCTGGGCTCCACGCGCGGGCGGCCGATGCCTTCGATGCGCGAGCCGGGCGCCGTGAGCGTGGCGTCGCCGCTGCGGTGGTAGGCCGAGAACACCGAGCCCTCGGGATCGGCCACGCACACCTGCGTGTCGTGGCAGCGAAAGCGCAGGTAGCGCCCGATGGTGGCGCTGGTGCCACCGGTGCCGGCGCCCACCACGATCCACGCGGGCACCGGATGCCGCTCGCGCGCCATCTGCTGGAACATGCTCTCGGCGATGTTGTTGTTGCCGCGCCAGTCGGTCGCGCGCTCGGCGTAGGTGAACTGGTCCATGTAGTGGCCGCCGGTGCGCTCGGCCAGCGCGCGGGCCTCGTCGTACACCTGCGCGGCATGGTCGACGAAGTGGCAGCTCGCGCCGTAGAAGGCGATCTGCGCGACCTTCTCGGGCGAGGTGCTGCGCGGCATCACGGCGATGAAGGGCAGGCCCAGCAGCCGCGCGAAGTAGGCCTCGCTCACGGCGGTGGAGCCACTCGACGCTTCGACGATGGTCGTGCCTTCGCGCACCCAGCCGTTGCACAGCGCGTACAGGAACAGCGAGCGCGCGAGCCGGTGCTTGAGGCTGCCGGTGGGGTGCGTCGATTCGTCCTTCAGGTACAGGTCGATGCCGTGCGCGGCCAGCGCGGGCAGCGGCAGCGGAATGAGGTGCGTGTCGGCGCTGCGCTGGTAGTCGGCTTCGATGCGGCGGATCGCGCCGGCGAGCCAGCTGTCGCAGGAGGAGGTTGAAGGGGTGGTGGGCTGCATAGCGCGCCAGTCTACAAGTCATGCCTTGTAACCCGGCGGGTGACAGAAATCGGGATACTGCCCGCTGCCAATCCACAACAAGACCGGAGACGAACTGCATGAAGAGAATGAACCATCGGCTTTCCCTGGGCGCCATGTCGCTGGCGGTCCTCGCCCTCGCAGGGTGTGCGTCCAATGCCCCGGGCGTGAACACGCCCACGCGACCCTCGTCATCCTTCGCGGTGCCCGGCCTTGAGAAGCCTGCCGAAGTGCTGGTCGACCGCTGGGGCGTGCCGCACCTGTACGCCGGCACGCTCTACGACGCCTTCGTGGCGCAGGGCTTCATCGCCGCGCGCGACCGGCTCTGGCAGATGGACCTGTGGCGCAAGCGCGGCCTGGGCGAGATGGCGAAGGACTTCGGCCCCGCCTGGGTCGAGAGCGACCGCGCCGCGCGCGCCGTGCTCTACCGCGGCGACATGTACCGCGAATGGCTGGCCTACGGCTCCGACGCCAAGCGCGTGGCCGAGGCCTTCACGGCCGGCGTCAATGCCTACGTGGCGCAGGTGCGCGCGCAGCCCGCGCTGCTGCCGACCGAGTTCGCGCTGCTGGGCTACCAGCCGGCCACGTGGTCGCCCGAGGACGTGGTGCGCATCCGTCACCACGGGCTCACGCTCAACTTCACGTCGGAGGTCGACCGCGCACGCGCGTTCTGCGCCGGCGCGCCGGGCGTCAAGGCCGACTGGCTGCGCCGCGAGCTCGATCCGCCGGTGACACCCAAGGTGCCCGAGGGCTTCGACCCTTGCAGCCTTCCCGCGGCGGAGCTGCGCGCGGCCTACCTGCGGGCGACCGATGCGCCGCGCTTCACCAAGGAGAACACGCGCGTGGGCATGAACGCGGGCGCGTCTTCCGCGCCGGTCGCGCTGCTGCCGGGCAGCGCCGAGGCGATGGCCGCGAAGGCCGAGCAGGACGACGCGGCGCAGGCCGACCCCACGGCCGCCTACGGCAGCAACAACTGGGTCATCGCGCCCAAGCTCACGTCCACGGGCCGGCCGATCCTGGCGAACGACCCGCACCGCGCGCACGGCGCGCCGAGCCTGCGCTACATGACGCACCTGAGCGCGCCCGGCATGGACGCCATCGGCGCCGGCGAGCCCTTCCTGCCGGGCCTGTCGATCGGCCACAACGGCACCATCGCCTTCGGCCTCACGCGCTTCTACATGGACCAGGAAGACCTGTACGTGTACGAGCTCAACCCGGGCAACCCCGAGGAGTACCGCTACCAGGGCCGCTGGGAGCCGATGACGCGCGTCACCGAGCGCATCGCGGTCAAGGGCGAGGCCGCGCCGCGCGAGGTGGTCAACACCTTCACGCGCCACGGCCCGGTGCTGGTCGCGGAGCCTGGCAAGCGCCGCGCCTTCGCCTTGCGCGCCGCCTGGCTGGAGCCCGGCATGGCGCCGTACTTCGGTTCGATGGACTACATGCGCGCGCGCAACTGGGACCAGTTCCGCGCGGCCATGAACCGCTGGGGCGCGCCGGGCGAGAACCAGGTGTATGCCGACAGCAGCGGCAACGTCGGCTGGATTCCGGGCGGGCTCACGCCGATCCGCCCGAACTGGGACGGCCTCATGCCCGTGCCGGGCGACGGCCGCTATGAATGGTCGGGCTTTCGCAACGGCGACGAGCTGCCTTCGGAGTTCAACCCCGCGCGCGGCTACGTGGTCACGGCCAACGAGAACAACATCCCGCCCGACCATCCGGCTGCGAAGAAAGGCGTGGGCTACGAGTGGAGCGATGCGGCCCGCGCGCGCCGGCTCAAGGAACTGTTCGCGGCCAAGGTGGCCGCGGGTTCGCGCTTCACCATCGAAGACTCGGAGCGCATGCAGAACGACATCGTCGCGACGCCGGCGCAGCGGCTGCTGAAGCTGCTGGCCGGCCAGCGCAGCGACGACGCCCAGACTGCGGCGGCGCTGCGCCTGCTCCAGGGCTGGGACGGCGCCATGGACCGCGACAGCGCGGCCGCCGCGCTGTACGAGGTGTGGAGCAGCAAGTTCCTGCGCCAGGCCGTGCTCAAGGCCGGGGCGGGCGATGCCGGTGCCGCACTGGCCGCGCCGGGCGACAACACGCGCATGGTGCTGCTGCTGGAGAACCCGTCCGGCTGGGTGAGCAACGCGCAGCGCGATGCCTTGCTGCTGACGACCTTGCCCGCCGCCATGCAGGAGCTGTCCGCCAAGCTCGGGCCCGACCCGGCGGCGTGGAAGTGGGGCGCGTTGCACCGCGCCGAGTTCCGGCATCCGCTGGGCGGCGTGGTCGATGCGGCCACGCGCAAGAAGCTCGAGGTGGGCGACTGGCCGATGTCCGGTTCGTCGTTCACGCCGATGGCGGCCACCTACCGCGCGAACGACTACAAGCTGACCTCGGGCGCGTCGTTCCGCATGGTGCTCGACGTGGGCAACTGGGACGCCTCGCGCGTCATCAACACGCCGGGCCAGTCGGGCAACCCCGACAGTCCGAACTACCGCGACCTCGCGCCGCTGTGGCTCGAAGGCAAGTACGTGCCGCTGGTCTACAGCCGTGGCGCGGTCGAGAAAGAAACGGTGGAACGGATCCAGCTGACGCCGGGGCGCTAGCAGGAACGGCAACGCAAGAGGGCGCTGCCCCGCGCCCCGCGGCGGCGCGCCCGGCCCCACCGGGCGTCACGCGGTCGTCATTCGCCGATGTGATGCTTGCAGGAGTTGAAATACTGCCCACAAGCTTGCTGACACGATCCACTTCTTCCTTGTTGACTTCAGCGCATGGTGGTCGTGGGCGAGTGGTTGGACGGGGCTTGGGCCGGGGCAGGGACGACAGGCTCGTGCGAGCCTTTGTCTCCGGCCTGACGTGCACCGTGGTGTGCGTCTGCATCGCCTGGGGATCGACAGCGAAGGCCGTGGCCGCAAGCACCGACGTGCAGTCGGCAGATGCCGCCACCCGCGCGTCGCCCGAAGCGCAGATGCTGGACTTCGACCTGCCGGCGCAGCCCTTGGCGACTGCCCTGGCGCAATACGCCGCGGTGTCGGGGCGATCGGTGATGTTCATCGACGAGTGGGTGGCGGGGCGAACCTCCGCCCCGGTGCGCGGGCGCCATGCGCCGCATGCCGCCTTGCGGGCCTTGCTGGCCGGCACGGGTTTCACCGCGGATGACGTGGACACGCAGCTTTCCGGTGCCTTCATCCTGAAGCGCGTCGCAGCGGCGCCCGGGGTGGCGTCGACTGCCGGTTCGCCACGCGGGTACGACGCCCTGGTCCAGGCCCGCGTCTGGGACGCGCTGTGCGCCGATCTGCGTACGGCCCCCGGCCACTACCGCGCGATCCTGCAACTGCAGGTGACCGCGTCGGGCCGAATCAGCCAGGCCCGCCTGGTGTCGTCTTCGGGAGACCCTGCGCGGGACGCCGCCATGCTTGCGGCATTGGCTCCTCTGAAGATGGACCATCCTCCGCCGGTGGACCTGGCGCTGCCGCTCACGCTGGCCATCCTCCCGCACGATGTGTTGCCCGGGCCCCGCTGTGCCACGGTGCACTGACGCATGACGGAGAACGTCATCCCGCTGCTGCGCAGCTTCCTGGTGCAACGCTACGAGCAGCTCAGGCAACGCCTGGCCGTGCGGCTGGGCAATCGCGAACTGGCGGAAGACGCCCTGCACGAAACCTGGCTGAAGCTGGAGCGCAGCCAGCCCATGGCGGGCCCCATTGCCACCCCCCAGGCGTACCTGCTGCGCATGGCGGTCAATCTGGCCATCGACGTCCGGCGCGCACAGAGCCAGGTCTTGCTGTCCGACGACATCGAGCTGCTGATGAATGAGCTGCCGGACCCGGCGCCCGGTCCCGCCGAGGTTGCCGAGGCCCGTTCGCAGCTGGAGGCGCTGGACGGCCTGCTGTCGCGCCTGCCGCCGCGCCGCCGCGAAATCCTGCTGCTGGTTCGCCTGGAGGGCTGGTCCCAGCGGGACGTGGCCACGCGGCTCGGCATTCCTGTGCGGACCGTCGAGTACGAACTGAAGGCCGCGCAGGATCTTCTGTTCTCGCGGCTGGAACCGCGCCCTGGCAGGTCTTCATGACGGCACGAAGAAATAGTTTGCGGATTGCGGTGTCGGCAACCGTCTATCAAGTACGGGGCCCCTGAAACCGACATGACGACGCACCCTTCACCACCGACGCTTCCCGAGACGCTGCGCGAAGACGCGCGCGCCTGGGTGCGCAAGCTGCATTCGGGCGCCGCCACACAGTGGGAGGCGCAGGCGTTCCGCCGCTGGCGTGACGCGAGTCCCTTGCATCAGGCGGCGTTCATCGAGGCCCGGCAGCAGTGGCGCGTGCTTCAACCCGCGCTGAACCGGCTGGTGCGCACCGACGCCGAAGCGGCGAGCCTTCACCGCGAGACCCTGCGCAAGCCCGCGGCGGGCCGCCGGGCCTTCCTGGGCGTGGCGGGCGCAGCCGCCGCGGCGGGTGTCGCCGGGGTGGCGGTCTATTCGCCCTTGGGGTTGTGGCCCGCGGCCAATGAATGGCGTGCGGACTGGCGCACAGCCGCCGGCGAGCAGCGTGCGATCGCGTGGTCCGACCAGATCGGCGTGACCTTGAACACCCGCACCAGCATCCGCCGGGGGGCCTCGGACGAGCAGGCCGAGGGGCTGGAGTTGCTGAACGGCGAAGCGGCCATCGAGATGCTGCCCAGTGCGCGCACCTTCAGCGTCGTGGCCGGCGCCGGCCGCAGCATTGGCGAATCGGCGCGCTTCGAGATCAGCCGATTGGAAGGGCGGGTGTGCGTGACCTGCCTGGCGGGGCGCGTGCGCATCGAGCATCCGGCCGGCGACCGTGTGCTGCTGGCGCGCCAGCAAGCGGTCTACCGCGATCACTCGATCAGCGGCATCGCCGCCGCAGACCCCGAGGTGGCTTCTGCCTGGCGGCGCGGTGAACTCGTGTTCAAGCAGGCGCCCTTGTCGGCGGTGCTGGACGAGATCAATCGCTACCGCCCCGGGCGTGTGGTGCTGATGGTGGATGCGCTGCGGGGGAAAACGGTCACCGCGACCTTCAAGCTCGACCGCCTCGATCTGGCCTTGCTCCAGATGCAGCGCTCCTTCGGTTTGAACGCCCGGTCGCTCCCCGCCGGCGTGCTGGTCCTGAGCTAGAGGTGGACCTCGGGGTTGGGTGGCGACCCTGTTTCGATGTCGCGGCTTCCCATGGTGGTCGTGCGCAGCCACTGTGAAGCTTTCGTGACTTTGCCGAGGTGCAGTGCGTCCCCGCCGTTGATCTGCAAGGACTTTCCGGACCAAGGCCGCAGCAGCACGCGCGCGCCCACAACGAGGCCAAAAATATTCTTCTGGAATTCGACGTTTCCGTCCCGTCAAGAAACTGACGGCTCCTGTCGCCTTGGCTTTCGATCGCCATCGCAGGGGCTTCTTGAATGGGGCTGGCCTGCGCGACGCGCACAGCCCCTTCGGCACAGGCTTTACTTCGGCGGGAACGAGAAATGACCATCAGTGGGTGCAAGGAAAAGAATCGACCGGCGCGCGCGGCGCAGCAGGTTTTCAGGATGGCGCCCCTCGCGCGGGCCATCGCGGTGGCGCTGGCCGCTGGTGGTGTCCTCGGCAGCGCGCACGCCCAGCGGGCGTTCAGTCCGGCGTGGTTCGCCGACAAGGGCGCGGCGCAGGCGGGTGCGATCGCCACGGGCAAGCTGCCGAACGGCGCGCCGGCGTCCAGCCTGATCCACCCGACGCAGCCGTCGTCGGCGGCGAGCCAGCAGCTGCAGACGTCCATCACCAACCTGAACCTGGCTGCGCGCGCGATCGCCGCGCAGCAGGCGCAGCAGACACAGAAGCGGGCCGAGGCGCTGGCCAGCGGTGAATCCGCGCCGGACGGCCTGGCCGAAGGCGGCCTGAAGGTCGACACGAATTCGCTGACCGCCGGCTGGCTCAACGCCAGGGACCCCGTGCAGTCCGCAGCGAACGGCAGGACCACGGTCACCATCGAGCAGACCGCCGACAAGGCCATCCTGAACTGGGAGACCTTCAACGTCGGCAAGAACACGACGGTGAAGTTCGACCAGCGTGCAGGCACCCACGCCAAGACCGGCGCCAACGAGTGGATCGCGCTCAACCGCATCAACGACCCCAGCGGCCGACCCAGCCAGATCGCCGGCCGCATCGAGGCCGAGGGCAGCGTCTACCTCATCAATCGCAACGGCATCCTGTTCACCGGCAGCAGCCAGGTCAACGTGCGCAACCTGGTCGCCTCCAGCCTGAAGCTCAGCGACGAACAGTTCAAGGTTGGTCTCAACACGCGCCTGGGCGCGAAATCGGGTGACCCCGGTTACTGGAGCGGCCTCGAAGTGGGCGTCGGCATTCCCACCTTCGGCGAGAACTCCAAGCAGATGCCGGCCGATTCGAACGTGCAGTTCGCCGACATGGGCCCTGCCTTCGATCCGGGCAAGCCGCCGGGCGACGTCAAGGTGCTGGCCGGTGCGCAGATCACGGGCCAGGGCGGCCACGTGCTGATGTTCGCGCCCAAGGTCAGCAACGCGGGCAGCATCCGCACGCCGAGCGGCCAGACGCTGCTGGGCGCCGGCGAAAACGTGTGGCTGGAAGCCAAGGAGATCAGCCCCACCGTGCGCGGCTTCGATGCCGTCACCTCGTCGGTGCGGCCCTGGCTCTTTCCGGCCAAGTTCCTGATCAACCCACAGACAGCGCCCGCCTTCCAGCCCTACCTCATCGGGCGCATCGTGTCCGACATCCTGCCGCTGATGGAACAGCGCGCAGCCCAGGTCGGCTACAGCGTGCACAACACCGGCATCGTCCAGGCCGATCACGGCGACATCACCATGGTGTCGCGCGAGATCCACCAGGGCGGCATCCTGCAAGCCAGCACCGCGCTGAACAACCGCACGGGCTCCATCCGCCTGCGCGCCTGGGGCCAGGGCGTGCACAACATCGACATCAACCTGGCGGCCGACGTCCCGCGCCTGACGGCCTGGTCGGGCGGCACGCTGACCCTGGGGCCGGACAGCATCACCCAGGTCGTCAACGACTGGCAGGACACCACGCGGATCGAAAGCGGCTCGCTGGCCAACCGCTACCAGCCCGGGCGCATCGAGCTCTACGGCAAGACCAT
Organism: Variovorax sp. GW458-11-26-14-LB1; assembly: GCF_059423965.1. Classification (NCBI taxonomy): domain Bacteria; kingdom Pseudomonadati; phylum Pseudomonadota; class Betaproteobacteria; order Burkholderiales; family Comamonadaceae; genus Variovorax; species Variovorax sp. GW458-11-26-14-LB1. Next base: position 48,680 of record NZ_JBWKYW010000030.1, read on the forward strand.
CGACGTGCAGACCCGTGCCCAGGTCACCGCCGCCGCGGGCCACATCGACATCCAGGCCCAGGCCAACCCGGCGGCCTTGCAGCGCAACACCCAGGTGGGCGACGGCAGCCGCATCCTCATCGGTGAACACGCCACCGTCAGCACCGCGGGGCTGATGCAGATGCCGGTGGACATGGCCAGCAACTTCGTCGAGGCCGAACTGCGCATCAACGAACTGCGCGACTCCCACCTGCAGGCGAACACCTGGCTGTACGGCCGGAAGGTCATCGTGGATCGCCGCCGGTCGGGTGCCTTCAAGGGGCTGATGGCGGGCGTCGAATGGGTCACCGACGAGTCCGGCAAGGCGCTCAAGGGCGTCTGGGTCGGCACCCCGCTGGCGGACGTGACGGGCTGGGTGGGCAACGGCCTGGTCGGCCTGTCCGAGCTGGCGGCGCGAGGCGGCGACATCACCATCCAGTCCAACGGTTCGGTGATCACGCGGCCGGGCTCCATCCTGGATGTGTCCGGCGGCTCGGTGCGCTACAGCGACGGCTGGAACACGGAAACCTTGCTGCGCGGCGCGGACGGGCGCACCTACACGATGTCGTCCGCGCCGGCGGACATGACCTACACGGGCATCGCGGGCCAGTACCTGCACGCGCATGCGCGCTGGGGCGTCACGCAGACCTATGTCAATCCGATGCTGTCGGGGCGGCGCTGGGAGCCGGGCTACGAAGAAGGCCGCAATGCCGGTTCGATCGACATCCGTGCCGGCAGCGCCTTCATCCTGGAGGGCGAGTTCAGGGGCTCGGTGCAGCCGGGCGACCGGGTGCAGGAAGTGGCCGAGCTGCCTCGGGCCGGCCGCCTCACGGTGGGTTCCAACCGGGCGCAGGAGGGCATGTGGACCCTGGGCCAGGTCGTCATCAGCGACAAGCCTGCGTTGCTGCCGGCGGGTTTCAGCATCGACAGCCCGCTGGGCAAGGACGCCTTCCTGACAGAGCCGGAAGGGCAATCCCCCGGCGCCGGCGCGGGCGTGGGCCGCACCACCTGGCTGTCCGCCGCGGGGCTGAGCCATTCAGGCCTGGGGGCCATCGAGCTGAACCTCAACACCGGCTTCGTGCTGGAAGACAGCGCGGTGGTGACTCTGCAGCCGGGGGCGCGCTTCACGGCCGCGGTCTACGACGGCCAGGGCATCCCCGGCAACTTCGACATCCAGGGCAAGCTCATCGCCCCGGGCGGCTCCATTGCGCTGAGCGCCGGCGGCAAGGCGGACAGCGTGCTGCGCCTGGGGGCGAACAGCCTGCTGAGCGTCGCGGGCCAGTGGGTCAACGACACCGGCCAAGGCGTCACGCTGGGCCGTGCCATCCACGGCGGCTCGATTGCACTGGGCACCCCGATGAAAGAGGGCCTCGGCACCGTGTACGGCAACGTGGAGGTGGCCGCCGGCGCGGCGCTGGACGTGTCCGGCGGCGGCTGGCTGTCCGGTGCCACGGCGGGCGGCAAGGCCGGCAAGGTGAAGGCGGGCAACGGTGGGGCCATCAGCCTCACGGCGTTCGACAACACGGCGCTCGAGACGCTGGACCTGCGCGGCTGGGCGGGGGGCGATGCGTCCCGGCTCACCCTCACGGCGATCGGCGACGTGCAGGTGGGCGGCGCCGCGCCCGTGGCCGACGCCACGGGCGGGAAGGCATCGGGCGCAGCCAAGCCGCTGCACCTGCCGCAGACCCTGTACACCGAGCGCGGCTTCGGCACGATCGGCATCCGTTCGCTCGGCGGGGACGTCGTGGTCGCGGAAGGCGCACAGGTGCACATCCAGCCCACGAGCTGGGACATGCCTGCCGCGGCATCGACGCTGCGCACGCTGCCCAGCGGCAGCGCCTTGGGCGATGTGCTGGCCCCCAAGGCACTGGACGAACTGAGCGAACAGCGCCGTGCCGCGCGCGCGCCCGGTGGCCTGTCGCTGGCGACCGGCGCGACCGGCGGCGGCATCCGCATCGACGCGAACGCCAGCATCCAGACAGAACCCGGCGGCGCGATCTCGCTGGACGCGGACGGGTCCGGGCAGGCCTCCGTGCGGGTGGCGGGCCGCCTGCAGGCGCCGGCCGGCACGCTGAACATCCGCGCCAAGAACACCCTGACGCTGGCCGACGGGGCCGAGCTGCTGCTGCCCGGCGTGGCGCAGATCTTCCACGACCCGGCCATGCGCCTGCCCCAGGGCAAGGTGCTGCCGGGCGGCACGGTCACACTGAGCGCCGGCACGCTGGACGCGCAGGCGGGTGCGCTGATCGACGTGTCGGGCGCGCGGGGCACGGTGGCGTATTGGGATCGCGGCACGGGCGCGCTCGGCGCCTTGCGGCGCGTGGAACAGGAACTGGGCAGCGACGGCGGCGCGGTCGTGATGGAGGCCGCCGCCGGCGGCGCCATGAATGCCAGGCTGCGCGCCCACGGCGGCAATGCCCAGGCGGCGGGCGGGTCCTTGTCCATCACGGACACGAGCGCGGCTGGGCGTGCGTCCGGGGACCTGGTGGCGCCGGACATCGGCTCCTTCCTCTACTACAAGAGCCCCACCGGCACGTACACCTTCAACGGAGAAAAGTACGCGCGGATCATCGGCACCAGCGGCAACCTCGACGTGCGCGACGAGTACGCCGGCGACGTCAAGATGAACAGCGCCATGCGCACCGCGATCAACACCACGCTGCCGACGTCGGTGTCCAGCAGCAAGGGGCTCGTCCTCGACGCGGGTGCGGCGCTGGCCGCGGGACCGGGCGCCGACAGGGCGCCGTGGGAGCACGACGCGACCATCGACAAGCGGGTGGTCGAACTGCTCAACAAGTACTTCTGGAGCGGCACCGGCACGGCGCTGAGCCACAAGATCCAGATCGGCAACATCGCCACCTCGGATGGCACCCTGCACGTGTCGGCGAAGGCGCTGCAAGACACCGGCTTCTCGGCGGTCGATCTGCGCTCCACGCAAGTGGGCGTGCAGCTGGCCGGCGGCGTCGACCTGAGCGTCGCCGGTCGCCTGGGCATCACCGCCCCGGTCATCCAGAGCGACGGGCTGGGCGGCGTGGTGCGCTTGCATGCCCACCATCTGCAACTGAACCCACTGACAGGTGCGGTGGGCGCGGTCGGTGCGGTCGGCGCCACGGCCCGCAATGCGGGCGAACTGATCCTGTCGGCCACCCAGGCCATCGACATCGCAGGCAGGGGTGCGAAGGGCGAGTCCGCCTCGCCCGTCGACGTCAAGCTGCGCGGCTTCGAACGCACCGTGCTGGAAACCGGCGACATGCGCTTCGTGGCGGGCGCCTACAGCGAAGGCGGCACCGACTACGACGACCCCCAGCTGCGGGCCACGCTCGACGTGGGTGGCGCGCTGGAGATCAAGGCCGCGCAGGTCTATCCGGCCACGGCCGTCACGGCGCGAATCAACTCGGACCACTCCATCACCGTGCGCGGCAACGGGAGCGCCGCGGCGCCTCTGTCGGCCGGCGGCAGCCTGACGCTGAACGCGCCCGTCATCGAGCAGGACGGCGTGCTGCGCGCGCCCTTCGGGCAGATCGCGCTGAATGCCGGCGAGCGCCTGACGCTGGGCACGAACAGCCTGACCTCGGTGTCCGGCGCGGGCCTGGACGTGCTCTACGGCAGCCTGCGCAACGCCGAATACTGGCTGGACCCGGCCAACCCGCAGGGCCGCAACCGTGCCAATGCCGGCGATGCCAGTTCCCTGGACGAAAACCGCTATCTGTCGTCCCTGCCGGAAAAGCGCGTGCTGCTGCAAGCGCCGGACGTGGCCATGGCCGCGGGCGCGGTGGTGGACATCGCGGGCGGCGGCGACCTGCATGCGTGGGAGCACGTGCCCGGCTCGGGCGGCTCGCACGACGTGCTGACGCTGCCCGGCATGTACGCCGTGCTGCCGGGCTACCAGGGCCTGTCGCCCGTGGCGGGCGGTGCGGCGGGCCAGAAGGTCTGGCTGGCCGGCGGAGGCCTGGGCGCTGGCTGGTACACGCTCCTGCCGGCACGCTATGCGCTGCTGCCCGGCGCCTTCGCGGTGCAGAGCACGGGCCAGGCCTTGCCGGCGTGGGCCGCGTCCCGTGGCGAGGTGGTGAGCCTGCGCGACGGCTCGACGATCGTGGCCGGGCGGGAACAGAACACGATCAGCGGCGCGCGCGATGCCACGGCCTCGGGCTGGCGCGTGCTGCCCGCCAGTCTGGTGCGCAAGGTCAGCGAATACAACGAAGCACATGGCAACGCCTTCTTCTCGTCGGATGCGTTCAAGCTGACGCAATACCGCCTCACAGGGCAGGACGTCGTGACCCCGCGCCTGGCGCGCGATGGCGGCGCCGTGGTGTTCAAGGCCGACCGCGCTCTGACGCTGGACGGCGAACTGCGCGCGCAACCCGATGCGGGCGGGCGCGGCAGCCTGGTGGACATCGCCGCCGCCAAGATCGCGATCGTCGGCGCGGGGCAGGACAGCAGCGACCTGCGCGCCGACGGCTACCTGGTCGTGGATGCCGGCAGCCTGACGCGCTTCGGCGCGGGCAGCCTGCTGGTGGGCGGCACGCGCACGGGCAATGTGCGCGGCCTGCAGGTGGACGTGGCCGCCAGCGACGTGGTGCTGCGCAACGCGGCAGGCACCGCGTTGAGCGGCCCGGAGGTGATCCTGGCCGCGGCGAATGCGGTGTCGATCGAGTCGGGCAGCGTGCTGCGCGCGCACGGCGCCGCGTCGGGCGACGAGGCGAACCTGGTGCTCAAGCCGCAGGTGGCGGCCGTGTGGAGCGACAACAACACGCCCAACGACACCAGCGACGACCACATCGTCACGCCTTCCAGGGACTGGGGTGCGCTGGTGCGCGTGAGCAGCGGCCAGGCCGTGCGGGCGCTGCGCGAGAACGTGGACACCACCGTCGGCGGCCAGGTTCGCATCGGCGCCGGTGCGCTGCTGCAGGGCGGCGAGGCGTTGCTGCTCGACGCCACCAGCAACACCGAGATGGCCGCCGGCGCGCAGCTGTCGGGCAAGGCCTTGTCGGTGGCCGCGAGCCGCATCGGCATCGGCGGCGGCAGCGGCGGCCTGGTGCTGGACACCGACGCCCTGGCGCAGTTGTCGCGCGCGCAGTCATTGACGCTGCACAGCTACGGCAGCCTGGACTTCTATCGCTCGCTGGACATGCGCGGCCTGGCGCAGGTGGTGTTCGACGCCGCAGCCTTGCGGGGCCATGGCGCCGATGCCGTGCAGGTGCAGGCCTCCCACCTGACGCTGCAGAACACCGGCGCGTCGCTCGGCAGCGCGGGCACAGGCAGTGGTCGCCTGGAACTGTCGGCCGGCGAGCTGGTGCTGGGCGCGGGCGACAAGACGATGTCCGGCTTCGACCAGGTGCTGCTGTCGGCCAGCCGGCGCATCGCCGGCGAAGGCACCGGGAGCCTGGACGCCGGTGCGGCGGCGCTGACGCTGCGCACGCCGGTGCTGCAAGGGGTGTCCGGCGCCGACCAGGCCCTGCGAGCGCAGGGCCAACTGGTGTTGCAGCAGGACGCGCAGCTGGATGCGCAGGAGATGGCGTCACTGGGCCGCGCCAGCCTGGGCGCGCGCCTCAACCTGTCGGGCCAGGGCGTGACCGTGGCGCTGCCGGTGCTCGCGCTGGGCGGCAGCATTGCGGTCGATGCCGGCACGGGCAACCTCACGCTGGCAGAGTCCGGCCGCCTGCACGCGGGCGGCCTGGAAAAAGTCTTCTTCGACGCGGCCCAGTACGTGGACGCCGGCCAGATCAGCCTCGCGACGCGAGGCGGCCTGATCGACCTGGCTCCGGGCAGCCTGCTGGACCTGTCCGCCCATCCGCACGGTGGCGACGCCGGCCGCCTGACGGTGGACGCATCGGCCGGCGGACGGGTCCACTTCGGTGGCACTGTGCAAGCGCAGGCCGGTGCCGGCGGCAACGGTGGCAACTTTGCGCTGGCCATCGATCGGCTGGACGATTTCGGCGCGCTGGCGCGAACGCTCAACGATGCGGGCTTCAGCCGCTCGCGCCAGTTCCGCGTCCGCCAGGGCGACCTCACGATCGCGGGCACCACGCGCGTGGCCGACTTCGAAGTCATCACCGACCGCGGCGTGATTGCTGTCGACGGCACGGCGCGCGTCGAGGCCCACGCGGCCTACGGCGGCAGCATCCGCCTGGTCGGCGGGGCAGGGCTGACGATGCAGCCTGGCGCGGTGCTGGCGGCCCATGCCACCGACGCCGTCGATGGCCTGGGCAGCAGCCGCATCGACCTGGAAGCGGTCGACGGCCAACTGAACCTGGCCGGCGGCACGCTGGACCTGAGCGGCGGCGAAGGCGGCAAGCTGCGGCTGAGGGCGCAGCGCACTGCAGGCAACGACGGCCTGAACGTCACGGCGCTGAACGCCGCCGTGCAGGGCGCGCGCTCCGCGGTGCTCGAAGGCGTGCGCCGCCATGCGAGCACGGATGGCACAGTGGAATCCGTGGCCCCGCAGGCGATCGCCGAGGCCAATGCCTTTGCAGGCCACACCGGCATCCTGGCGAGGCTGGGTGGCAACGCCGCCGCCTACACCTTGGCGGCGGGCATCGAGATCACCAGCCCGGGCGACCTGACGCTGGGCCGCGACTGGAACCTGTTCGACAGCTTCGGTGCGGCGCACCGCGAAGGCACGCTCACGCTGCGCGCCGGCGGCAACCTGAACATCGACGGCCATCTGAGCGACGGCTTCGACGTGGCGGGCCGCGACAACGGCGCGGGCCGGGCGGCGCGGCTGCAGCAGGCCGCGTCGTGGAACCTGCGCCTGGTGGCGGGTGCGGACCTGGGGTCGGTCGATGCACTGGCCACGCGGCCATCGGGCGCGCTTGCAGCCGACACCGGCACGATCCGCGTGGGCACGGCCGGCACCGAGTCGGGCGCCGGCAAGCTGGTGCGCACCGGCAGCGGCGACCTGACGGTACGCGCCGGGCGCGACCTCGTGCTGGCGCACAAGGAGTCCGCGCTGTACACCGCAGGCCGGGCCGAGGCCGATCCCACCTTGGGCGGCGGCTTCGACACCGCCAGCGTCGATGCCCAGTACGGCACCGCAGGTGGCCACGTGGATGTCGCGGTCCAGGGCAGCGTGCGTGCGCCCACCGCGCAGGGCGCGCGTTCGGACCAGATCCTGACCGAATGGCTGTTCCGCCAGGGCCGCTATGGCGGAGATCTCAGCAGTCCCACCGGCTACTACGACGCGTACAACATGGGCGAGAGCTGGGCGCCGGTCATGTCCGCCCGGGGCCAGCAACCGAGCTGGTGGGTGAACCACGCCAGCTTCCAGCAGGGCCTGGGCGCGCTGGGCGGCGGCAACGTGAAGCTGTCGGCGGGCGGCGACCTGGTGAACCTGGTGGTGGCCTTGCCCAGCACCATGCGCGTGACGGGCGGGCGTTCCGCTGGCGATGCCGCGGCCTCCACGGTGACCCGCAACGGCGGGCAGCTGCAGGTGGCGGCGGGCGGCACCCTGAAGGCCGGCCAGTACTACGTGGGCCGCGGCGCCGGCGAGATCGAAGCCGGCGCAAGCGCCTCCGGCTATGCCCTGACCGGCATCTCGAGCAGCTGGCCCAACACCGCCTATTCCTACGACATCGCGCCCGTGCTGGCGCTGTCGGACGCCACGCTCAAGCTGCAGACGCTGGGCGACCTGGTCCTGCAGACCGTGATCGACCCGATGCAGATACGCCGTGCCTACGTCGACCAGGCCGACCGGGACACCAGCGGCGCGTCCAGCCATGCGATGTTCATGAGCAGTCAGACAGAGCGCAGCGCCGTCAGCCTGGTGTCCACCGGCGGCAACGTGCGCCTGGTCAACCAGTCGGAATTCGTGGCAGGAAACGACACGGAGAACACCACCAGGCTGGTGAGCGGCATGACGGACACCAAGCTCCAGACGGACATGGTGGGCCTGTACCCGGCCAAGGTCAGCGTGTCGGCCCTGAGCGGCAACATCGACGTCGCGGGCCTGCTGGCGATGGCGCCGGCGAACAGCAGCGACCTGTCTTTGCTGGCCGCGAAAGACCTGCGCTTCCTGCGCGGCAGCAGCCTGCAGAACACGGGTGCCATCGTCATGACCCAGACCACGCTGGACAAGTGGCCGTCGATATTCCGGCCGTGGATGGGTTTCACGATCACGCTGGGCGGGGCATCGGCGTTCGGCGCGCCGCTGAAGTCGGTCTATGGCGGCTTCTCGGTGACGAACACGTTCCTGACCAACAGCCTCAATGGCATGGAGCTGTTCGACAACCCCGATGTGCTGCCGATGCAGGTGCATGACTTCACGCCCAGCCGCTTGTACGCGGCGACCGGTTCCATCAGCGACCTGAATCTGATCGCGTCGGAATCGGTGCACGTGCAGGCCGGCACCGACATCCGCAACTTCGAGCTCAGCGCGCGCAACCTGCGCCCCACCGACACCACCATGCTGGCGGCGGGCAACGACATCCTGGCTGTCGCCAACAGGCTCCTGTCGCACCGATATGCGCGATACAGCGGCGACGCGGCGGCCTACTACTACGACAGGGGCAGCCGCACCGCGCTGCAAGGGCCGGGATCCCTGCTGCTGCTGGCCGGGCGCGACATCCAGGGCAACAACCTGTCGCTGTACACCAATGCCAATCGCTATTGGGACTACGTGTCGGCAACGCCGCTCGGCGAAGAATCGAACGTCATCAAGGCCCTGCCCGCCGAGGGCGCCGGCATCACCCTGATGGCCGGCATGAACAAGGCCGCCAGCTACGACGCCTTCGAGCGGGCCTACCTGAACCCGGCCAACGTGGCCGCCATGCCGGACTATCTGAAGACCACCCTGGCCGACGGCACCGTGGCGCCGCTGTACCTGAGCGACGGGGTGGAAAACCGCGGCGACCTGGCCAAGTTGGCGCGCCGGGGCCTGGTGTCCTTCGTGGAAGGCATGCTCGGTGCCGACAAGGTCGCCAGCCTCACCGGCACTGCGGACGGCAGGCTGAGCCCGCAGCAGGCGTGGGAGCAATACCGGCAACTGCCGCCCCTGGTGCGCGAGCAGTTCCTGCGCCAGGTCTTTGTCTATGAACTGCGCGAAGGAGGGCGCGACCAGAACGGGGGCGATGGGCAGAACGGTCCGATCAACGGCGGCTACCGTCGCGGCTCCGCGGCCATCGACACGCTGTTCCGCGGTGCGACGGCCGAAGGCCAGCCCGTTCGCTACGCCGCGGACCTGCCGGACAACTGGCGCAGCAGCTGGTCCGGCGTGGGCAGCATCGCCGCGACCCGGATGGCGGCGCGCACCCACCAGGGGGGCGACATCAACGTCTTCACCCCCGGCGGTGGCCTGCAGGTGGCGGGGCTGGGCGCGGTGGTGCCGGACGGATACGGCCTGGTGACGCTGGCCTCGCCGGGGCAGGTCAATGTGTTCACCGACCGGGACATCATCGTGAACCGTTCGCGCATCCTGTCCTTCGTCTCGCAGGCCGAGCCGCTGGGCAGCGACCAGGTGTTGTGGTCCAGCCAGGGCGACATCGACGCCGGCCGCGGCGCCAAGACCGTGCGCATCCCGCAGGCGCCGGAAGTCACGTCGGATGCGGACGGCAACATCACCGTGGAGGAAAAGCGCGACATGAGCGGCGCCGGCATCGGCACCGTGGGCGAAGGCGACGTGGACCTGGTCGCACCGAGGGGCACCATCGATGCGGGCGATGCCGGCATCCGGGTCGCGAGCAACCTCAACATCGCCGCACTGCAGGTGCGCAACGCCGACAACATTCAAGTGAAGGGCGAAACGACCGGGCTGCCCGTGGTGGCCGCGGTGAACATCGGGGCACTGACCACCGCCAGCGCGGCGGCGTCGGCAGCGGCCATGGCGGCGCAGGAGTCCATGCGCCAGGAGCGGGCCGCGGCACGGCAGAACCTGCCCTCGGTCTTCACGGTGCGGGTGCTGGGCTTCGGCAACGACAGCCTGCCGTCGGGCGGTGCGGGTGCATCGTCGCCGCCACGCCCCGGTGCGCAGGCGGGCGCTTCGCCTCGGTACGACTCTGCCAATCCCGTGCAGGTCTTCGGACACGGCAACCAGTTCGACGCGTCGGTGATGTCGCTGTTGACCGACGCCGAGAAGAACAGGTTGCGCCATGCCGGCAAGTAAGACGATGTCCGCGGTTGAGCTCGATCCCGGTCCTTGTTTTCAAGGGCCATTCACGGGTCACGGCGAGCCCGTCGGCGTCGTGCTGCGGGCGTTCCTGACGGCGAACTACGCGTACCTGCATCGCCGGTTGGCCCGCGATCTTGGCTGTTCCGACCAGGCCAGCGAGTGCCTGCACGACGCCTGGCTGCGCCTGGGCGAGATGACGGCATCGGAGCCCGTGCGCAGTCCCGGGGCCTATGTCTATCGAACGGCGCGCAACCTGGCCATGGACCGCCTGCGCAGCGACCGGTCCTGGCAGTACGTGGGCGAATGGGATACGGCCCTCGATCTCCTGGCCGATCACGCGCCCGGCCCCGATGCCATCGCCGAGGCGCGTTCGGCCGTGGAGGCCGTCGAGCAGGCGATGCAGCGGCTTTCGCATCGGCATCGTTCGGTGCTCGTGGCACTGCAGATCGAGGAGATGACCCGTCAGGACGTGGCAGACCGGCATTGCATCTCCTTGCGCCGGGTGGACACGGCGCTTCGCCAGGCCCTGGACTACTGCGCGCATGCGTCCGGTCACACCGTGCGGGCGGAGGGCGCTTCGCCGCGGCGGGGTCTTTCGCGGCGATGGCAGGAGAAAGTCGTTGCCCCGATGCGCGCCGGCGCGCCGCGCGCGCAGAAGTGAGGCGCTACCAGTCCTCTTTCACCGCCAGCACCACATCGTGCCCCGCCGCGGCGCGCCCGGCCATCCACGCCGTGAACGTGCCGGCTGCCACCACGGCCGCGCACAGCGCCAGCAGCCGTACCCAGGGCACCAGCAGGTCCATGCTCCAGTGGAAGCTCTGCGGGTTCACCACCTTCACCAGCACCACCGACACGGCCAGCCCGAGCAGCAGCCCGGCCACCGCGCCGATGGCGGTCCAGGCCGCGCCTTCGCCGGCCACGACGGCCAGCACCTGCCGCCGCGTGAAGCCCAGGTGCGCGAGCAGGCCGAACTCCTTGCGCCGCGCCAGCACCTGCGCGCTGAAGCTGGCCGCGATGCCGAACAGGCCGATGGCGATGGCCACGGCCTGCAGCCAGTAGGTGACGGCAAAGCTGCGGTCGAAGATGCGCAGCGAGGTGGCGCGGATCTGGCCGACCGAGGCGAGCTCCACGGCGCCGTCGCGTGATGTTCGCGACGCGAGTTCGCGCACAGCCGCTTGCACCTCGGCCTCCGACGCACCGGGTGCGAGCCACAGCGCGACGTCGCTCACGTCGTGCTCGCCGGTGATGCGCTCGAAGTCGCGCGCGTCCATCGCGATGGCGCCGAACTGCCGCGCGTAGTCGCGCCACACGCCGGCCACGAAGAACACCTGCGGCGTCGCCGTGCGCATCGCATCGGACAGCGGCGCGAACGCGCTGCCCGGCTTCGCGCCGTACAGCTCGACCATCGGCTCGCTCACGTAGATGCCGGTCTGCCCGGGCGGCACCGGCAGCGCCTCGCCCACCAGCGGCAGCCCGCGCACCACGCCGCCTTCGAGGCTGCGCGCGATCAGCGTCACCGCGGGCTGCGCGGGGTCGAGCTGCAGCGACTGCGTGCGCAGCGTGCCGGTGCGCGCCACGCCCGGCAGCTGCGCCAGTGCCTGCACGAAGGCCGGCGCGAAGGTCGCGGTGTCGGTGCTGCTCGTGCCGCCGCTGTTGCCGCTGCCGCGCCCGCCCGAGGTGGCGCGCACGTACAGGTCGGCCGGCAGCACCACGTCGAGCCAGTGCGTGACCGACTCGCGAAAGCTCGCGACCATCACCGTGAGCGCCACCGCCAGGCTCAGGCTTGCGACCACGCCGCTCACCGCCACGGCCGCCGTGCCGCGCATGCGCCGCGCGCGCTCGACGGCAAGCATCGGCAGCACGCGCCGCGCAAACGCCGGCGCCACGCGGTCGTACAGCAGCGCGATGAGCCAGGGCAGGGCGGTGATGCCGCCCACCAGCAGGCAGGCCACCGACAGGTACGCCGCCACCGGAATGCCGCCGATGGCCGGCAGGTTGGCCAGCGCCGCGCCCGCGCCGATGAGCCCGAGCGCGAGCCAGTGGTGGCGGCCCTGCGCGGGCGCCGCGCCCAGGCCCTTGAGCGTCTGCGCCTCGGGCAGCGCCTGCGCGGCGCGCGCGGGCCACCAGCCACCCACCAGCGCGGCCACCACGCCGAGCCCGCCGTACAGCAGCGCGGCGCCACTGCTCCAGTGCAGCCGGGGCGCCACGCCTTCGAAGTAGCCGCCGCCCAGGTCGCCACCCAGCACGCGCAGCGCGAAGGCCGCGAGCGCGGTGCCCAGCGCCAGGCCGGCGGCGCTGCCGATCAGCCCGAGCACCAGCGACTCGGCCAGCACCAGCCGCAGCCGGCCGCGCGGCGTGAGGCCCAGCACGCCGAGCAGCGCGAACTGCTGCGCGCGCTTGGCCACGCTGAGCGCGAGCACCGAGAACACCAGGAACGCGCCCGTGAACAGCGCCACCAGCGCCAGCACCGTGAGGTTGACGCGGTAGGCGCGCGACAGGTTGCTCACGCGCTCGGCCGCATCGCCCGGCTCTGCGAACTTCAGGCCCGCCGGCCAATCGGGCGACTTCTCGAGCGCGGCCACGAAGGCCGCGCGGTCGGTGCCCGGCGCGAGCCGCAGGTCGATGCGGCTCAGCTGGCCGAGCGGGCCGAACAGCTCCTGCGCGACCGCGATGTCCATCACCGCCAGCGCCGCGCCGCCGGCCGTCACGTGGCCCGACACCGCAAGGCGCTGCCACGCGGCGCCGCTGCGCAGCTGCAGGCGTTCATCGGGCGCAGGCTGCAGCGGCAACTGCAGCGCCTGGCGCGCCGCAGCGTTGAGGAACACATGGCCGGGCGCGAACAGCGCGAAGCGGTCCGCACCGGCGGCCGACTGCGGCATCAGCGCAGGCGCGATGGTGGGCAGCGCTAGCGCATCGACACCGATCACGCGCAGCGGCACCTGGCGCCCGTCGTGGCCCAGGGCCAGGGCCTGGAACTCGAGCACCGGGCTCGCCAGCGCCACCTCGGGCCGGCGCGCGAGCCGGCCGAACACGGCCTCGTCGAAGCTGCCCTGCGCGGCGCGCACCTCGAGGTCGGGCTGGCCGTTCACCGAGCGCACCGCGCTGGAGAACTCGTCGAGCGCCGAGGCGTTGATGAGCTGCACCGAAAACGCCAGTGCCACGCCCAGCATCACGGCCAGCACGGCCGCCGCGTTGCGCCAGGGGTGGTGGCGCAGTTCCTGCCAGGAGAAAGTCGAAAGCAATGCACGCATGGGGTCATTGTGGCCGCCGTGGCAGGATGGCGGCTCTTTCGACGATGACGACTTCACGCCCGAGGATTCCGACGATGCGGCTTCTGCCCTCCGCCTGGTGCCGCCGCTGGCTGGCACCCTGGCTTCTCGTGCCCTGGCTGGCGGGCGCGGCGAGCGCGCAACTCGCACCGCCGTCCGCACCGCTCTCGCTCGCCAGCGACCCCGCCGTGCTGGCCCGCACCGCGCTCGGCGCCGAGCGCGGCACGCTGGTGGTCGGCGTGCTGCGCGGCGACAAGGCCGCCTACGGCATCGCCCACAACCCCGAGCCGCTGGTGGCGCGCGCCATTGCGGCGGCCAGCGCGGAGCAGCCGATGTTCGAGATCGGCTCGGTCACCAAGGTCTTCACCGGCCTGCTGCTGGCGCAGGCCGTGGAGCGCGGCGACGTGGCGCTCGACGACAGCGTGGGCAAGCTGCTCGCCGGCCATGCCGAGGACGTGCCGCCCGCCGTGGCGTCGATCACGCTGCGGCAGCTCGTCACCCACACCGGCTGCCTGCCCGTGATGGCCGACGGTGTCACCGGTGGCGCCGCGCTGGCCGAGCAGTTCCGCAGCTTCGACCTGCCGATGTTCTGGGCCGCGCTCGCGCGCATCCACCTCACCGCCGCCGCGCCGCCGTGCGAGGCGCGCTACAGCAACTTCGGCATGGCGCTGCTCGGGCAGCTGCTGGCGCTGCGCTACGGCACCTCGTGGGGCGAGCTGGTACGTGCGCGCATCACCGAGCCGCTGGGCATGAACGACACCGTGATCCCGCTCGGCGACAAGGCCTCGCGCATGGCGCCGCCGTTCGCGGGCGACCAGCGCCAGCGCCGCTTCGACATGCATGCCTACGCGCCCGCCAGCGCGCTGCGCTCGACCGCCGCCGACATGCTGGCCTTCAGCCGCGCCATCCTCGCCGGCGCCCACGGCCCGCTGGGCCCGGCCGCCGTGCGCCTGCTCACGCCGCTCGCGCGCTACGAGGGCGCCGAGATCGGCTACGCCGTGATGGTGCGCGGCCCCGAGACCGGCCGGCGCACCTACTACCACGCGGGCGTCACCGAGGGCTACCGCACGCTCTGGCTGCTGGCGCCCGACACCGGCGAGGCGCTTATCGTGCTGGCCAGCAACCAGCGCGCACCGCTGCAGCCCGTGATGCTCGCCATCGGCAAGAGCCGCTACCCGGTGCCGACGACCGAAGTGCCCATCGATCCGAAGCGCCTGGCCGACTACGCGGGCGAATTCCGTGTCGGCAAGGCGCAGGTGCTGGGCTTCACCGTGCGCGACGGGCGTTTGCTGGCGCGTGAATCGGGCAAGGGCTACAACGGCCTCACGCCCACCGGGCCGGACCGTTTTGCGGTGACGGCCATTGGCGCGCAGTTCGTGTTCCGGCGTGGGGAGGGTGGCGAGGTGATCGGCGTCACGCTGACGCAGGGTGGCAGCCGGCTCGAAGGGCGGCGGGCCGGCGTTGCTGTGCCGCAGGACTGAGCGCCTCAGGCCCGTTCCGACATCGCGTGCAGGTACGCCCGCACCGCGCCATTGCTGCTCAACCCGATCGCCCTGTCGTAGGCCTGCCGCGCCGCCACGCGCGCGCCACCGGCCGCGAGCAGGTGCGCACGCGCCGCCCAGAACGGCTGGTAGCTCGCCACCTCGTCCGACGGAATGGCATCGAGCGCGCGCAGCCCGGTTTCGGGCCCGCGCGCATTCGCCAGCGCACACGCCAGGCTGACCTGCGCGCCGATGCTGGGCCGCAGCGCGAGCAGGCCTTCGTACAGCGACACCAGCACCTCGGGCGGCACCGGTGCGCCCGCGCGGCGCTCGCAGTGGGCCGACTGGATCGCGGCCTCGAGCTGGTAGGGCCCGAGCGACTGCATGGCCGAGGCGATGCGCAGGTGGTGCTCGGCCTCGGCCAGCAGCGCGTGGTCCCAGCGCGTGATGTCCTGCTGGTCGAGCGGCACGTAGGCGCCGGCCTCGGTGCGGCGCGCCGCGGTGCGCGCCTCGCAGAACAGCATCAGCGCCAGCAGGCCCAGCGGCTCGGGCTCGGCGGGCAGCAGGCGGCACAGGATGCGGCCCAGGTCGATGGCCTCGGTCGTCAGGCCGCGCGGCAGGGCGTCGGCGCCGTCGACGTCGTCCCAGCCGGTGCCGTAGGCGGCGTAGATGCCGTCGAGCACGTCGCGCAGCCGGTGCGGCAGGTCGCGCGCCTGCGGGTATTCGAAAGGAATGCCGGCGGCACGGATGCGGGCCTTGGCGCGCACCAGCCGCTGGCCCAGCGCGGACGGCGAGGTGAGGAAGGCGCCGGCCATGCGCGCGGCGTCGAGCCCGAGCACGGTCTGCAGCATCAGCGGCGCGCGCGCGGCGGCGTCGATGGCCGGGTGCGCGCAGACGAACAGCAGGCGCAGGCGCTCGTCGGGCACGGTGGCGGCATCGGGGTCGGCTTCGTCCATCTCGCCGGCGAGCAGCAGCAGGGTCTGCGTGGCGTCGTCCTGCACGCGGCTGTGGCGCCAGGCGTCGAACTTGCGGTGCCGCGCGACGCTCAGCAGCCAGGCGTCGGGCTGCACCGGCACGCCGTCGGCGGGCCAGCGCTCGAGCGCGCGGGCAAAGGCGTCGGCCAGGGCGTCTTCGGAGGCCGCGATGTCGTGCGTGCGGGCGGACAGGATGGCCAGCAGCCGCCCGTACGACTCGCGTGCCGCGCGTTCGGCGGCGTGGTGTGCCGCCGGAGTGGTCACGTCTGGCTCGCGCCCGCCGCTGCGGTGGCGGTGAAGACCGGCCGGACTTCGACACCGCCACTGGCGGCGCAGGGCGCACGCGCGGCCCATTCGAGCGCCGCGTCGAGGTCGGGCACGTCGACGACGAAGTAGCCGCCGAGCTGTTCCTTGGTGTCGGCGAAGGGACCGTCCTGCACCTGGCGCTTGTCGCCGCGCACGCGCAGCGTGGTGCCGGTCATGGGCGGCAGCAGGCCGTGGCCGCCGAGCGAAATGCCCGACTGGCGCACCGCGTCGGCGTACGCGACCCAGCTGGCGCGGTAGGCCTGTGACGAGGCGTCGTTGCGTTGTTCGAATTCGGCCGCGGGTTGGTAGAACATCAACATGTACTGCATGGTGTTTCTCCGTGAGGAAAAGCTTGCCGAGCAAGAGCGCTCACCACAATGACGGCCCGCAACCGGTCATTTCGACACCGGACCGGTGCCGAGCAGAAGATTCTTGATCTGTTCGCTCTTTGGCGCAACGTGGGCGCCAGGCCCCGCGCTCAGGCCGCGCGGGCGCGCACCGCGGGCGTGAACAGCGCTTCCATTTCCTGGCGCAGCCGGTAGGCGGCGGTGGTGGTGTCCATCGCCACGTCGGCCCAGCTCAGGCTCTGGCCCTTCTTCACGGGGCGCACGAGCTTGACGTTGTGCGCCAGCCCGAGCGGCAGGCCGCCCAGGCGCAGCGAGCGCTCGGCCGGCAGCAGCTTGCCCCAGACGGTGTAGCCGCCTTCGCCGTCGAGCATCTCGCCCGCGGCGAGGTCACGCTTGGCGGTGGCGACCACGTCGGCGTTCCAGCCGGTGGCCACGCCGGTGGGCTCGCCGCGCAGCGCCACGCTGGCGACCGACATGCCCACCTCGAGCCCGATCAGGTGCCAGCGCTTGTACAGCGTGAAGTAGCGCCCGCTCGGGTCGGTGTGGGCGTTGTATTCCTCGAAGCAGTTCTTGATGTAGTCGGTCTCGGCCTCGACCGTGACCCACACGCCCATGCGGATGTCGTACGGGATCTTGCGGCCATCGGCCTCGAGCGACGAGATCACCTCGACCATGCCCTTGCGCTCCAGCACGCCGCCTTCGCTCTTCGGACGCGTGACGAAGGGAATGTCTTCCACGCTCGCGGGCGGGTAGAGCAGGCCGTCGGAAGGCACGCCCAAGCCGGTGGCGTTGGCCACGGCCGAGCTTTCGATCGACGGCTTGGAGCCGTCGAGAAAACTGTTGAACATCTTCGGGTTGAGCCCGCCGCGTTTCGCCTGCTCGGGCGTGAGGCCGTAGTTGCCCCACACGGTCTCGGGCGTCGATTCGGTGAAGTGCGGCAGCCACTTGTGGCCGCGCCCGGCCGCCACCACCGGAAAGCCGCAGGTGCGGGCCCAGTCGACCAGGTCGCAGATCAGCGCGGGCTGGTCGCCGAAGGCCAGCGAATACACCACGCCGGCCTGCTGCGCCTTGTGCGCGAGCAGCGGGCCGCAGAAGGCATCGGCCTCGACCGTCACGTTGACCACGTGCTTGCCGTGCGCAAAGGCGTCCAGGCAATGGTCGACCGCGGCAATCGGGTTGCCGGTGCACTCGACCACGATGTCGATGGACGGCTCGCGCGTCACGGCCTGCCAGTCGTCGGTGATCCAGGTGGCGCCGGTCTTCAGCGCCTCCTGCACCGAGCCGGCGTTGCTGCGCTCGGCCTGCCAGCCCACGCGTTCCAGGTTGACGCGCGCGGCGGCGGGCGAGAGGTCGGCAATGGCGACCAGCTGCACGCCGGGCGTGCGCGGGATCTGCGCCAGGTACATGGCGCCGAACTTGCCGGCGCCGATCAGGCCGATGCGGATGGGACGGCCTTCGGCGGCGCGTTGTTGCAGGCGGGTGTGCAGGCTCATGGCGGTCAGGCTTCCACGGTTTCGATGACGTCGGGCGAGGTGCGCAGCGCGCTCTCGGGCAGGCCGTCTTTCCACGGCACCTCGACGGGGTAGGGCGTCAGCAGGCAGTCGTCGGGCAGCACCTCGATGGGCGTGAAGTTTCTGTGCGCGATGTATTCGGGCCGCTGGTGGCGGCGGATGTGGTTGCTGACCGCGCACAGGCTCAGGTACACCGCCACGCGGTTGAAGGGCGAGAGGTTGCTGCCCGAGGCATGCACGAGGCAGCTGTGGAACAGGATCATCGAACCGGCCGGCCCCTTGGGCGAGACGATGCCGCCTTGCGTGCCACCGGCGCGATCGACCAGCTGGCGGATCAGGTCGTTGTCGACCGTCCACAGCGGGTAGCTGGTGGTCGTGAGGTCGTGCTTGGCATCGACCACGCCCTTGCGGTGGCTGCCCGGAATGAACATCAGCGGGCCGTTGTGCTCGGTCACTTCGTCCAGAAAGATGGCCACGTTCATCGCGCGCTCGGTGGGCATCAGGTCGTCGTTGAGCCAGGTGCCGTAGTCCTGGTGCCACTGCCACACGTCGCCTTCGAAGGCCATCTTGCCGTTGATCTTGAACTGGTGCATGTAGACCGCTTCGTCGAACAGGTCCATCACCGGCCCGACCATGCGCGGGTGCCGCGCCAGCCGCGCGAAGGGCTCGCTGATGAGGTGCGCCGCGAAGTTCGTGCGCACGGCGTCGGAGCCTTTCTCGCGCACGTTGAAGGCCGCGCGCTTGCTGTACAGGTCGGGCACCGCCTCGGTCAGCACCTTCGTCTCTTCGGGCGAGAAGTGGCCGGGGAAGAACAGGTAGCCCTCGCGCTCGAACTGCGCGCGTTGCTCGGGGGTCAGCTTCATGCCTTGTCTCCTTTTTTGGTGGGGATTCCAGATGAGGATGCCGGGCGTGCCAGCTGCTGCGCGAGCCGCTCGGCCAGCGCGTCGCTGGCGCGCGAGACGTGCTCGTCGCTCAGGCGCGCGGCGCGTTCGACGTCGCCGGCGGCAATCGCGTCGGCAATGGCTTCGTGCTCGTCCCACAGCGACTCGCGCTGCGGCTCGGCCTGCAGCACCGCGCCCATCGCGCGGCGCAGGTGGCGCCAGTGCGGGTCGGCGCTCTGGCCGATCAGCGGGTTGCCCGAGGCGGCGTAGATGGCCTGGTGAAAGGCCACGTCGGCATCGATCATGGCTTCGACGTTGCGCCCGCGCGCCGCGCGCCGGCCACGTTCGATGAGCTTCGGGTCGATGCGAAAGCGCTGCTGCGCCGCCAGCCGCGCGGCCAGCACGTCGAGCGCGCCGCGCACCTGGTAGACCTTGCGCATCGCCTCGGCCTCCAGCGGCGCCACCAGCACGCCGCGCCCGGGCGCGTCCTGCACGAAACCGTCCTTCTTGAGCAGCCGCAGCGCCTGCAGCACCGGCTGGCGCGACACCGCGAGCCGCGCCGCGATGTCCTCCTGCGTGAGCCGCTCGCCCGGCGCGAGCGCGCCGCTGCTGATGGCGCCGAGCAGGGCGCGGTAGACCTGGTCGACGAGGTCGGGAGCGACTTCGATGCTGAGCAACTGGGCGGGCATGGTGGGCCTTTTCTGAACTCTGTATACAGAGTACGGACTTCGGCCCAGGGGTGCACTGGGGGTTTTCACCCACGCGACGGCGCGTTACCAGGGCGCTGGCAGCGGCGCGACGCTCTCGTGGGAAGGAAAGTGCGGCAGCACTTCTTCGGCCAGTTCCTGGAGGACTTCCCTCGCAGGCCGGCGCGAGAACTGAATGCCGAGCGCGGCATGGTTGACGCCGGCGTCGCGCCATTCCGTCAGCAGGGCGATCAACCCCTTGCGGCCCGTCTTGAGCACGTAGCCGCCGTTCATCGGGGTGCGCGGATGGTCGGGGTCTTCGCTCAGGTCGATCCATTCGTTCGTCATGTGCGGGCGGAAGCCGCCGCCGGGAATCAGCGCGCGCCAGGCGCGGATCTTCTCCGCCAGTTGGCGCGGCCCCATGACGTTCTGCGTCGAGCCCGGGTAGGTGAGCCAGCCGTCGGCGTGCATGCCGATCCACTCGAGGGACTGCTGCGACGACCCGGTCACCATCAGCGGGATCGCACCGCTGGCGGGCCGGGGCAGCAGCGTTGCATCGCTCAGTTGCCCCAGTGGCGAGGCGATGGGGCCGCCGTCCGGTCGCAGCAGTTGCCGGAAGTAGGCGACCGATTGCGCGAAGCGCGCGCCGCGTGTGCCGTGCTCCAGGCCGTAGGCGGGAAACTCGACGGGGCGGTCGCCCGACGCCACGCCGAGCACCAGCCGCCCGCCCGAGAGCTGGTCGATGGTGACCGCCGCCTTGGCGAGGTCGATCGGATGCCGCAGCGAAAAGATCGCGCTCCCGATCGCCAGCGACACGCGCTGCGTGCGCGCGGCCAGGAAGGCCAGGTAGGTGAACGGATCGAACACCTGGCCTGCGTCGCCGAAGCGCGGATCGAACAGCGGCACGTCGCGCGCCCAGATCGCCGCGAAGCCCTGGCGGTCGATGTCGGCCAGCAGCGCCGACTGGCCTTCGAGCACGGCCATGTCGCCCTCGAAGAAGCGCAGCGGCAGGAAGATGCCCAGCGTGAGGGCGTCGGGCGCGAACATGCGGCGGTAGCCGGGGTGGGTGGCGAAGGCGTGGGCGGAGGCGCCGGTGGGCAGAGAAGCTTGCATGTCAGAGGTTGGAAGAAGAAGGGGAAGGCAACGTCAGGCGTCCGTCGCGGGTTCGGGCAGTGCGATGCCGCGTTGCACCGCCGGCCGCGCGGCCATGCGTTCGTGCCACGCGGTCAGGTGGCGGTGGCGGCTGAAGTCGAACGCGACGATCCGCGCGATGTGCGTCCAGCCGAAGGTCGCGATGTCGGCCACGGAGTACGAATCGCCCGCCAGCCAGTGGTGGCTTGCGAGGTGACCGTCCAGCGTCGAGAACGCGGCCTCGGTGAGCTCGCGATAACGGTCGATGGCCTCGGGGTTGCGGTGTGCGGCAAACCGTTCGAAGTGCACGCGCTGCCCCAGCAGCGGCCCCATGCTCGACGCATGGAACATCAGCCACGTGATCGCCTTCCAGCGCGCGGCAGGTTCCGTCGGCAACAGGCGCCCGGCTTTGTCGGCCAGGTACAGCAGGATGGCCGCCGACTCGAACAGCGTGATGCCGGCCACGTGGTCCACCAGCACGGGAATGCGGCCATGCGGGTTGAGCGCGAGGAACGCGGGGAGGCGGTGTTCGCCGCGGTCGATGCGCACGTGGTGCAGCGTGTAGGGGAGCGCCAGTTCCTCCAGCGCGATGGTGATCTTGAAGCCGTTGGGCGAGCTGTCGGTGTAGAGCGAGAGGCTTTGCGTCATGAAAGATAGAAAATCTGATTTCCTTGGCCATCGATGGATCGATGCTAGGGAGAGAGAATCCGATAGACAAACGATGATTCGTCGATCAAGAAATCAGTTTTTCTAATGACTGGAAGCCCATGGGAAGCGTCCTGCCCTTGCTCGCCTTGCGTGCCTTCACCGAAGCCGGCCGGTGCGGCAGCCTCAAGGCCGCCGCCGACGTCCTGGGCGTGACGCCGGGCGCGGTGAGCCAGCAGATCCGCGTGCTCGAACAGCGCCTGAACGTGTCGCTGTTCGTGCGCGAGCGCTACGGCGTGCAGCTCAGCGAGGCGGGGGCGCGCATCCATCCGAACCTGGTGCGCGCGTTCGACCAGATCGAACACGCCGTGTCCGTGCTGGAGGCCGCGTCGAAGCAGCAGACCCTCACCGTCAGCACCGTCGCGTCATTCGCCGCAAGCTGGCTCGTGCCGCGCCTGGGCGCGTTCTCGGCGCTGCACCCGGAGATCGAGGTGCGGGTCGAGGCCTCGTCCAAGCTCGCCGACCTGCAGCGCGACGGGGTCGACGTGGCGATACGCCACGGGCTGGGCGTGTACCCGGGCCTGCAGGTCGAGCATCTGATGGCGCCCGTGCTCTTGCCGGTGGTCAGCCCCTCGTTGCTGGCTCAAGGCCCGGCGATCCGCAAACCCGCCGACTGCCTGAAGTACACGCTGCTGCACGACAGCGACCGCGCGGACTGGGCGCTGTGGCTGCAGGCGCATGGCGTCGAGCCTGAGGATGCCGCGCTGCGTGGTCCCGGTTTCGAGGAAGACCTGTTGCTGCTGCGCGCCGCAGCGGCCGGCCAGGGCATCGCGCTCGTGCAGGACACGCATGCGCAGGAGTACCTCGGCGAAGGCCGCCTGGTCGTCGCATTGAACAAGCGCTGGCCCTCTCGCTTTGCCTACTACCTGGTGAGCAAGCCGGGCGCCATGCGGCGGCCGGCGGTGAAAGCGTTTTCGGAATGGGTGACGGCGCAAGCGGCATCCCCCGCGCGTGCGCCGCAGGCCAGCAGCCGCTAAGCTCGACCCATGCAACTCCCTACCTACGACGACGTCATCGCCGCGGCCGCGCGGCTCGAAGGCCATGCCCACCGCACGCCGGTGCTGCAATCGACCACCGCCAATGAACGCTGGGGCGCGCAGTTCTTCTTCAAGTGCGAGAACTTCCAGCGCATGGGCGCGTTCAAGTTCCGCGGTGCGTTCAATGCGCTGTCGAAGTTCGACGCGGCGCAGCGCCAGGGCGGCGTCATCGCCTTCTCGTCAGGCAACCACGCGCAGGCCATCGCGCTGTCGGCGCGCCTGCTGTCGATGCCGGCCGTGATCGTCATGCCCAAGGACGCGCCCGCCGCCAAGGTCGCGGCCACGAAGGGCTATGGCGCCGAAGTGGTGATGTACGACCGCTTCACCGAAGACCGCGAGGCGCTGACGAAGCGGCTCGCGCAGGAGCGCGGCATGACGATGATTCCGCCCTACGACCACCCCGACGTGCTCACGGGGCAGGGCACGGCGGTGAAGGAACTCATCGAAGAGAGCGGCCCGCTCGATCACCTGTTCGTGTGCCTCGGCGGCGGCGGGCTGCTGTCGGGCTCGGCACTGTCGGCGCGTGCGCTGTCGCCCGCCTGCAAGGTCTACGGCGTGGAGCCCGAAGCCGGCAACGACGGCCAGCAGTCGCTGCGCGCCGGGAAGATCGTGCACATCGACACGCCCAAGACCATCGCCGACGGCGCGCAGACGCAGCACCTGGGCGAGTACACCTTCGGCATCATCAAAAAGGATGTCGATGACATCTTCACCGTCACCGACGAGCAGCTCGTCGAGGCGATGCGCTTCTTCGCCGAGCGCATGAAGATGGTGGTGGAGCCGACGGGGTGCCTCGCGTTCGCGGGCGCCATCGCCGCTGCGAAGGCCATCGAAGGCCAGCGCGTGGGCATCGTGATCAGCGGCGGGAACGTCGACCTGTCGCGCTACGCGTCGCTGATCGGCTGATTCTTTTCAGGCCCGGATACCGCTCGCCGTCAGGTGCAGCAACCGATCCGCGCGCGCCGCCGCGCTCTCCGAGTGCGTGACCAGCACCAGCGAGGCGCCGTGCTCGCGTGTCTGGCCGATCAGCAGGTCCATCACCTTCGCGGCGGTGGACGGGTCGAGGTTGCCGGTGGGCTCGTCGGCGAGCAGCAGCGCGGGCCGGTGCACCAGCGCGCGGGCGATGGCCACGCGTTGCAACTGGCCGCCCGAGAGCGTCTGCGGCAGCCTCGCGCCCATGCCGGGCAGGCCGACGGCTTCGAGCATGTGGGCCACGCGCGCGTCTTCGCGCGGGCGACCCAAGAGCATCAGCGGCAGCGACACGTTCTGCGCCACGTCGAGGTGCGGCAGCACGTGGAAGGCCTGGAACACGAAGCCCACGTGCTGGCGCCGCCACAGCGCGCGGGCCTCGCCGTCGAGCGCGCCGATGTCGGTGCCGTCGTGCGACACGCTGCCTTCATCCCAAGTGTCGAGGCCGGCCATGCAGTTGAGCAGGGTCGATTTGCCGACGCCCGATTCGCCCACGATGGCGACGAACTCGCCGGGCGCGACCTGCAGGCTCACGTGTTCGAAGACGGGCGCGTCGCCGTAGTGCTTGCCGAGGTTGGAGAGGTGCAGCGTCATGCGGGCGTCGCCCCGCATGCGATGTGGGCGATGTGCTTCACGGCGGCCTGCACCGCGTCGGGCGCGTCGCAGGCGATCACGGTGCGCTGCGGCATGCTGCGCAGCCAGGTGATCTGCCGCTTGGCGAGCTGGCGCGTGGCGGCGATGCCGCGCTCGCGCAACTCGTTCAAGGCCTTGGCATCGGGCGGCGCGTCGCCGCAGGCGTCGAGCATCTCCCAGGCCTGGCGGTAGCCGACGCAGCGCATCGAGGGCAGGTCGGGCGACAGGTCGCCGCGCGCGCGCAGCGCCTTCACCTCGTCGAGAAAGCCGGCCGCGAGCATCGCGTCGAAGCGCTCGGCGATGCGCCCGTGCAGCCAGGCGCGGTCCTCGGGTTCGAGCGACACGAGCACGCCGCCGTCGACGGCCTTGGCGGCCTTGGTGTCGCTCGCATGGAAGCTCGACAGCGGCTGGCCGCTGCTCTCCCACACCTCGAGCGCGCGCTGGATGCGCTGGCTGTCCTGCGGGGCGAGCCGGGCGGCGGTGACGGGGTCGACCTGCGCGAGCCGCGCATGCATGGCGGGCCAGCCGAGCGCGGCGGCTTCGGCATCGAGGCGCGCGCGCACGGCGGGGTCGGCCGCGGGCATGGCGTCGATGCCGTCGAACAGCGCCTTGAAGTACAGCATGGTGCCGCCCACGAGCAGCGGCAGCGCGCCGCGTGCGCGGATGGCGTCGATGAGCCTTGTGGCGTCGGCCACGAAGGCGGCGGCGCTGTAGCTGTCGCGCGCGTCGAGGATGTCGATCAGGTGGTGCGGCACCGCGGCCTGCTCGGCGGCGGTGGGCTTGGCGGTGCCGATGTCCATGCCGCGGTAGACCAGCGCCGAGTCGACGCTGACGATCTCGACCGGCTGCAGCCGGGCCACGGCCAGGGCGACGGCGGTCTTGCCGGACGCGGTGGGGCCGGCGAGCGCGATGTAGCGCGGGGGAACAGGGGAAGCGGGGGGCATGCGTCGAGGGTAGCAAATGGCACGCGCCGGGCGGCTGCCCGGGGCTTGTCTGAGACGCCGGGCCGCTGCCCGGGGCTTGCCTGGGACGCCGGGCGGCTGCCCGGGGCTTGCCCGCGACGCCGTGCGTCAGGCGACGGCGGTCGCGTCCCGCATCCGCCGGATGTCGCGCAGCGGCGGCGCGCCGAACAGGCGCGCGTACTCGCGGCTGAACTGCGAGGCGCTTTCGTAGCCCACGCGCACGCCGGCGGTGCCGGCATCGATGTTCTGGTTCAGCATCAGCTGCCGCGCTTCCTGCAGGCGCAGCTGCTTCAGGTACTGCATCGGGCTCATGCCGGTCACGGCGCGGAAGTGCTGGCGGTAGGTCGACGGGCTCATGTGCGCGGACGCGGCCAGCTCGTCCGCCTGCACGGGCTTCCTGAAATTCATCTTGAGCCACGCCAGGCTCTGCGCCACCTGCTGGCTGGGCGAGCCGACGGTCATGAGGCGCTGCAGCTGCGGGCCGTGGCGCCCGGCGAGCAGGCGCACGACGATTTCCTTTTGCAGCAGCGGCGCGAGCTGCGGAACGAGCCGGGGCTCGGCCAGCAGCTCGACGAGCCGCGTGACGGTGCCCAGCAGCGTCGGGTCGAGCGCGCCCAGCGACAGGGCGCGCTGGTTGTGGGGCTCCCTGGAGGGCGGCGGCAACGCCATTTCGGTCGCCACCTGCACGATGGCGCGTGGATCGAGCCGGATCATGAGGCCCAGGAAGGGCTGTGCCGCGCTGGCGCGGGTGACGTGGGCCACCACGGGCAGGTCGGCCGTGATCAGCAGCGACTGGCCGGCGCCGTATTCATAGATCTCGTCGCCGAGCGCCGCGCGCTTCTGTCCGCCGACCGTGATGCCAAGGCCGAAGCCGTAGATGCAATGCACGGGCTCGGTCGCGGCGCTGCGTCGGTGCAGCGAGAGCTCGGGAATGGCGGTGGCGTGGTCGCCGTCGTTTCGGGCAATGCGCCCGACGGCCGCGGCCAGGGCACCGAGGACGGCCGAATCGTCTGGCTGCGTCGGCTGTAGCACTTCCATCTGAATCCTTTCGGGTGCTTGCGCAAAGTCTAGCGGGCGCATCTCATGCGCTTGGCGTTTTTGGCGCAGTCTCGTTGTTTCAGGCAAGAACGCGCGCGGATTGGGCAAGTGGCCGTGGGCGCTTCGTCGGACACTGGCCGCCGTGAAGTCCTGCCGCGCGTGGCGCGAGGACCGTGCTTCCCCTCCACGATGATGAAAAAAGAAATGACCCACGACGAACGACATCCGCATCGCATCACCGCCTCGCTCGTGGCCGCACTGGCCATCGGCGTGAGCATGGCCGGGTCCGCACCCGCTTTCGCCAGCACCGCGCTGGCGCAGAAGTACGCGTGCGTGGCCTGCCACCAGCCCGCCGTGAAGGTGGTGGGCCCTTCCTGGAAAGAAATCGGCGCGCGCTACGGCGACGGCAAGGGCACGGCCGCGCAGCTGGCCGCCAGCATGAAGGCCGGCAGCTCGGGCAAGTGGGGTGCGATGCCCATGCCCGCGCAAGCCCAGGTCCCCGACGCGGACCTGCAGGCGCTCGCGCAATGGGTGCTCGACGGCGCCAAGTGAATCCGATCCATCCCACCCCTACCCACGGAGAAAACCAACATGAGCGCGCTCCACGTCAACGGCCGTGACCACACGGTCGACGCCGACCCCGGCACCCCCATCCTCTGGGCCCTGCGCGACACGCTGGGCATGACCGGCACCAAGTTCGGCTGCGGCGCGGCGCTGTGCGGCGCCTGCACCGTGCACATGGACGGCCAGGCCATCCGCTCGTGCATCACGCCGATCGCGGCGGCCGAGGGCAAGAAGATCACCACCATCGAAGCCGTGACCGGCGGCAACGACCGCGTGGGCGCGGCCGTGCATGCCGCGTGGGTCAAGCACGACGTCGCCCAGTGCGGCTACTGCCAGAGCGGCCAGATCATGAGCGCGACCGCCTTCCTGCAGTCGCTGCCCAAGGGCAAGCAGCCCAGCACCGACGAGATCGACTCGGCCATGGCCGGCAACATCTGCCGCTGCGGCACCTACGCCCGCATCCGCGCCGCCGTGGCCGATGCGGCCAAGACCCTCGCCTGAAGGAGCCGACGACATGCTGCCAAACATCGACTACAACGACCTGCCGCGCGCGCTGCAGCGCCTGATGGCCCAGCCTGCGACCGAGGACGCCGACGCGGTCGCCACGCTGCCGCGCCGCAGCTTCCTGAAGATGGCCGGCGCCGGCGGCCTCGTGCTCGGCGCGTTCCCTCACATGGCCATGGCGCAGGCCGACGGCCCGGCCAAGGCCGGCGGTGCGCTCAAGCCGACGCAACAGCCTTCGGCCTTCGTGCAGATCGCGCCCAACGGCGAGGTCACGGTGACCATCAACCGCCTCGAGTTCGGCCAGGGCGTGCAGACCGGCCTGCCGATGATCCTGGCCGAAGAGCTCGATGCCGACTGGGCCCTGGTGCGCAGCCGCAACGGCACCAACGATGCCGCCTACGCCGACCCGCTGTTCGGCATGCACCTGACCGGCGGTTCCAACTCGATCAAGAACAGCTACACGCAGTACCGCGAACTGGGCGCGCGTGCGCGGGCCATGCTGCTGTCGGCCGCGGCGCAGCGCTGGAAGGTCGATGTGGCCACGCTGCGCACGCAGGCCGGCACGGTGATCGGCCCGGGCGGGCGCAAGGCGGGGTACGGCGAACTGGCCGAAGCGGCCATGGCCCTGCCGGTGCCCGAGACGGTCACGCTGAAGAACCCGAAGGACTTCCGCCTCATCGGCCGCCCGACCACGCGCCTGGACGCGCGCGCCAAGAGCAGCGGGCGACAGGACTTCGGCATCGACGTGAAGCAGCCCGGCCAGCTGACGGCCGTGGTGGCGCATCCGCCCGTGTTCGGCGCCCGCCTGGCCTCGGTGGACGACAGCGCCGCGCGCGCCGTCAAGGGCGTGAAGGCCGTGCTGCGCATTCCGCTGGACCGTGGCGCCGAAGGTGTGGCCGTGGTGGCCGACGGCTACTGGCCCGCCAAGCTGGGCCGCGACGCGCTCAAGCTGCAGTGGAACACCGATGCGGTGGAGAAGGTCGACAGCGACAAGCAGCTGGCGCAGTACCGCGAACTGGCCGGCCGCCCCGGCAACCGCAAGTTCGACGCCGACATGGCGCCGCTGGCCGGCGCACCGCACAAGCTCGAGGCCGAGTTCGTGTTTCCCTACCTGGCCCACGCGCCCATGGAGCCGGAGAACTGCACCGTGAAGCTGTCGGACAGTCGCGCCGAGCTGTGGGTCGGCACGCAGTCCGCCGACCTCGACGGCCAGGCCGCGGCACGCACGCTGAAGCTCGACCCCGCACAGGTGAAGGTGAATGTGCAGATGGCGGGCGGCGGCTTCGGCCGGCGCTTCGTGGGCTCGAGCGACTTCGTGGTCGAGGCCTGCGAGATCGCCAAGGCCGCGCGCACCGCCGGCCTGAAGGACGCCCCCGTGCGCCTGCTGTGGAGCCGCGAGGACGACATCAAGGGCGGCTACTACCGCCCCATGCACTTGCATCGCGCACGCATCGGCTTCGACGCGCGCGGCAAGATCCTCGCGTGGGACCACGTGATCGTGGGCCAGTCGATCACCGCGGGCACGGTGTTCGCCGGTTCCATGGTGAAAGACGGCATCGACGCCACGGCCGTCGAGGGCATGCGCGATCCGTACCCCGTGCCGATGCGCCTCACGGTGCATCACCCGCAGGTCAACGTGCCGGTGCTGTGGTGGCGCAGCGTGGGCTCCACGCACACCGCCTTCGTGATGGAGACGCTGATCGACGAGATCGCCCGCACGACCAAGCAGGACCCGGTGGCCTACCGCATGAGCCTCTTCGGCGACAAGCACCCGCGCCATCGCGCCGCGCTGCAACTGGCGGTCGACAAGAGCGGCTACGGCAAGAAGAAGCTGGCCGAAGGCCGCGCCTGGGGCGTGGCCGTGCACGAGTCCTTCGAGTCGGTGGTGGCCTATGTGGTCGAAGCGTCGGTGAAGGACGGCCAGCCCGTGCTGCACCGCGTGACCTCGGGCGTGCACTGCAACCTGGCGGTGAACCCGCGCAGCGTGGAGGCGCAGGTGCAGGGCGCGGCGGTGATGGGGCTGTCGACCTGCCTGCAGGGCAGCGCCATCACGCTGAAGGACGGCGTCGTGCAGCAGGGCAACTTCGGCGACTTCAGCGTGGCGCGCATCACGCAGGTGCCCGAGTTCGACGTGCACATCGTGCCGAGTGCCGATGCGCCCAAGGGGATGGGTGAACCGGGCCTGCCGCCGCTGGCGCCTGCCTTCGCCAACGCCGTGGCGCGGCTGACGGGCAAGCCCTTGCGCCAGCTGCCGTTCGACCTGGCCTCGGCCTGACGCGGGAACGGAACCGCCTGAAAAAGGCGGGCTAGATGGCAGCGGGGGCGGGCGTGTGCGCCTCGCCCCGCACCTCTTGCGGCGACAGCGCCGCGGAAGGCAATGAAGGCGGTGCGGGCCGCGGCGACACCAACCGCGGTTGCGGCCGGCTGTCCGCCACGGTGCTGCTGTCCTCGGGCTTCATGCGAAACAGCTGCGACAGCGCCGCGCGGTACTGCGTCGCGCCCACCGAGTTGGTGTTGTGGTGCGAGCCGCCCTCGACCAGCACGAACATCTTGGGCACCGTGGCCGCGTCGTACAGCTTGCGCCCGAGCGTCGGGTTGATCAGGCTGTCGGCGGTGCCGTGCACCACGAGCAGCGGCGCGCCGATGTCCTTGACGGTGCGAATTGCCTCGAAGCGCTGCGTGATGAACGGGCCGAAGGGCAGCCAGCCCCACTTGAAGCTGCTGGCCACGTCGGCGATGGAGGTGAAGGTGCTCTCGACGATGGTGCCGCTCTCGTCGTTCACGGTGGCTGCCAGGTCGATGCCGATGGCGCCGCCCAGCGAGTGGCCGAAGATGTAACGGTGCTGGCGCGGATGGCGCGCGGCCAGCCAGGTCCAGGCGGCGCGGGCGTCTTCGCGGGCCGAGGCTTCCGAGGGCAGGCCCTTGGAGCTCTTGCCGAAGCCGCGGTAGTCGATGGCCAGCACCGAGAAGCCCAGCTCGTGCATGCGCTGGATGCGCGGCGCCGAGCCGGCCACGTTGTAGCGCGCACCATGCAGGTACAGCAGCACGGGGGTCTCGGTGGTTTCGGGGGCGCCGCCGAGCCACAGGCCGTGCAGGCGCGCCGGTTCACCGGTGATGGACGACTGGAAGTCGATCCAGACATCCTGCATGCCTTCGGTCATCTGGGCCGAATTGCCCCAGCTGCGGTCGCTGGGCTGGAAGATCCATTCGCGCTGGCGTTCGTCGAGGGTCGAACAGCCGGCTGCCAGGAGGGCACAGAGCGAAAAGATGGACGCGAGGAGGGGCCAGCGTTTGATCATGGGGTGGAGGGACAGCGAAAGTCGGCCGAAAGTTCATCTGCTTGCTTTCTGAAACGCGTCGGCATCGCGTGTCAGCTCCCCCTGTGCAGCGCTCGCCGGCGCCTGGCACGAGACCATGCAACGTGCGTGCCCGCACCGTGGATGACGCCACAAAACCCTCGAAAACCCTCGAAATGGGCGCTGACGGCGCTTATCTGCCGTACAGGCCCCCGTGTTCAGTCCGGTGCCGGCTGCACGAAATACACCACCATCCGCAGGTGCCGGTGCGCGTCGACGACCAGTGTTTCGTGGTGAAACTCCAACGGCCCGGTGTCGGTCCTGTCGGCCATCCGTACGCATCCGAGGCCGCGCCGGGCGGGCGCGCTGTCGGGGGTGTCCCACCAGCGGCGGAAGTCGGGTGAGAGCGCTTTCAGGTCCGCGACCAGATCCAGCATGGCCGGATCGTCGGGTGCGATGGCGAAGTCGTATCGGAATTGCGCCAGCAGCCCGGGCGCATCGTCGCGCCAGGCGGGCAGGCGCCGGCGCAGTTCGGGGTCGGCGAACACCATGCGAAGGAGGTTGCGCGCCTCGCGTTCGCGCGCGCTGAAGCCGAAGAGCGCGTCGGCCGCGGCGTTCCAGGCCACGACGTCCCAGCGCAGGTTGAACACATAGGCAGGGCGGGTGGGCAGCTCGTCCATGAGCTGCTGAATGCGAGGGGTGACCGACGCCTGCTGATGGGCCTCGGGCGGCGGCGGGCGCTTGTGGGCCAGCAGGAACAGGTGGCTGCACTCGGCGTCGTCCAGCTTCAGGGCATGCGCCACGCCGAGCAGGAATTTCTGCGACACCTGGATCTCCCGCCCCTGCTCGAACCAGGTGTACCAGGTGAGCCCCACGCCGGCCATCACCGCGACCTCTTCGCGCCGCAGGCCGGGCGTGCGGCGCCGGCCCTGCGAGGGCAGGCCGACATCGGCGGGCGTGAGTTTGCGGCGATGCCGGGTCAGGAACTCCGACAGCTCGTTCTTGGTGCGGCTGAGGCTGCGTTCGATCAAGCCTGTTGTCTCAAGTAATAGGATAAACGCTTAAATTGTAATGTGATGATCTTGTCCTGAAGATGGGGCTTCCGCAACCCGAACGCGCTCCCGGAGGCCCCTTTTGACCGCACCTTGCGATTCACTTTCCCTTTCCGACCACCTTCCGGCCGCGAGGCGCGAAGGCCGTGCCGGCGCCCGCGAATGGACCGGGCTCGCGCTGCTGGCGCTGCCGACCCTGCTGCTCGGCCTCGACCTCACGCTGCTGCACCTGGCCCTGCCCGCGCTGGCCCTGGACCTGCGCCCCACGAGCGCGCAGGCGCTGTGGATCGTCGATGCCTACGGTTTCATGATTGCCGGCTTTCTCGTCACGATGGGCACGCTGGGCGACCGCATCGGGCGGCGCAAGCTGCTCATGGTGGGGGCGGCGGCGTTCGGCGTGGCGTCGGTGATCGCGGCCTCTTCGACCAGCGCCAACCAACTGATCGCTGCACGTGCCGTGCTCGGCGTGGCGGGCGCGACGC
The DNA here is from genome assembly GCF_059423965.1 of Variovorax sp. GW458-11-26-14-LB1. Taxonomy (NCBI): domain Bacteria; kingdom Pseudomonadati; phylum Pseudomonadota; class Betaproteobacteria; order Burkholderiales; family Comamonadaceae; genus Variovorax; species Variovorax sp. GW458-11-26-14-LB1. The sequence continues at coordinate 80,628 of NZ_JBWKYW010000030.1, forward strand.
TGATGCCGTCGACGCTGGCGCTGATCAGCAACATGTTCCTGCACCCGCATCAGCGCGCGCTGGCGATCGGGCTGTGGGCGACCATGTTCGCGCTCGGCATGGCGGCCGGGCCGGTGGTGGGCGGCCTGCTGCTGGCGCATCACGGCTGGGGTGCGGCCTTTCTCGTGGCGCTGCCGGTGGTCGGGCTGCTGCTGGTGGCGGCGCCGTTCCTGCTGCCGGAGTACCGCTCGCCGCAGCAGGGGCGGCTCGATCTGCCCAGCGTCGCGCTGTCGCTGCTGGCGTTGCTGCCGGTGGTCTACGGCATCAAGCAGGTCGCGAAGGACGGGGTCGGTGTCGGGGCCGTGCTGGCGCTCGTCGGCGGGCTGGCGTTCGCGCTGGGGTTCGTCCGGCGGCAACGGCGGTTGCGCCATCCGCTGATCGACCTCGGCCTGTTCGCCAGCCGGGCCTTCAGCGTCGCGCTGGTGGTGTTGCTGGTGGGGCTGGTCGGTGTCGGCGGCACGATGCTGCTGGTGACCCAGTACCTGCAGCTGGTGGCGGGGCTGTCACCGCTGGAAGCCGGGCTGTGGATGGGCCCGCCGGCGCTCGCGATGCTGGTGGCCGGCATCACCGCGCCGCTGCTGGCGCGGCGCATCCGGCCGGGCCATGTGATGGCGGGCGCGCTGGGGCTCTCGGTCGTGGGCTACCTGGTGCTGAGCCAGCTCGATTGCACGCCGCATGGCATCGCGTGGGTGACGGCCGCGTTCTCGCTCGTGTACCTCGGCCTGGGCACCATCGCCGCGCTGGGCACCGACCTGGTGGTGGGCGCCGCGCCGCCCGAGAAGGCGGGATCGGCCTCGGCCTTGTCCGAAACGGTGCAGGAGCTGGGCCTGGCCGTGGGCATCGCCACGCTGGGCAGCCTGACGACGGCGGTGTATCGCACGCGGATGGGCGACCCGATCGACGGCATGGCGGTGAACCTTCAACGCGCGGTATCGGACAGCCTGGCCGGCGCTACAGCGGTCGCGCATGAATTGCCCGCAGGCGTGCTCGAACAGGCGCAAGCCGCCTTCCTCGCAGGACTGAATGCAGCCGCAGCCACCAGCGCCGTCAGCATCGCAATCCTGGCGGTGCTGGCCGCCGTCACGCTGCGGCATGTCGGCGCGGCCGCCGATGACGGGCTCAGCGCCCGCGCATGAACAGCGAATCGAGCTCGCGGATCGACAGCTGGCGCCAGGTCGGCCGGCCGTGGTTGCACTGGTCGGAGCGCTCGGTGGCTTCCATCTGGCGCAGCAGGGCGTTCATCTCGTCGATGGTGAGCTTGCGGTTGGCGCGCACCGCGCCGTGGCAGGCCATGGTCGACAGCAGCTCGTTCTGCGCGCGCTGCACCACGGTGCTTGCGTCGTGCTGGCCCAGTTCGGCGAGCACGCTGCGCGCCAGTTCCACCGGGTCGCCGTCGGCCAGCGTGCCGGGCACGGCGCGCACGGCCAGCGTGCGGGCCGAGAAGGGCGTGATCTCCAGCCCCAGCGTGGGCAGCACCTCGGCGCAGGCTTCGGCCGTGGCCACTTCCTGCGGCGTGGCGGCGAAGGTGGCCGGAATCAGCAGCGGCTGGCTCGTGATGGCCGCGCCGTCGAGCTGGGTCTTGAGCCGCTCGTAGACGATGCGCTCGTGCGCGGCGTGCATGTCGACGATCACGAGGCCCTGGCTGTTCTCGGCCAGGATGTAGATGCCCTGCAACTGGGCCAGCGCGCGGCCCAGCGGCCAGGCGTCCTGGTTCATGACGGGCGCTGGCATGGGGGCCAGAGCCTCGCTGTCGGGCAGTCCGACCGGCGCGCGGAACGACATCGCCGGCGCTTCGGTCTGCCACTGCGACGGGGCCGTGACCGGCGCGTGCCCCTGTTCCTCGGAGCGCCGCGGCCACATGGCCTCGAAGTCGCCGGCACCGCGCTCGCGCGCCTGGAACGGGATCGCGGGCTGCGACCAGCTGGCGCTCGGCGGCAGCGGGGTCTGCTTGAAGAAGGGCTGCGGCGGCACATCGGCCGGTGCCAGGGCATCGCCGGCGCGCGGCGCGGCCAGGGCGTCCTCGATGGCGTGGCGCACCGCCTGGTGCACCTCGCGCCCGTCGCGAAAGCGCACCTCGATCTTGGTCGGGTGCACGTTGACGTCGACGCGCGCGGGGTCGATCTCCAGGTACAGCACGTACACCGGCTGGCGCTGGCCGTGCAGCACGTCTTCGTAGGCGCTGCGCACCGCGTGCGACAGCACCTTGTCGCGCACGAAGCGGCCGTTGACGTAGAAGAACTGCTGGTCGTTGCGCGAGCGCGCCGCGTCGGGAATGCCGGCACGGCCGACCACGCGCACCGGGCCGCCTTCGCGCAGCACGGAGACGCTCTGCGACACGAAGTCGTCGCTCAGCGCATCGGCCAGCCGCTGCTCGGGCGTGGCGGCGGCGCGCCATTGTTCGATCAACTTGCCGTCGTGCCAGACCGAGAAGCCCACCTCGGGCCGTGCCAGTGCATGGCGGCGCACGGCCTCGATGCAGTGGGCCAGCTCGGTGGCGTCGGTCTTCAGGAACTTGCGCCGCGCGGGCGTGGCAAAGAACAGCTCGCGCACCTCGACCGTGGTGCCCACGGAGCGTGCCACCGGCCGCAATTCGCCCGTGCCGCCGTCGAGCACGAAGGCGCTGTCGGCGCCGGTGAAGCGCGAGAGGATGCTGAGCTCGGCAATCGCGTTGATGGCCGCGAGCGCC
>NZ_JBWKYW010000031.1:0-78719 GCF_059423965.1 Variovorax sp. GW458-11-26-14-LB1
GACCTCGACAAGTACCCGCACGAGTTCTCGGGTGGCCAACGCCAGCGCATCGCGATCGCACGCGCGCTCATCACGCGCCCCAAGCTCATCGTGGCCGACGAGCCCGTGAGCGCACTCGACGTCTCGGTGCAGGCCCAGGTGCTCAACCTCATGCAGGACCTGCAGCAGCAGTTCGGCATCAGCTACCTGCTCATCAGCCACGACCTCGCGGTGGTCAACCACCTGTGCGACGAGGTGTGCGTGGTGTTCAAGGGCCAGATCGTGGAACGCGGCCAGCCCGCCGAACTTTTTGCCCACGCGCAACACCCATACACACGCACCTTGCTGTCGGCCGTGCTGCACACGCCATCGCGGTAGGCCCGAACGGGTCGAACCGGCAGCCTCTTTTTTCTTCCAGGAGAACCCCCGAATGTTGAAGCGACGCACCCTCATGGGCACCGCCATCGCCGCCGCGATCCCCGGCGCCTTCCCGCTGTTCGCGCAGGCCCAGACCGGCAAGAACATGCTGACCATCGGCATGCCGCTGGAACCGCCGGGCCTGGACCCGACCACCGCCGCCGCCTCGGCCATTGCCGAGATCGCGCACTACAACATCTTCGAAACGCTGACCAAGATCAACGCCGACGGCAGCGTGACGCCGCTGCTGGCCGAGAGCTGGACCGCGTCGCCCGACCTGAAGACCCACACCTTCAAGCTGCGCAAGGGCGTGAAGTTCGAGAACGGCGAGGCCTTCGACGCCGCCGCCGTCAAGTTCAGCTTCGAGCGCGCGGCCGGCGAGAAGAGCACCAACAAGGACAAGCGCTTCTTCAGCGAGATCAGCCTGAAGACGCCCGACGCCGACACGGTGGTCATCACCACCGCGCAGCCCAACCCCGACCTGCTCTTCATGCTGGGCCAGGCCACCGCCTGCATCGTCGAGCCCAAGAGCGCCGACACCAACGCCACCAAGCCCGTGGGCACCGGCCCCTACAAGCTGGACAGCTGGCAGCGCGGCTCGGCCTGTTCGCTGGTGAAGTCGCCGACGTACCGCAACCCGGCGCTGGCCAAGGTCAACAAGTTCGTCTTCAAGTTCATGTCCGACTCGGCCGCGCAGACCGCGGCGCTGATGGCCGGCGACATCGACATCTTCCCGCGCGCCGGCACGCGCAGCGTGGGCCAGTTCCGCGCCAACCCGCGCTTCCGCGTGCTCGAAGTGGGCACGCGCAGCAAGGTGATCCTGGCGATCAACAACAAGCGCAAGCCGCTGGACGACGTGCGCGTGCGCCGCGCCATCCTGGCCGCGGTGGACCGCAACGTGGTGATCCAGGGCGCGGCCGACGGCTTCGGCAAGGCCATCGGCAGCCACTACCCGATCGGCGCGCCGGGCTACGTCGACACCACCGGCATCAACCCCTTCGACATCGCCAAGGCGAAGAAGCTGCTGGCCGACGCGGGCGTGAAGACGCCGCTGGAGCTGCGCATGACGCTGCCGCCGCCTTCGTACGCACGCCAGGGCGGCGAGGTGATCGCGGCCCAGCTCGCGGCCATCGGCATCCACGTGAAGATCCAGAACGTCGAATGGGCCCAGTGGCTCAGCGGCACCTTCGGCGGCGGGCACGACTTCGACCTGAGCATCGTCGCGCACGTGGAGCCCTTCGACCTCGTGAAGTACACCGAGCCCGACTACTACTGGGGCTACGACTCGAAGAAGTTCCGCGACCTGTATGCCTCGGTGCAGAGCGAACCCGACGAGAAGAAGCGCAACGCGCTGCTCGGCGAGGCGCAGAAGATGCTCGCCAACGATGCCGTCAACGGCTTCCTGTTCCAGGCCGTGTTCCCCACGGTCGCGCGCAAGGAAGTGAAGGGCCTGTGGCCGAACATGCCGATCGTTGCGAACGACCTGGCTGCCATCTCGTGGGGTTGATGCGGCCATGACGAAACCTCTTTACGCCCTGGGCGTGCAGGAACTGCACGCCGCCTACGCCGCCAAGGAACTCTCGCCGGTCGAGGTGACGCGCGCGGTCAATGAACGCATCGCGGCCTGCGAGCCGCAGCTGCGCGCCACCTGGCTGTTCCGCCCCGAAGCCGCGCTCGAACAGGCGCGCGCCTCCGAAGCGCGCTGGCTCGCCGGCACGCCGCGCGGCGCGCTCGACGGCGTGCCCGTGACCATCAAGGAAAACCTCGCGACCGAGGGCGACCCGATGCCGCTGGGCACCGCCGCCTACGAGCTCGTGCCGGTGACGTACGACTCGCCCCCCGCCGCGCGCCTGAAGGCCGACGGCACGGTGATGGTGGCCAAGACCACGATGCCCGACCTGGGCATGCTGTCGTCGGGCCTGTCGAGCTTTCACGACCTCTCGCGCAACCCATGGGACACCTCGCGCACGCCGGGCGGTTCCAGCGCGGGCGCCGGTGCGGCCGCCGCCGCAGGCTACGGCCCGCTGCACGTGGGCACCGACATCGGTGGCTCGCTGCGCCTGCCGGCCAGCTGGTGCGGCATCTTCACGCTCAAGCCCAGCTTCGGCCGCATTCCGCTGAGCTCGCCCTACATGGGCCGCTGCGCCGGCCCGATGACGCGCACCGTGGCCGACGCGGCGCTGATGATGGCCTCGGTCGCGCAGCCCGACGACCGCGACTATTCCGAACTGCCGCCGCCCGTGATCAACTGGAACGCCTTCGAGGTCGATCCGTCGTTCCTCAAGGGCAAGCGCGTGGCGCTGCACATGGACGCGGGCTGCGGCCTGCCGCTCGATCCGCAGATCGCGCAAGCCGTGCGCGATGCCGCCAAACGCATCGAGGCGGCCGGCGCGCACGTCGAGGAAATCCCGGCCTTCATGACGCCGCAGATGCTGCAGGGCATGGACCACTTCTGGCGCATGCGCTCGTGCCTGGACATGCAGGCCATGAGCGCCGAGCAGCGCGCGAAGATCCTGCCTTACATCCGCGAATGGGCCGAGAGCGCGGCCGGTTTCTCGGGTGCGCACGTCTTCGACGGCTACAGCCAGTTCGTCGCCACGCGCGCGGCCACGGTGGCCGCCACCAAGGCCTACGACTTCGTGATCTCGCCGGTGTCGCCCAACATGCCCGCGCCCGCGGACCATGCCTCGCCCACCAACGACCCGATGCGGCCGCTGGAACACATCGGCTTCACGGTGCCCTACAACATGTCGGAGCAGCCGGCCGCTTCGGTCAACTGCGGCTACTCGGCCGAAGGCCTGCCCATCGGCCTGCAGGTGGCCGGCCGCCGCTTCGACGACCTGGGCGTGCTGCAGTTCAGCCGCGCCTTCGAACAGATTCGCGACGCCCAGAAGCCCTGGCCTGAACCGATCTGATCCGACCTGATCCGCCACACGGAGACACACCTTCCATGAACGCCACCCACTACATCGACGGCCGCCGCGTGGCGTCCGAAGCCGACGCCACCATCGACGTGATCGACCCGAGCGACGGCCAGAAATTCGGCGAGATCGCACGCGGCACCACTGCCGACATCGACGCCGCCGTGCGCGCCGCGCGCCAGGCCATGGGCGAGCACTTCGACGGCCCCTGGGGCGCCACCACCGCGCTCGAGCGCGGCCGGCTGCTCGCCAAGCTCGGCGCCGCTGTCATGCAGCACCACGAAGAACTCGCCCAGCTCGAGGCGCGCGACACCGGCAAGGCGCTGCGCGTGGCACGCAACGATGCGACCGCGCTGGCACGCTACTTCGAGTACTACGCCGGCGCCTGCGACAAGCTGCACGGCGACACCCTGCCCTACGAGCGCGGCTACACCGTGCTCACGGTGCGCATTCCGCACGGCGTGACGGGCCACATCATTCCCTGGAACTACCCGATGCAGATCGCGGGCCGCAGCGTGGGCGCCTCGCTCGCCGCGGGCAACGCCTGCGTGGTGAAGCCGGCGGAAGACGCGAGCCTCTCGCTGCTGCGCCTGGCCGAGATCGCGACCGAGGTCGGCTTTCCGGCCGGTGCGCTCAACGTGGTCACGGGCTACGGCAAGGAAGCCGGCGCCGCGCTGTGCGCGCACCCGGGCATCGACCACATCTCGTTCACCGGCTCGACCATGACCGGCCGCAGCGTGGGCCTGGCCGCGGCCGAGCGCCACTGCCCGGTGACGCTGGAGCTGGGCGGCAAGTCGCCGCAGATCGTGTTCGCCGACGCCGACCTCGACGCGGCCGAGCCCGTGCTGCTCAACGCCATCATCCAGAACGCCGGCCAGACCTGCTCGGCGGGCAGCCGCGTGCTGGTGGAGCAATCGATCTATGAAGAGGTCGTGAAGCGCCTCGCCAAGCGCTTCACGGCCGTGCGCGCGGGCACGCCCGCCGAAGACCTGGACATGGGCCCACTCATCAACGAGAAGCAGTTCCGCCAGGTGCGCGACATGGTCGCGACCGCCGAGGCGAGCGGCATGAAGGTGGCGGCGCGCGGCACGGTGTCGCCGCAGGCCCCGTCCACCGGCTACTACCAGGAGGCCGTGCTGTTCCGCGACGTGCCGCATGACAGCGACCTGGCCCAGCGCGAGGTCTTCGGCCCGGTGCTGGCCGTGATGCCCTTCGCCGACGAGGCCGAGGCGGTGCGCCTGGCCAACGGCACGGACTTCGGCCTGGTGGCCGGCGTGTGGACGCGCGACGGCGCGCGCCAGCTGCGCATGGCGCACAAGCTGCATTGCGGCCAGGTGTTCGTGAACAATTACGGGGCGGCGGGTGGTGTAGAACTGCCCTTCGGCGGCGTGAAATCGAGTGGCTTCGGCCGCGAGAAGGGCTTCGAGGCCCTGCTCGGCTTCACGACCCTCAAGACCATCGCCATCAAGCACGGATGAATTCATGACCACCACTGAACAGCAACCACAAACCTCGCGCAAAGTCGGCCTCGTCGGCGTCGGCCTGATGGGCCACGGCATCGCCAGCAACATCGTCAAGCATGGCCACCAGCTCACCGTGTTGGAGCACGCGGGCAACCAGCCGATCGACGACCTGCTGAAGGCCGGCGCCACCTCGGTCAAAGACGTGGCCACGCTGGCCGCGCAGGTCGATGTGCTGATCCTGTGCGTGACCGGCACGCCGCAGGTCGAGGCCGTGATGCTGGGCGACAACGGCGCGCTGAGCACGCTGCGCCCCGGCACCGTGGTCATCGACTGCTCCACCGCCGTGCCCGCCTCCACCGCCAAGGTCGCGCAGGCCGTGCACGCCAAGGGCGGTCGCTTCCTCGACACGCCGATGACCCGCACCGCCAAGGAGGCCGCCGAAGGCCGGCTGAACCTGCTGGTGGGTGGCGACGCCGAGGTGCTGGCCTCGTGCCTGCCGCTGCTGCGCTGCTTCGCCGAGAACGTCACGCACGTCGGCGATGTGGGCGCGGGCCATGCGATGAAGCTGCTGCACAACTTCGTGTCGCTGGGCACTGTGGCGCTGCTGTGCGAGGCCGCGGCCTGCGCGCAACGCGCCGGCGTGAAGCCCGAGGTGTTCGTGGACGTGCTCGCCAAGGGCGGCGGCAACGGCGTGGCGCTGGAACGCCTCAAGCCCAAGCTGCTGACGGGCAGCACCGATTCGCTGAAGTTCTCGATGGCGAATGCGAAGAAGGACCTGGGGTATTACAACGACATGGCGGAACAGTCGTCTTCGAGCCATGGCATCGCGCAGGCTGTGGATGCCTTGCTGGCGCACGGGGTCGAGGTCTTCGGGCCGGATCGCATGGTGCTGGATCTGGTCGAAGCGCTGCGCTGAAACTCTTCAGGGCGCGTGCACAGGCCACCGGGTACTTCCCTCCGCGAATGTCCCCCGGCCTGCGGCCTCCTCCTTGATTTCGCTGCGGGAAGCACCCAGTGTCCTGCGCACGATGAGCGTGGCTGTGGTGCTGGCTGTTCAGGCACTGCGGCGAAGTGCCAGCCCCAACCCGCCTGACCGCTTTAGTGTTGTTGGATGGCGGTAGCCAGTTCTGCGCGCACGGCGGCGAACACGGCTGCAGGATCTGGGGCACGCGATATCGGGCGGCCGATGACCACGTGCGTCGCGCCAGCCCCGATGGCCTGCGAGGGCGTCGCAGCCCGAGCGTGGTCATTCTTTTCATCGCCTGGCAGCTGCGTGCCTGGCGTCACGATCAGGGCATCGGGCGGCAGGATCTCGCGAAGCAGCCTCACCTCCAACGGCGACGAAACAACGCCATGGCAACCGGCCGCAGCTGCCAGGCGGCCCAGTCGTGCGACCTGCTCTGGAACCGTCGAGGCGACGCCCACCTCTTCCAGATCCTGGTCACTCATGCTGGTGATGACGGTGAGCGCAAGCACCTTCAGTTGAGGGAACTGGCTCGCGGCCTGGACGGCCGAGCGAAGCACGGCGGAACCGCCTGAGGCGTGCACCGTCACCATCGACGCACCCAGGTGCCCGGCTGCGGTGACTGCACCCGCCACCGAGCTGGGGATTTCCAGCAGCTTGAGGTCGAGGAAAACGCTCTTTCCTGCCTCTGCGAGCTCGCGGACGACCGAAGGTCCCGCCGCGGTCAGCAGCTGCAGGCCGACCTTGTAGTGCGTGGTCGCTGCGCCCAGTTGCTTCACGAGGTCCGCCGCCAATGCGGCGGCTGGGAAGTCGAGCGAAACGATGATGCGGCTGTCCGTACTCATTGGCTTGTCCTCCATGCCGACGCCCCGTGCTCGGAGGAAACTCAGGCCTCCGAACGCTCCACGACCACCTCGCTGATCTGCACCATGGGTTGAATGTCCGTGTAATTGGCGATGTCGCCCCGGATCTCCTCCTGGTGCTGGGCAGAAGCTGCCCGGTACGCGTCGACGGAAGTGCAGACGAAGTCGCACTTGGCGATGTACGCAGGGTCGGTGCCCACACCACGCCCCGAGATGCCCTTGTCCACCATGTAGTACAGGCACGCAGCGCCGAGCAGTCGCTTCATCATGGGCATGTGCCTCTCGCGGTAGTACGCGTGATCGAAGCGCGCGCCTGCGGCGTAGGGGTACATGACACTGACCTTGATCATCGAGGTTTCTCCTGGGGTTGCACGCTGGTTGATCGCCTCAAGCGGGGAATCGCGCGCCCGACGCTTCCAGGGGCAGGCGCAGCCCGTTCGTGAGGTAGCTGACGGTGCGATAGAAGCCCGCCAGCATCAGCAGTTCGATGATGGCTTCTTCGCTGAAGTACGTTCGCAACGCGTCCCACAGTCCATCGTCGATGTCGGCGTGCGCGTGCAAGGAGTCGCACAGGCGCAGAAGCACCTGGTCCTCGGCCGACCAGCAGGCGTCGTTCGCCGAAGCCGTGACACTCGCCTGAACCTGCTCTGGCGTCAGGCCAGCGAGCTTTGAGAAGACCGTGACGTGGACGCCCCATTCGTATTCGGATTTGCACAATGCCGTTGTGCGGTGAATCACGATTTCGCGCTGTCGGATGCTCAAGTGGCCTTTGTCCAGCAACCCGCCGGCAAAGAACTTCTGAAACAGACGCGGATCGCGTGCCAAGGTCGTGAACAGCCGCAAGGGGGGCTGTCCCTTCATCACCCTGTCGAGTGACCTGGAAATTTCTTCACCAAATGGTGGCGTTGCTGGCTCGATGCGTGCGGGCATGCAGACTCCTGATTCAAGGGCCACGCCATCGTAGGCCCGCTGCTGTATAAAGTAAAGCATGACGACACCTCGCATCGGCCACCCAGTTCGCGGTTCCACCACCGGCCGCCCCCTCATGGTCGCCCTGGACCTGCTGGGCCGGCGCACGGCGCTGCGCGTGCTCTGGGAACTTCGGGAGGGCTCGCTGACCTTCAGAGCGCTGCAGGACGCGTGCGAGACGAACACCCGATTGCTCAACACGCGGCTCACCGAACTGAGGGAAGTCGATCTGGTCGAACATGCCGAGGGTGGCTATCGACTGACAGACGAAGGGCGGCGGCTTTCGAAGGCGCTGAAGCCGTTGTCAGCCTGGGCGGACCAGTGGGGGCGCGGAAAGCGATGAGAAGCGGAGCATCCGCGGCGAATGGCTCCGCCTATGATCAGAAACGTTTTTGTGGAGGAGCCCGTGACCGGCATGTTCGCGCTGCCCAGCCTGTCTCGCAGGTCGTGCGGGACACATCGCGTCAGTGCCTTGGAGAACCTATGAGAAAAATCTTTCCTCTCTGCGCCCTCGTGTTGCTGTCCGCCCTCTCGGGTCAGGCCCTCGCAGGTGCCAATACGGCGCGACTGAACTGCACGGGAAGTCACGCGGGGCAGGCACTCACCTTGGTGGGCGATGTTCCCGCCTCCATCGTGGAGGTCGATCTGAAGCTCTCCTACGGCGGGCAAACCATGCGCCTGGTTTCACCCCAGGCGGAAACCTCCGAGTCCACTGATTTCCGCCATGGCGTCTTCAGGTTGGAAGCTGCGCTGTCCGGTTCGAACAAGCTCCAGCTTCAAGCCAAGCCCAAGAGCATCAAGTACAAAGGCAGCATGGGTGCCGGCAAACTCAACGCCAGCTTTGGCGCCATCCTCAAGAATGCGCCTGAACCCTTTCAATCCACTCTGAAAGGGGCTGAGCTCACTTGCATCTATGCATACGAAGTTTGAGCGAGGGCCAGCAGATCGTTCAAGCAGGCAAACAGCCGCCGCGCGTTCAACCGCGAGCGCCTCGACGAACTGCGATGCCTGCGATGGAATGGCCTCCATCTGCGGCCACGACCCGAGGCTGAACCCTTGTTTCTCGCTCGCCCGATGAAGCGGCTGCGTCTCTTTGCCGCCCTGCTGTGGCTCGGCATCGCCCTCGGTCCGGCCCGCGCAGCGCCACCGACCTACCAGGCCCTGTACGCCAACCCGGAACGCGCGTTGCCGATGCAGCCGACCTGGCAACTGCAGCCAGTGGATGCACCAACGCCGCCGTGGGAAGACATCTTCACCTTCACCATCGGCATCGCCCCCAACCTGATCGAACGGGCGCGTTGGCTGAGCCTGAATCCGGGCAAGCACAGCGAGCGCGCCCCCGCGTTGTTCGACGCCCTCGACGGGCGCGTGCTTTTCCTTTCACCGACGGCGCGCAGCTTCTGCGACGGACGCTGGCAGGTCGTGCGGCAGGAATACATCTCCCTCAATCCCGCACTGCAGCCGCTGCACCGGGTGTGGCTGGTGGAGCGAAAGCCCGGCGGCGGGCTGCGCACCACCACGGCCAACGGGCGCATCGATGCGCAAGGCCAGTGGGCCGTTCCGCCCGTGAGTTGCGATGGCAAGGACACGATCTCCGCCGACTCCCCCGCCGCCCTCTCTTACCTGATGCCCGACGGATCCAGGCCCGTGCCTTCCGAGCTGCAGGTGGACACGGTGTTCGCGCAGCCCGGCCTGCGCGATGCACGGGGACAGTGGCGCCCCCCCGCCCCGCCGCGGGACATCACCACTGCACGGTGGATGGACTACAAGCGGCAGATGGTGACGCCTGGCTCCACCGGCTCGGGCCTGATCGATGCGCGAGGACGCATGGTGATTCCGTTCATCTTCGGCGAGCGGCCCGACGCAACCGCCCAGCGGCGCATCCAGCTGTGCACCGCTACCGGGCTGGATCTGCAGCGCAACGCCAGCACGCCGCAGGTGTGCCGCTGGCAACGACTGCATGGCAGCAGCAATGCCGGCGCCGCGCTGCGGCCGGTCAAGGACGCGGCCACCGGCCGATGGGGCTACCAGAACGCGCGGGGCCAATGGGCGATCGCGCCGCAGTTCGAATCGGCGCGCCGGTTCCGTCATGGCTACGCCGTCGTCTCGGGCCCGTTCCCGCAGGACTGGCGGCCGCCCGGGTGGCAGGACGAACGGCCGATCATCCGGCAGTTCCACCGCGTGGGCCGCCATTGGGTGGTCGACGCCCTGGTGCGCAACGCGTCCACGGGCGGTGCGTGGGAATTACGCTATGGCCTGATGAACGATGCAGGGCAATGGCTTGCCGCCGTGCCGCAGCCCCCGCTGCACGTCACCGTGCTGGTTCCGCCCGGTGGCCGCAGCGGCCACTATGCCGAGATGCTGGCCAGCCACTTGCCCACCCTGCTGGGACGCAGCGTGCAGGTCGATCACGTGCCGACAGCCACCGAGGCCGACTATCGCCGGCTGATGACGGAGGGCGGCAACGAGAAGGTCCTGCTCGCGGCACTGCGGCTGCCGCGCGGAGGCATCGAGGGCGTGCACCAGCCCGCGCCGATCGATGCGCTGATGCATTCCCTTCGCCCCGTCACGCTGCTGGCGTCGGAGCCCCTGGTGCTGGCCATCGACAGCACGCAGGCCGACACGCTGGGCATCCGCAGCACGGACGACCTGCTGGCCTACGCACGGGCCCACCCGGGCAGCCTGCGCATCGGCACGGGCGACGACGGCTGGACGGGCCACCTCGCCTTCGGCCAGTTCCGCGCAGCGAGCGGCGTCGACGTGCAGCGCGTGGTCTTCAAGGGCATGTACCCCGACTCGGACGTCATCACGAAGGAGCATGCGGTGGACCTGCTGTTCGCGCCCGTGAACGGCGTGGCGGTCGCCGTGCGGCGCGGCCAGTTGCGTGTGTTGGGCACCACCGCCGACCCGGCGCACCCGCAAAGCTTCGAAGGTGTGCCGTGGCCGACACTGGCGTCGAGCGCGCCCTTGAGCAGCTACACGACCTACGACCACTTCAGCCTCTGGGCGCCCGCGAATTCGGAGGCCGCGTCCAATCGCACCCTGCAGGAGGCCGTGGCCCAGGTGCTTGCCAAGCCCGAGGTGCGCAAGCAGCTGCAAGACCTTCGCGTGGTCGGCGGAGGCGGTTCGCCGGAGAGCCTGCTGGCGCTGGAAGACGAAGAGCGCGAACGCTGGATGCGTGCGCTTTCATCACCGGCGCGTTGAGGGCGTTGAGGGCGCGGTCCCGCACCATCACTCGAACCGTATCTCGGCCACGGTCGGCGCATTCGGCTCCCTGGTCCTGGCATTCGCAATGGCACCGTCTTTCTCGTTCCTGAACCAGTAGCGGCACCCGGTTCGAGAAATCATCGTCACGCACATCGAGCCGTCGGCGTTGAGAACCCATTTGCCCGACGCCTTGCCGGGCCCGCTCTGGTTGACGAAGTCGACGCGGCCATCCGTATAGAACTGCCAGCGCGAGACCATGCCGGTCGACAGATTGCTCGAGACGATGGGTTTGCCGATCAAGGTGCTCTCGACCTCGGCTTTGCTCAGGAACACGCGGCCATGGATGGGTGCGGGCTCCTCCGAGATGGCCGGCACGACGGCGATGCACAGCAGCGCGCGGATGGCGTAACGGGTGAACATGACATGCCCCTCTGACGTCGCGCAGTCAGCATGCGTTCAGCCGAGCGCGTGCGTCCAAGCGCCTGGTTGGCCTGTCGGTAACGCCCGATGGCGTTACATGGCATTAACTAAAAAGCGCTACTTTTCTGCGCGCCAGATCCGGCCGGCGTACGCGAACGAGGCCTGCTTCTTCCTGCACGCCACGGCCACGCCGGGAGGCGGTGGCCCGAGGTCGAGACGAGGAAGGCGGCGTTCTTTTTCTGCGACGACACGGCTTGTGCTCCGATGGCCCCTCGGCAAGGTGGCCGAAGGGCGTTGTGGGTGGCCTACGCAAACTCCGTGGCAACGGCGCCGGCGACGGCGGAAGAGCACTGTGAAGGCAACTGTGCAGTGGCTTGTATGGCACTGTGTCGTGCGTACGGTGCCTGTAAACGGCCTGTCGATTTCGCGGGCCCGTTTCTTCTGCCTGCCGCCGTGAATCACAGGCGCTGCTTGCGTGCGAAGCGCGCCGGCCCCTGCACCGTCCAGCCACCGCCGGCCGGATCGAGGTCGCGAAAGCATTGCGTGAGCCCGTTGTCCAGATCGAGGGTGACGCCGAGCCGCCAATGCCCGGTGGCGCCACGCTCCACCTGCAGCACGGCGAAGCCGTTGCCGGTGCCCACGGCCGCCGTGACCATGGTGGCGCCGAAGGCACCCGGCACGGCGCCGAGCTCGACCTGGCCGTCGAGCCAGAACGCGTCGGGCCGCGCATTGACGAAGGTCCAGGGTGCATACAGGCCCGAGGACACGACCGAGATCACCTCCACCGGCCCGCCCGCCGCCCGCAGCCAGAGGCTCGACACGCTGGACATGTGGCGGTCGCCCGACAGCACCACCACGTGGCGCGCGGTGGTGTCGCGCAGCAGTTCGAGCAGCGCGCGCTGCGAGGCCGGGTAGCCGCTCCAGTCGTCCATCCCCAGGCGTTGCGCCGGGTCGCCGAAGACGGCCGCGCGCGGCATCGGGAACAGCGCCACCGGCGACACGATGAACTTGGGCAGTTCGGCGGGCGCGGCCTCGAGCCACTTCTTCAGGTCGCCCATACCGGCCTCGGCACGGATCGCCGCCCGGTCCAGCGCCGTGGCTTGCGCGTCCGTGCGCAGCGCCCGCCGCTGCCGCGTGCTGCGCGTGTCGAGCATGTAGAACGGAAAGCCGGCCGGCGCCATGCGGTAGTCGAAGGGACGCGGGTCGCGCTGCGGGCCGATGCCCCGCACCAGCTTGTGCTGCTGCGCGACGTAGCCGTCGAGCGCGGCGCGCACGGCCGGCGTTCGGTAGGGGTCGGGGCCCGGCTCCCAGTCGTCCATCACCTCGTGATCGTCGAGCAGCGGACAGGTCGGCAGCGAGGCCATCACCTGGCGCAGCGCCTCCAGCCTGAAGGTGAGCGCATAGGCCTGGCCGACGTCGTCGCCGCCGGCCGGCACGAAGAGCCCTGCGGTCTGGTCGACATACACCTGGTCGCCTGCCAGCACCAGCAGCTGCGGCTTGTGCGGCGGCGCGAGCACCTCGAGCCGCTGCGCGAGCCGCCGGTACGACGCCTGCGCGGGCACCCGGTCGACCAGGCCCGGCACGTACTGGCAACTGGCGAGCACGAAGCACAGCGAGGCCTGCGCGGGCTCGCCCTCGCGCTGCACGGCGCCCATCCATGCGGGGTCGAGGCGCACCACGGCGCGCTCGCGCTGCGCGTCGGTGGCCGCGTCCAGCGTCTTCATCACCTGCTCGCGGATGGGCTCGATGGGTTCGTCCTGCGGCTGCGCGAACAGCCCGGCCGGCAGCCTCCGGCCCAGCACCTCGAGGGGGCCGCGCGCCATGGGCAGGTCGTCGTGCGCTGTCAGCACCGCGAAGCCCTGGTAGTCGGCGAGCCGGTCGTCGAACAGGTCGATCTCCACCGCCTCCAGCAGGAGCTTTTCGCGCGTGGTCTCCAGGCCCACCATCCATGCGAAGTCGAAGCACCAGCGCCCGTCGCGGCGCCACGCGGGCACGAAGACCACGGCGCGCGCCGACACATGCGCGGGCGGCGGACGCAGCGCCAGCCGGCAATGCAGCCGGCCCGCGTTGTCCGCCGACCGGCTCGCAAGGCCGAGCCACGGGCCGGTCCACGGCAGGCTGGCCCGCCAGTCGGGCGGCACCGGGTTGCCGCGGCCGGGCTTGTGGTCGAAGGCCTCGAGAAACCGCACGATGTGCGGGAACACGTCGGTGCAGGCCTTCTCGCCGATCAGCGTGTCCTGGTGGCCGTAGTCACCGAGCACCAGCAGCTGGTGCGGGGTACCTTCGCCGAGGAACAGGTCGCTCCCGGAAGGCTTCGAAGCGTCCGACGGCTCCGGCAGCTGCGGAGGTTCCCGCGGCAGGCCTTCGTCCTTGCCGAACACGCGCTTGAGCAGCCAGAAGCTCTCGTAGGAGCCGCGCCAGTCGAACACTGCGTTGCGCTGCCCGTGCAGCATGAACACCGGAAAGCCGAAGCGCTGGCCGACCTGCTCGAAGCCCACCGCATGGCCCTGCCCGCCGGCATCGGTCAGCACCTCTTCGCGGGCGTAGTTGCCGACCTGGGCGAGGCCGCGCACCTTCACGAAGCCGTAGATCGAATCGAGCGCATCGAGCGTGTCCTTGCCGATGTTGCGCAGCCGCATGGTCTGGCCGAAGATGGCGTCGGCCCGGTGCCGCACGGCCGCAAAGCCCGGCGCCTCGCGCAAGCGCTGCGCCTCCCCGTCGTCGTCGGGATAGGGAAAGGTCGCCAGCAGGCCGTCGACGAGCAGGCGCTTCATGCGCGTGAGCGGGGGTCGCGTGTCGAACTCGTCGATGCCGATGAACTGCTGCAGGTAGCCCGCCACATAGCCCCGGAAGCGGTTGAAGGCCGTGGCACGCAGCAGCGGTCCCACCTGCGACAGCACCACCGCGCCGATGGAGGCATGCAGCCCCGGCTGGCGCAGCACCGCCACGCTGAACATGGCGGCACCGATGCAATGCGCCACCACGTCGACCTGGATGGGCGCCGCTTCGTCGGGCGTTGCATGCGCCGCCTGCACGGTGCGCAAGGCGTCGGGAATGTCGGTCTCGGCCACCTCGTCGAACGACCAGTAGCGCCGCGGCCGGTTCGGAAAGCCGATGCTGGTGCGCAGGTCGAGCACCCAGACCTCGCGCCCGGCCGCGAGCAGGCTGTGCACCAGGTTGCCGGGGATGCTCCTGTGCGCGAAGGTGGAGCCGCTCGCGCCATAGCCGTGGATCAGCATCACGGGCCGCGTGCCCGCGCGGCGCACCGGCGGGTGGTAGCGCGACAGCAGCCGCGGCGGCGCGCTGCCCGGGCCGGCCGCGGTGACGAGCTCGACCGGCTCGGGCCGCACGCCGTAGACCTCACCGGGCAGGCGCTCCCAGTCGCGCTGCGGCGAGTCGGGCGGCGGCACGAAGTTCAGCAGATGAACCTGCAGCACGATGCGCAGCACCCACAGCGCCAGTTCGGCCAGGTCCGCCAGCTGGTTGGGCATGTCCTGCTGGTGCTCGATGCGCAGCAGGGGTTGCAGCGTCTCGACGAAGTACGAAGGGTCCAGCACCAGACGGCCCAGCGGCTTCGGCGCATCGGGGCCGAGTTGATGCAGCTCGCCCTCGCTCAGCTGCCGCCACGGGTTGCCGCCTTCGACGAACGCGATGCGCTTGGTGAGCCGCAGCCGATCGCCCTCCTTCAGCGGCGCGCCGTGCGCGATGCGCGCCACCGTCCAGTCGTACTCGATGAGGCGCACCTGCCCCAGGTGCGAGCACAGCGCCAGCAGGTCGGCCATGGCGGGGCCTTCGAAGACGGCATCGTCCTCATCGATCGCGCCGCCGGCCGATGCGGCGCGCGCGTCCAGCAGGCTTTGCACCAGTGCCAGCAGCTTCTTGCGCGCCAACCCGTGGCTGCGCAGGATGCGCGCGATGCAGTCGCTCTTCTCGCGCACCAGCATCGATGCGGTGCCGGTGCAATGCGCGACGGGCGCGTCGTCGCCCTTGCCGAAGCGCAGGACCACCACCGGCTGGGACAGCACGCGCGGCGTCGCGCGCAGGGTCGGCACGTCGAACGGCTCGAATTCGACTTCGGCGCTCAACGCGAAGGCCTGGCCGTCGATGTGCACGCGGCCCGTCATGCGCTCGCGCAGCGAGACCCGCGTGGGCGCGGGCGCGCGGGGACGGGTCAGGTCGCGGCGCAACGGGCGCTGCGACGGCGGCGGCTGCGGCGAACCGGCCAGCGCCAGGCCCCAGTCCTCGGCCAGCACGGGCACCGCGCGCTCGGCCAGCGCGGCGATGGTGAGCGAGGGGTTGATGCCGAGCGACACCGGTACGATCGAGCCGTCGAGCACCGCCAGGCCCGGCAGCAGCGACGGCACAGCAGAAGCACCCGCAGCGCCGTCGTAGACGCGGCCCCAGCTGTCGACCACGCCGCGCTCGCACCGGTCGGCCATGCGGCAACCGCCCAGCGGGTGCACGGTCAGCACCGAGCCCACGCCCTCCAGCTGGCCGACCAGGTCGGCGAGGCTGCCGAACGGCGGTATCGGTTTCCACAGCGGGTTGGGCAGCACGCGCCCGCCGAGCCCGCCCGCGCCATCGTGGGCCACATGCAGGGCGCGCATCTGCGCCTCGAACACGGGCAGCGCGGCCACCTTCGGCCACGCCACGCGCACCTGCGCGTCGGCCAGCACGGCGCCGTCGCCGCCATGATCGACGAAGCCGATCTGGCCGGCCGCCCCGTCGTCGCCCATCATTCCGTAGACCGGCGTGCGGCGCAGCAGGTCGTCGTCCACGGCCAGCGGATCGCGCCCTTCGTCCGGCGCGTGCAGGTCGAGGTCCATGTGCGCGAGCGCCTGCAGCGCGTCGGTGGTGGTCACCACCTCGGCCAGCAGGCGGCGCAGCGGCGCGGGAATGGCGAACTCCTCGATCACCAGCGGGCGCTCGCCCTGCGTCGCGCAGGTGCGCAGCAGCCCGGTGATGGTCGGCCCGATGCCGCGCTGCGCCGGCGCCTCGCCTTCGGGCGCACAGGACAGCGCTTCGTCGTTCTGCGCGGCCGCCACCGCGATCATGTCGCCGTTGGCCGAGAAGCCGCGGCCCACAGCCTGCGAGATGGGCAGGCCCGGGCCCCTGGAGCGCAGCAGCAGCTCGGTGGAGCCCAGCGTGCCGGCAGCCACCACCACCCGCCGCGCGCGCACCACGTAGGGCCGGGCGTTGTCGGTGCGCGCCTTGCGCCGGTCGGTGAAGAAGAACTCGACCGCATAGCCGTCCCCTCCCGGCAGGGCCGCGATGCGGTGCGCGGTGCCGCCGGTGAACAGGCGCGCGCCCCGTGCATGGGCCAGCGCGAGGTAGTTGGTGTCCAGCGATTTCTTGGCGCGGTGGTTGCAGCCGCTCACGCAATCACCGCAGCGCAGGCAGCGGTGCATCGCCACCTGGGCCGGCGTGCGCGTGCCGTCGGCGAAGGCGATGGCCACATGGGCCTTGCCGCCCGCCGCATGCAGCCGCGCGCCGGCCTTCAGCAGGGAGTCGAGCTTCGACACGCTCTCGGGGATCTGCTCCAGCGCCAGCATGGCCTCGGCCTTGCCGTAGCCCTGCGCGAGCGCGGCAAGGTCGAGGCCCCCGGGCCAGGCACCGCCCTCGAAGGCATCGGGCGTGGCGCGCTCCATCACCGCCGCATTGATGAGCGACCCACCGCCCAGCCCGCTGCCGAGCAGCGCGTTCACTTCGCCGCCCAGGCGCAGATCGAACAGCCCCGAGGCGTTGCCGCGCGCGGGCCGGCCGTCCTGCATGCTGAAGCGCACATGCCCCGGCAGCTCGGCGAAGGTGGCCGGAAATTCGCCCGGCAGGTATTCGCTGCCGCGCTCCAGCACATAGACCTTGATCGGCACGGCGCCCGGTGCGATGCCGGGCGTCGCGTCCAGCGACAGCGCGCCCGCCAAGCGTGCCGCCGCCACCGCGCCGCCGTAGCCGCTGCCGATGACCAGCACATCGCAGTGCAGCGCGTCGGGCGGCGCCGCGGCGATCTCGCGCACCAGCACCTCGGCGCCCTGCGAGAGCAGGCGGTCGCCGGGGACATCGTCATCGTCGCGGCCACCGTCGTTCATGTTCGGCTCCTCGCGGAAGGGATCGCGGATTCAGGAATGCTCGATGGCCGCGGCCAGCGCGCGGCCGAGCGTCTGGTCGTCGACAGGTTTGCGCAGCAGCGGCAGCGCCTGCCGCCGCGCCGCCTCGACCACCGCCGGGTCGGTGTCGGCCGTGACCATGACGATGGGCAGCGCAGGCTGTGCGGCGCGCTGCGCGCGCAGGCGCCCGGCGGCATCGAAGCCCGAGACGCCGCCGCCGAGCCGGCAGTCGAGCACCACCGCATCGGGCTCGTCGACCTGCGCCAGCGCCTCGTCGAGCGTGGCGGCGGACAGCACGCGGCAGCCCATCGCGCCCAGCGCGTTGAGGTAGGCGCCGCGCACCATAGGGTCGTCCTCCAGCACCAGCACGCAGCGCCCGGCCAGGCTCCACGTCGCGCCGGCGCCCTCCCCCTCGCAGCCGTCGGCACCGGCAGGCGCGGCGCGCGGCAGCCGCAGGCGAAAGCAGGCGCCCGCGCCGAGGCGGGACTCGAGCTCGACCGGCACGCCCAGCAGCTCGGCCATGCGCCGCACGATGCCCAGGCCCAGGCCATGTCCCGCGGCAGGCGTGGTGCCGGAGCCCGACGCCTGGAGTTGCACCAGGTCCTCGAACACGAGCCGGTGGTTCTCGGGTGCGATGCCGGGGCCGCTGTCCTGCACGGTCAGCTCGACCCCGGCGTCCGATGCATCCTGCGTACGGACCCGCACCTCGACCTGCCCGCCCGCGGGCGAGAACTTGATCGCGTTGTCCACGAGGTTGGCCAGCATGCGGCGCAGCAGGTCGGGGTCGGTGCGCACCGCCAGGCCGGGCGGGCAGTCGGTGTGCAGCGCGACCCGGCGCGCCGCCGCCGCGGCGCCGAAGCTGGCCATCACGGCGGTCAGCAGCCGGTCGATCTGCACGCGCTGCGGCTGGGCCACCACCACGCCGGCGTCGAGTTTCGAGACGTCGAGCAGCGCGTCGAGCATGGCGCGCAGCTGCTCCAGGCTGCTGTCGACCACCTCGACGATCGCGCGCGCATCGGGCGCCATCGCCACGTGGCGCAGCGCCCCCACGTTGAGCGCCATCGCCTGCAACGGCTGGCGCAGGTCGTGGCTGGCGCCGGCCAGGAAGCGGCTCTTGTCGTTGTTGGCGCGCACCGCCTGGTCGCGCGCGATGGCCAGTTGCGCGCGCTCGAACTCCAGCGAGGTGGCCAGTGCCTGGTTCTCGGCGCGGATGCCGAACGACTCCTCGAAGGTCTGCAGGTTGCGCCGGGCAAAACGCGTCTGCACGCCGAAGAACATCAGCACCAGCACGGCCACGCCCCCGCCGAGCCAGCCGCCGGCCACCAGCCACATGGCGGCCGTGGGCACGAAGAGCAGCCCTGCGTAGGCCAGGAAGGCGGGCATCACGGTCGCGCTCGTGGACACGGCGCCCGCGCCCCAGGACACCAGAATCATCGTGAGGACCGCGTCCAGCGTCGGGTCGAGCCGGGCCATGAACAGCGCCGCGGAGCCGTTGCAGGCGCCGATCAGCACGTTCCAGTGCACGGTGGCGCGCAGCCGCGCGGCGATGGGGCGGGCGCGGTCGGCGGCCATGCGCGCGAGCGCGGCGGCGCGCCACTCGCGGCTGGCGATCACCGCCGCGAACCAGCCGAGCACCCAGGGCGTCGGCACGTCGCGCCAGACGATGGCCGCGACGACGACGGCGGTGAGCAGGATCTGCCAGCGCAACCCCACGGCCTGCTCGGCGACCACCTGCAGGCGCCGTTCGTCCAGTTCGTCCAGCGCGGCGGGCATGCTCACGCAGCCTCGAGCGCCCATGCCGCCTGCGCGTCGAAGACGCGGCACATGGCATCGGTGCGGTTGCGCGCGCCCAGCGCCCGGTAGACCATCGACAGGTGCACCTTCACGGTGCCCTCGGCAATCAGCAGCTGGCGCGCGATCAGCTTGACCGGCATGCCCCGCATCGCCAGCGCCAGCACCTCGCGCTGGCGCGGCGACAGCTCGACGCGCAGGAAGCCCGCGAGGTCCTCGCGCGGCAGCTCGTCGGGGTCGCGCGCGCGGGTCACGTCGTCGGCCAGCACGAACTCGGCCGGCAGGTAGATCTTGTGGCGCAGCACCACGCGCAGGGCGGCCTCCATGTCCTCGAGCCGGTACGACTTGGGAATGAAGCCGGCCGCGCCGGCCTCGATGACCTCGCGCACGCGCTGCGGCGAGCTTTCCGCCGACTGCATGCACACGGGCGTGGCCTCGAAATGCGCCTTCACGGCCTTGAGCGCCGCCAGCCCGGACAGCTGGGGCAGGTGGTAGTCGAGCAGCAGCAGGTCGATGCCGACGGGGTCGCGCTGGCAGGCCTGCTCGGCGTCGCGCACGGCGTCGAAATGGAAGGGACGGCCGGGTTCGATCTCGGCGGCCATGCGCTCCAGCAGGAGGCGCGTGCCGTTCCAGACGATCTCGTGGTCATCGACCAGCAGAACCTTCATACAGGCCTCTCGTCTACGGTGACCCTCCCCGTCCTGAATGCAGATTAGCGCAAAGCCCCCCAAGAAGCGAGCGTGCGCACCTACACCAAAGGCCTAGTCGGATGGCCACGCCGGGGACTAGGCGCTGCGCGCAATGGTTGCGGCGCGCGCCGCGCGGAAAACTGGCTGCATCGATCGCCACTTCGCATCCGATGCACCGAGGACCGCCATGAACACCCCCCAATCTCTTGCCGCGCTGCGTGCCGCATGGGAACCCCTTGCGTGCCGCTTTTGCATCCTGGCGATGCAGCATGCGGCGCTCGCCCGCTGGCTGTGCGCCGCGGCCATGCTCGCCGTCTCGCTGCTCGCGGGCTGCGCTGCATTGCCCAACGAGGTACCCCGTGTCGCGTCGCACGCGCGCACCGACCTCGGGGACAGCCCCCTGGCGCGCATTGCCGCCTTGTCGCTGCCGGCTGCGGACAGCGCGATGTCCGCGATGCCCGATGTATCCGGCGTGCGCCTGCTACCGGGCGGCGACCAGGCCTTCGACGCACGCATCGCACTCGCGCAGGCCGCACAGCACACCGTCGACGCGCAGTACTACGTGGTGGCCCAGGACAGCGCGGGGCGGCAGTTCATGCGCGAGCTGCGCGACGCGGCGCAGCGCGGCGTGCGCGTGCGCCTGCTGGTCGACGACCTGTACACGGGCGGAGACGACGAGATGCTGGCCGGGCTGGCTGCGCACGCCAACGTGGAGGTTCGCGTCTTCAACCCGCTGCCGGTGCGCAGCGGTGGCCTGCGCACGCGCGTGCTGCTGTCGCTGCACGAGATCGGCCGCGTGAACCGGCGCATGCACAACAAGCTCTTCATTGCCGACAACAGCTTCGCCATCACCGGCGGACGCAACATCGCCGACGAGTACTTCGGGCGCAGCAAGCCGGCGAACTTCATCGACATGGACGCGCTGCTGGCCGGGCCGGCGGTGCGCGCGCTGTCGGCGAGCTTCGACGCCTTCTGGAACGGACCGCTGTCGTACCCCTTCGAAGCCATCGCAGCCGACAGCGCCCCGGCAGCGGCTCCTGCGCGCGAACGCTTCGCCGCGCTGGTGCGCGACCTCGCGCGCTTCATGCCGCCTGCCGACGAACCCGATGCGCTGGGACGCGGCCCGGTCGGCGCGCAGCTGGCGCAGGGGCGCGTCGCGCTGGTGCCTGCGCAGGTGCGCGTGGTTGCGGACGCGGCGGTGCCAGGTCGCTTCGCTGACGATGCCGGCGGCAACGTCGAAGAAGCCGCAGCGCCCCAAGGCCGCGAGGGCGCGGTCATGGCCGCGAACCTTGACCTCTTCCGGACCGCGCGATCGGAGGTGCTCGTCGTCTCGCCCTACTTCGTGCCCATGCCCCGCATGATCGAGGCCCTGAGCCATGCGAGCCGCGAGGGCGCGCGCGTGTCGGTGATGACCAATTCGCTCGCCACCACCGACGAGCCGCTGGTGCACTATGGCTACGCGCGCTACCGCAGCGCCCTCTTGCAGATGGGCGCCATGCTGTATGAGCTGATGCCGGCCGGCGAAGCGCATCCCGCCTGGAGCGACACCGAAAGCAGCCGCGGCTCGCTCGGTCGCCTGCACGCCAAGCTGGCGGTGGTCGACCGGCGCTGGTTCTACGTGGGGTCGATGAACATGGACCGGCGCTCGGCGCACTGCAACACCGAACTGGGCCTGATCGTCGACAGCCCCGCGCTGGCCAGCGAGCTGGCCGACCTGATCCAGCGCGTGCGCATGCCCGCGAGCTTCACCGTGAGCGAGGTACCTCTGCGAGGCGGCCTGCAATGGAGCTTCCTGCGCGACGGACGTCGCTGGGTGCTGCACCGGGAGCCCGAATCGAACTGGGCCCAACGACTGCGCTGGTCCGTGCTGTCGCTGGTGGTGGACGAAGATTTTCTGTAACCCGGCTTACGCAAACTGCCACATGACGCTCTTCGAAAGAGCGGCGCTTTCGTGCAAGAAATAGATCACTGCACGCGTGGCCCAGGACTACCATTCCATCGTTCACGTGCGGTTCGGCACGAGACTGCCGCGGACTGTTTGCTCACTCGTGTCGCAAGGAGAGTCGCGATGGCAAGCCCGATGAACGTCAGCAAGCTTCAGACGAAATCCCATGACGAACCGGATGAGGTTCGGGAGCCCGAGAAGACCCGGGTCGAAGTGGTCCGCCTCGAGGGCTACACGCTCGGACGTTTCAAGTTCGAGCCCGGGTGGCGCTGGTCGAAGTGCATCAAGCCGGTCGTGGGCACGGACAGTTGCCAGGTGGCTCACGTCGGGTACGCGGTCTCCGGCCGGGTCACCGTGCAAATGAATGACGGCTCGCAGACCGTCATCGAGGAAGGCATGTCGTACACCATTCCGCCGGGCCACGACGCATGGGTCGAAGGCAACGCTCCGTTCGTTGGCCTGGAGATGATGAGCGCAGAGGAATTCGCAAAGCCCCAAAGCTGAGCCGGGGTGAGAGGCCTCGGGAAGAGACTTCTTCGGGATGGTCGAACGGGGCGTGACACCCGCGACCATCCGGCTCACGCGCCCGGGTCTGCGGATTGCCTGGGCGGCGAGCCGGGCGCCGGGGGCGTTTCAGCCCTTTCGCATGGTGATCGCATGAAAAGGGCAAGTCACTGCGCAATCGCTGCAGCCCGTGCACCGATCCGCGTCTTGAAGCGTCGACAACTTCTTCCATTGCTCGACTTCGAGACTGAGAAGGTGAAGGTCGCACGCAGCGACGCACCAGCCGCAACCCGTGCAACGCGCGGCGTCGACAACGGGCAGCCAACCGGGTCGGTGCGGGCGGCGAGGCTGATGTACGTCCATCTGTGATTCCAACGAGCCGTATCGGTCCGGAAGGTAGCATGCCGGCGGCTCCAGTCGGCCAGAAGCCGACTTTCGACCCCGGCTCTCAATGAAAGGGATTTGATGCCGTTCGATTTGGATGAACGTTACCTGCAGGCTGCTGAGCAAGCGTTGGGCTTCAGCTTCCCGACGTCGTATCGCCTGGCCATGATGAGAAGCAACGGAGGCGCAGTCGCAACCAGGAACGACGACTGGGACCTGTACCCCATCACGGACGATTCCGATAGAAGGCGCCTCGCCCGCACCCTCAATGGCATCGTTCCCGAGACAGAGCGTGCGAGAGCCTGGCGTGGTTTTCCATCAGCCGCGGTGCCACTAGGCGGCAACGGCGAAGGCGATCAACTCGTCTTTCTCGCGGATGGGCTGGAGCTTGGTCCGGAGGTCTTCATCTGGCGTCACGAGACGTGCGAGTTGGTCCGCGTCGCTGACGACTTCGCAGCCCTTGTGACCGCGGGCTCTTGACGGCCAGAACCAGACATACACGCCCTGAGCCCAATGAATACCGTCTTTATCGTTCAGCACGTCCACCTGCTTTTGCCGCAGGAAGAGGAGGACGTAAAACTGATCGGAGCTTATCGGTCGCTCCAAAGCGCCCATGCAGCCGTTAAGCGGATGGCAAGTGCTCCGGGATTTCGAGATCATCCCAACGTCGTCGACTCAACCTGCGTCGGTGTTGGCGCAGGCGAAGGCTTCCACATCAGCGAGTATCGGCTCGATGAGGACAACTGGACCTCTGGCTATGTAACTCAGACCAATTGAGCCACCGGAAGCCGGCAATCCGCCTTTTTCACGCCGGCGCGATTCGGCCAGGAGCGGGCATCCAAGTGTGTGAATCCGTTTGGGTCGCAAGACTTCATTCGGACTTCATCAAGCACGGACCCGCCCGCGATAGCCTGCGGCAGCAATGTCGCTCTTCGTACGTAGGCTCAAACCAAATGGCACAAGCTCGGCAAGTTGAGGGCAACCGAACGCCGATCTTGGCGCGCCTGCTGGAGCTCCTTTGCGTGGCGATCTCTTGGTTCGCTCTGATCCTCGCGGCACCGATTTTTGTCATCGCGTGTTTTGATGCCACGCACCTGACGCATCGAATCAGCCCCTCCGAGCAAGATCACATCGAAATCGTTTCCCGTTACGCACGGACTTTCATCGATCAGAACAAAAGGTTCCCGGACCACGACGAGTATCGAAATTGGGTGGTCGCCACTGACAAACAGCAAGGGACGCATCTCGATGGGCTCGGGTACTCCTTGCACACGGAATGCGCGAAAGAGATCGGGGACTTCTGTGTGGGCTTCTTGGCCGACGATGTCTGGGTGACCTACAGGTCAGGGCAGGCAAGCCCTGCGGAGGTGGCGATCGATGGCCGTCTGGGCGAGGCGTGGCTCGAAGGAGTTGGCTTTGCGGGACTGCTGGCCATCGCCGTCTTCTTCAGGCGGGCAGCCAGTGTCAGGCGGACGTCCCCGCAAATTGAATGACTTCTTCAGAGATGCTATGTCTCTTGTGGGCCCTTTGCGCGAGTCGCACGCGAGGCTACAGTCGGCCAAAAGGTGACGGCCCCGTATTGCAGAAGCGGCCATCCAACGTTCGACATTAGCGGCGGGGAAAGCGGCGCAAAACGGACCTTTGCACGTCCGCTCGACGGAAGGGCTAGGTCACATACGTAGACAGAGCCTCTTGCCCGGTGTGGCCGCGAGCCTTGCCGGCGTTCAAGTGCGGTTGCAGATAGCTGCGCAGAACGGACTCCAGCCGAATCGCAGTTTGCTTCGATCTTACTCCGACGAGCACCAGCCGCAGCGACAAGCCAAGGGCGTGAGCATCGGTGTATTCGGCGATTGAACACACCACCATGATGCGCTTGGGTAGTGTGTTGAACTAGGCATCTTTCCGTTGGTCGAAGTGCGACGGCACTCGCTCAATAAAGCTGCGGCTCGTGGACTTGCCGACATACCAAAGTACATCCTGATCATCGAAGTAAAAGTAGAGCCCGTTGGGGTGGTCGGCCATCGAGCAGAGCTCGGATAGCTGGACGGTTCCGACGACCTTCTTCGGCATGGATCGCAGATGTGCGGCAAAGGCCTCGAGCGTGGAACCCAAATGGTCCTCGAAGGCGACGAAATACTCAGGGTGTGCCATAAGGGTCCTCACATTTGGCGTGAAAGGCAGGCCCCAGTACCCTGCGTTCGCTTGATGGAAGTGATATCCCGCATTGGAGACGCGCCAAAGCAGGCCTGCGCTCGCCGTCACACGATTTGAAGATGTGCTTCCATCCGCACATGAATCTGGGGCGCATGATGGCGACCTAGTTGCCCTGCAACTTCCAAGTCTAGCGCCGGCCACCAAGCTCCGTGATCAGGTCTTCAACGCCTCCATAGATCGGCTCCAGAGGGTGATCTCGGCAGTACTTGTCCAGGTACGCCAACACCTTTGTAGGGGCGAGGGTCTTGTTCGGCGTCTGTACCCGCGCCACGTTGTTGAAAGCACTGATGAAGCCCCACGACCACTGAACAACGCCGTCTTCATAGATGACGTTCTTGTTTCTTCGCCATGCGATGTGCTTATCGCAGCCTTCGGCACCAAGACCGTGGAAATAAACCAATTCATCTTTGGCGACAGCGGCCAACGATGTCGTTGCGCAAGCGATGAGAACCGCAAGGATGGGGAGTCGCATTCTTCCTCCAGGATTTTTCGACCCACCATTGTCTTTCGACTCGGACCGGTCTCAACCCGAAGTCTTGAACTCCCAGACACCTCTGAATTGCCTGCTGCAAGATATCTCACTGGCGCATGGACTACTGTCGGCAAGAGCGCTGTGCGATGGCGGTAGACGCGTCTATAGGAAAACGAGAGCGAGTACCTACTCAACATTCCCGGCAACGCACGCTAGTCTTACTGTGTCACAGGAGTAGTCTCGCGCTTGTTCTTCCGCAGCAGGGACACTACCCGGGCCGCGTGATCGGCTGGTAGCTCAGCCGAACATCAGCACCCCGCCCCCCGCAAGAGCCTAGCGAACTCCTCCATACGGCTTGCGCAATCGACGAGCCCATAGCCGTTGTTGGAGTCAGGAATTTCCATAGGAAACTTTTCGGTCAATCTGAGCTGCCTGCAACCGTCCGGTTGTCGCCGGGTGTTGCCTCAGATCGAGACCATCTTGGCGCACCCACCACCAAGATTTCGCCCTCCCCAATTCAGAACCACACATCCGCGTGTCCGGCAGCCCCACAGAATTTAGTGGGAATCGACCCTCTTTTCAGGCCAATGAATGGCATCTGCCGGTTCTACGAACAGCGACTCGGCGGCTCGGGTTCAGAAAGGAGTTTCACGTCGGCACTTACCCGCTCGGTAGGCATGGAGCATCAACCGCCCCGCGCGGAACGACCGCTTTGCGGCAGAGCGCATGTCTGCTATGGGCCCGATACGGCCATTCCCGGCCCCAGCTCTTCGCGAAGAATCCGTCATTCAACCCGCCATCATCTGCATCGGCCTGCACCACAGCGCCACGAACGCGAGCTGCCGGCATCTGCGACGAAGCACTGCGCAACCATTGCTGCATGCGTGCAACGCTCCTGTTGCCGGATCGCCATCGCGGTGTTAGCCTGCGCTCCCCCCAAAGATCAACCATCACGTTGCGGCCAACACCAACCGCACGAGAGCCCCATGAAGCAGTTCCTGACCAAGCAAGATGCATCGATGACCCGCGCAGTCGCGGTGACTTCGCTGCGCGCCTTTTTTGCCGAATTGCGTTCCTAGAGCCTTTCCACCTGGAGGCTCGGCCTCCTGAGTTTCACAAGACCCGGTAGGCCTCAAGCCACCGGGTTTTTTGTTTTCCGCTTGCCCACTTGGAGATTTGGACATGAGCCCCGAACGAGAGCTTCTTTCTTCCGCCGCACGCGCTGCCGGCGCAGTGCTGTGCGTCAACTCCGTGGAGTGGTTCGTGTAGAGCCCCCAGGCCCTCGTGCGCCTGGAGGTCCATCCTTCAGGCAAGAAAAAAAGCCTGTCGGGTGGTCCACCCCGGCAGGCTTTTTTATTGCCCGCATGGCGGGCACCGCGAGTTTGGTGCGCGCGCACCGACAACCCGCCGACCGTTTCGCCTGGCCAGCGAATCGCGTCGGTTTTTCAATCTCAAACTGGAGAGAAACATGATGAACAACAAGGTTCATGTGAATGTCGGAACCATCGGTCACGTCGACCATGGCAAGACGACGCTGACGGCTGCTCTGACCTTCGTGCAGGCCGCGCGCTTTGGCGGCGATGCGCTGTCCTATGGACAGATCGATAACGCGAAGGAAGAGCGCGAGCGCGGCATCACGATCAATACCTCGCATGTCGAGTACGAGTCGGACGGCCGTCACTACGCACACATCGACTGCCCCGGGCATGCCGACTACATCAAGAACATGATCACCGGCGCCTCGCAGATGGACGGCGCGATCCTGCTGGTGGACGGCACCGAAGGCGCCGCGCGGCAGACCATCGAGCATGTGCTGCTGGCGCGCCAGGTGAACGTCGGCCACATGGTGGTGTTCGTGAACAAGATGGACCTCGTTGCCGCAAGTGACCGTGCGGAGATCGAGCAGCTGATCGAAATGGAGATCGGCGCGCTGCTGGCCGCGCACGGTTACCACGATGCCCGCTTCGTGTTCGGCAGCGCGCTGAAGGCCCTGGCCGCCGCCGAACGCGGTGATCTCGAAGGCCCGGACGTGCAATGCATCGTCGAACTCGTGGACGCGCTGGACGCGTGCATTCCTGATCCGGTGCGCGACTACGACGCGCCGTTCATGATGCCTGTCGAAGGCGTGCACACCATCGCGGGCCGCGGCACCGTGGTCAGCGGCCGTGTCGAGCGCGGCGTGATCCGCGTGGGTGACAGCCTGGAAATCGTCGGGCTCAGCTCGGACGGCGACGCGCAGGTGGTCGTCACCGGCGTGCAGTCCTTCCACAAGGACGTCGCCGAGGCGCGGGCCGGCATGAACGTCGGCCTGCTGCTGCGCGGGGTCAAGCGCGACGCTGTCGTGCGAGGCCAGGTGGTCGTGAAGCCCGGTGCACTGAAGCCGTACCGGACGGGGCGCGCACAGATCTTCGTCCTCAGCAAGGACGAAGGTGGTCGCCATACCCCGTTCGGCTCGGGCTACCAGCCGCAGTTCTTCTTCGGCACGACCGACGTGACGGGTGTCATTCGCGTCGACACCGAGACCGGCATGGTCGAGCCGGGCGCACAGGTGCAGATCAGCTTCGAGCTGAACAAGCCCGTGGCCATCGAGAACGGCATGCGGTTCGCCATGCGCGAAGGCGGCAAGACCGTCGGCGCAGGCATCGTGACCGAGGTGCTCGGCTGAAAGGCTGATGCGCCATTTGCCCCTGTGGCCCGATTGCCGGGCGGCAGGGGCATTTTTTTTGAGCCTCAGCCGAGCTGCTCGGCAAGCCCGACGATGATGCCCTCAGGCCCCCGGATGTAGGCGAGCCGGTACGACGTCTCGTACTGCATCTGGCCGATGAGTTCCGCGCCATGGGCTTGCATCCGTGCAACGACCGCATCGATGCCATCGACGGCAAACATGATGCGGCGAAGACCCAAGGTGTTCACTGGCGCATTCACAGGCCCGAACCTGACCGCATCCGGCGTGTGGAACTTGTCCAGTTCGATTCCCTGCCCATCGGGCGTTCGCAGCATGGCGAGGGTGGCCCGGACGTCCCCCAGCCCGATGAGGCTGCCGATAGCAGGCCCTTCCACCGTGGTCTGGCCCTCGAGCTTCAGGCCCAGCTCGACAAAGAACGCCTTCACCGCTTCCAGATCGTCGACAACGATCAGGATGTTGTCCATTCGCTTGAGTGTCATGTCCTTCGGCTCCTCTTTCAACGGTGTTGCAAGGTCTACACTGCGGCTCCGCTTTTGCAGGAGACGACCCCATGCCTCGATTGCTTGTGCGCAGCTTCGGTGTTTCGCTCGACGGCTTCGCGGCCGGCCCGGACCAGAGTCTGGCGCATCCGCTGGGCGTTCGCGGCCCCGAACTCATGGACTGGTTCATGCCCACGCGCGTCTGGCAACGGATGCTTCAGACGGGCGAGACAAATGGCGAGACCGGCATCGACAACGAGATGGCCGAGCAAGGCTTCGCCGATATGGGGGCCTGGATCCTCGGGCGCAACATGTTCGGGCCGGTGCGCGGTCCCTGGCCCGACGAGAGCTGGAAAGGCTGGTGGGGCGACGAGCCTCCCTACCACGTGCCGGTCTTCGTGCTGACCCACCATGCCCGCGCACCGCTGACGATGCAGGGCGGCACCACCTTCCACTTCGTCACCGGCGGCATCCACGACGCGCTGGCGCAGGCACGGGCCGCCGCGGGTGGGCGTGATGTGCGGGTGGGCGGTGGCGTGGCCACCGTGCGCGAATACCTGAAGGCCGGCCTGATCGACGAATTGCACCTGGCTTTGCGGCCGGTGCTGCTGGGCCAGGGGGAAGCGCTGTTCGCAGGCCTGGATCTGCCGGCGCTGGGTTACCGCTGCGAACGGCAGGTGGCGGGCGAGCGCGCCATGCATGTGTTCCTGCGTCGCTCCGAATGAACCCGCGCCCTACGGCATCCCGCGCGCCAACAAATGGTCCACCAACCGACGCTGCGGAAAACTCAACGCCTCCTGCCGCGTACACAGGTACATCCGGCGTGAAGCCCACGCATCGGTGAGGTTGATGAAGCGCAGCTTCATCTCCTTGCGGTAGGTCACCGCCGCGCCCTCGGGCAGGATGCCCACGCCCATTCCCGCTTCGATCATCCGGCACACGGCCTCGAAGCTCTTCACGCGCACACGCAGGCGCAGCACCTTGCGCGCGCTCATCGCGGCGTCTTCCATGGTGCGGGAGATGGCCGAGTCGTCTTCGAGCCCCACGAAGTCGAAGTCGAGCAGTTCTTCGAACGACACCTCGCGCCCGCGCCACGGATGCTTCTGGCGCACGATGGCCACGAGCCGGTCGGTGCGGTACGGAATGAAGTGCAGCGCCGGGTCGACCGCCTCGCTGGTGATCACGCCCACGTCGGCCTGGCGGTCGCGAATCGCCTGCACGATGTAGACGCTGCGGTGCTCTTCCACGCTCACGCGGATCTCGGGGTAGCGCAGCCGAAAGCTCGCCACGTCGTCGGGCAGGAACTGGCCCATGGCCGACGCGTTGGCGTGCAGCCGCACGCGGCCGGTGGCGCCCTGCGCGTAGTCCGACAGGTCGGCGCGCATGCGGTCCACGTCGCGCAGGATCTGGCGCGCATGCATGGCCAGCGACTCGCCCGCGCCCGTGGGCGTCACGCCCTTCGAGGTGCGGTTGAGCAGCCCCACGCCGAGCTGGCTCTCGAGGATGGCCAGGCGCCGGCTCGCGGCCGACAGCACCATGTGGCTCTCGGCGGCCGCCTTGGACAGGCTGCCGTGCTCAATGGCGCGCAGGAACAGCGCCAGCGAATCCAGGTCGGGTCTCATCGGGTCCTCGGTCGATCGGGCGGACATTGTCGGGCCTGTGCCGTTGTGGACGCGCAGCCGAAGGCCTTTCGGCGAATCGACGGCGGTGGCGATGGTTCTTCCGGAATGCGGGTTTCCCCGTCGAAACGAAGAAGCACTTTCGGGCCGGGGTGCGAAAGAATCGTCGCTGTCTCGGCGGCAACCCCGGCGAGGCGTTTCGCGGGCCGGCCCTCTACCGGGGCCACGCCCGCATTCCACGAGTCCTACCCGGAGTCTTTTCTCTCATGGCAACCCACGAACTCGCCAGCGTTGCGCTGGACGACAAATACACGGCCACCGAAGGCCGGATCTACCTGAGCGGCATCCAGGCGCTGGTGCGCCTCATGCTCGTGCAGAAATGGCGCGACCAGCAGGCCGGCCTGAACACCGCGGGCTTTGTCTCGGGCTACCGCGGCTCGCCGCTCGGCGGCCTGGACGAAGCGCTGTGGAAAGCCCAGCCGCAGCTCGAAGCCAACGCCGTCAAGTTCCTGCCCGGCGTGAACGAAGAGCTGGCCGCCACCGCCGTGTGGGGCACGCAGCAGGTGCATCTGACCGGCGAGAGCGCGGTCGACGGCGTGTTCGCCATGTGGTACGGCAAGGCGCCCGGCGTGGACCGCTGCGGCGACGTGTTCAAGCACATGAGCCACGCGGGCACCTCGCCGAAGGGCGGCATCCTGCTGGTGGCGGGCGACGACCACGGCGCGTCTTCCTCTACCCTGCCCAATCAGAGCGATCACCTGTTCGCCGCCTCGATGATCCCGATGCTCTATCCGCAGAGCGTGGAGGAATACATCGAGCTGGGCCTGCACGGCTTTGCGATGTCGCGCTTTGCCGGCCTTCCGGTCGGCTTCAAGGCGCTGGCCGACACGGTGGAGTCGTCGGGCTCGATTGCCGCCGGCGCGCTCGACGTGCACACGCGCCTGCCGAAAGACTTCGCGTTCCCGCCCGGCGGCGTGCATGCGCGGCTGTCGACCGACACGCTCGGCGTGCAGGCGCGCAAGCAGGAAGCGCTGATGCAGGACTACAAGATCTACGCCGCCATCGCCTATGCGCGCGAGAACCGCCTGAACCGCGTGACCATCGATTCGCCGCAGGCGCGGCTGGGCATCGTGGCCTCGGGCAAGTCGTACCGCGACGTGCTCGAAGCGCTGGAAGAACTCGGCATCGACGCCGACGAAGCCGCGCGCATCGGCATCCGGCTGTTCAAGGTGTCGATGCCCTGGCCGCTGGAGCCCGATTCGATCCGCGAGTTTGCCGACGGGCTCGAAGAAATCCTGGTGGTCGAAGAGAAGCGCCAGATCGTCGAATACCAGCTCAAGGAGCACCTGTACAACTGGCGCGAGAACGTGCGCCCGCGCGTCATCGGCAAGTTCGACGAGCAGGGCGAATGGGGCGCGCACCCGCGCGGCCAGTGGCTGCTGCCGGCCACGGCCGATTTCTCGGTGGCGCAGATCGCGCGCGTCATCGCCGGGCGCGTGGCGCGCTTTCACACCAGCGACCGCATCCGCATGCGGCTGGCGATCCTCGACGCGAAAGACGTGGTGCTCGGCAAGGCCGTGGCCACGCCCTCGCGCCCGGCCTGGTACTGCGCGGGCTGCCCGCACAACACGTCGACCAAGGTGCCCGAAGGCAGCCTGGCGCTCGCGGGCATCGGCTGCCACGTGATGGCCACGGCCATCTACCCCGAGCACAACCGCACCACCACGCACATGGGCGGCGAAGGCGCGCCGTGGCTGGGGCAGGCGTGGTTCTCCAAGCGCAAGCATGTGTTCGCGAACCTGGGCGACGGCACCTACTACCACTCGGGTTCGCTGGCCATTCGCGCGGCCGTGGCGGCGGGCGTGAACATCACCTACAAGATCCTCTACAACGACGCGGTCGCGATGACGGGCGGCCAGCCGGTCGACGGGCCGATCACCGTGCCGCGCATCGCGCACCAGGTGGCGGCCGAAGGCGTGAAGCGCCTCGCGCTGGTGGCCGAAGACCCGACGCGCTGGGCCGACCGCAGCCTGCTGCCGCCCGACCGCGACGGCCTCTTTGCGCTGAGCGTGCACCACCGCGACGACATGGACGCGGTGCAGCGCGAGCTGCGCGGCTTCGAGGGCGTGTCGGTGCTGATCTATGACCAGGTGTGTGCGGCCGAGAAGCGCCGTCGCCGCAAGAAGGGCGAGTTCCCGCAAGCCGCGCGGCGCGTGTTCATCAACGACGCCGTGTGCGAAGGCTGCGGCGACTGCGGCGAGCAGTCGAACTGCACCGCGCTGCTGCCCAAGCCAACCGACCTGGGCCTGAAGCGCAGCGTGGACCAGAGCGCGTGCAACGCCGACGAGTCGTGCATCAAGGGCTTCTGCCCGAGCTTCGTGACGGTCGAAGGCGTGAAGCCGCGCAAGCACGCCCGCGTGGCCGTGAAGGCCGCCGAGGAACCCGCCCTGCCCGCGCCGGCGCCGCTCGCGCTGGACGGCATGCACAACATCCTCATTACCGGCATCGGCGGCACGGGCGTGATCACCATCGGCGCGCTGATCGGCATGGCGGCGCACCTCGAAGGCAAGGGCGTGAGCGTGCTCGACATGACGGGCATGTCGCAGAAGAACGGATCGGTCACGTCGCACGTGCGCATCGCGCGCGACGCGGCGCAGCTGAAGGCGCAGCGCATTCCCACCGGCGAGGCCGACCTGATCCTGGGCTGCGACATGCTCACGGCCGGCGCGCCCGACGCCATCGCGCGCATGCGGCCAGGCCGCACCTATGCGCTGGTCAACACCTTCGAGCAGCCGACCGGGCACTTCGCGCAGCAGCCCGACTGGCAGTTCCCGGCCGCGCAGGTGCGTGCGCTCATCGAGGAATCGGTCGAGGGCCGCGCCGACTTCATCGACGCGACGCAGCTGGCCACGCGCCTCATGGGCGACGCCATCGCGGCCAACCTGTTCCTGCTGGGCTTCGCGTTCCAGAAGGGGTTCGTGCCGCTGTCGGCGCAGGCGCTCGACAAGGCCATCGAGATCAACGGCGTGGCCGTGAAGGCCAACCAGGCCGCGTTCCGCTGGGGCCGCAAGGCGGCGCTCGACCTCGCAGCCGTCACGCGCCAGGCCGCGCCGGCGCAGGTGGTGTCGCTGCAGAAGCCCCAGAGCTTCGAGGCGCTGGTGGCCGACCGCACCGCGTTCCTCACGGCCTACCAGAACGCGGCCTACGCACGCGGCTACGCAGACCTCGTCGAACGCGTGCGCGACGCGGAGCAACGCACGCGCGGCAGCACGGTGCTCGCCAAAGCCGTGGCTTCGGGCCTGTTCAAGCTCATGGCCTACAAGGACGAGTACGAGGTGGCGCGCCTGTATGCCGACCCGCGCTTCATGGAAAAGCTCGGCGAGCAGTTCGAAGGCAAGCCGGTGCTGCGCTTTCACCTCGCACCGCCGGTGCTGGGCCGGCGCGACGCCGAAGGCCGCGCGCTGAAGACCAGCTTCGGCCCGTGGATGCTCGGCGCCTTCCGCGTGCTCGCGAAGCTGCGCGGCCTGCGCGGCACGGCGCTCGATCCGTTCGGCCGCACCGCCGAGCGCCGCATGGAGCGCCAGCTGGCTGCCGACTACCGCGCGATGGTCGAAGACCTGCTCGCGCGCTTCGAGCGCATCGACTTCGACACCGCCCTGTCGCTGGCGCGCCTGCCGGAGCAGATCCGCGGCTTCGGGCACGTGAAGGAAGAAAGCATCGTGTCGGCGCGCGTGCGGTGGGAGATGCTGCGTGGGCAGCTCGACAGCGCAGCGCCTGCGCGGGCGGTTCGGCCGGAGCCTGTGGCCGCTTAGTCGATGGGGCGGCCGGCGCGTCCCGCTATAGCAGACCTCTGGCAGAGGCCTTCAGCGTGGCGGCCGCGCGGGTCGAGCAACCGAGCTTGCGAAACACGCGTTCGACGTGCGTGCGCACCGTGCTCGCACTGATGCCCAGCGCACGCGCGACCTGCTTCGTGTTGTCGCCCTGGCTGATGCAGCGCAGGACGTCCAGCTCGCGCTGGGACAGCGACGCGTCGTCCTGCGCGGGCATCGCGGGCTTCGCGGGCGCGCCCGAGAGCGCGCAGGCGAGCAGTGCACTGATGACCTCCGCGTCGAAACGGCCGGCTTCGGCGTCCGCCTGCATGCGATCGCGCGCCTGGGCGTCGGTCAGTTCGGGTCGCCACGGGCGGCGGGTGCGGTGCGACACCCACTGCTCGGCCGCCGCGACGACCTGCCCTTCGAGCGGCATCGACGCGCCGGAGCGGCCACGGAAGTAACCGGAGCCATCGCGCCGCTCGAAAGCGAACGAGGCGATCTCGGCTTCTGCCGCAAGGCCGTCGATCTGCCCCGCCGCGCGGGACGTCCAGTACGGCACGAGCCGCAGGCGCTCCATCGACGCGGCCGGCAACGGCTCGGGCGCATTCCAGATGGCGTTGGGAACCGCGGCCCGCCCGATGCCGTGGATCAGGCCGGCCCGGTGGATGCGATGGCACATCGCTTCGCTCATGCCCAGTTGGGCGGCGCAATCGCGCGCCAGGCGGGCCGCGCGCCGCGAGTAGCCCGTCATCCACGGCAGCTTGAGATCGCTCACGTCGCCGACGAGTTCCAGCCCGACGCGCCGACGCATCGACACCGGCGGATCGGCGGCATCGGTCCACGGCGCGGGCGACGCATCCAGCCGCGTCATCCACGCCGCAGCGTGCGGTGCGCAGGCGTCGACCAGGAAGCCGGGGTAGAGGCTGTCGGCGCGCCCCCGCGCGAGCGTGAGGGCTTCGTCGAGCCCGTAGAGGCGGCTGAAGATTTCCAGATCGCTCGCCAGGGCCACGACGTAGGTGGCCAGCGGCACGCCCTCGCCCTGCAGCAGGCCGGGGACGCCGCTGCCGTCGTAGGCTTCGAAGACGGCGCGCAGTGCGGCTTCGGCCTCGGGCCCCAGGCCGAGCATGTTCGCGATGTCGCCGGCAATCTCGCAATGGATCTGGGCCATCGCCACGACGGCCCCGGGAATGGCCGCCTGGTGGGGCTGGCGCAGGCGCGGTTGCGCGGAGGCCAGAAGGGCTCGCCGCCCCAGCACGTCGTCTTCCAGGAAGTCCGCGAACTCCTGAGCGTTCGCCGTGCAGCCCGACCAGCGCAGCAGCGCCACGTGCTGCGCGACCTCGACCTGCGCCGCGTGGCAGCCGGCCTGCGTCGCGATCATGCCGGCCAGCCAGGCGGTGCGCAGCGAATGGTCGATGGGCTGGCCCATGCTCAGGTCGCCGATGAAGGCGAGCGCGCGGGCCGCGTCGAAAGCGGTGAGGGTGGTGTCTTCGGGCATGGGATCGCGGGGGCGAGCGCACAGCATCGCACAGCCGTCGGTTCGGCGCGTGTCGGTCATTCGACCGATACCGTGGTCCGGGGGAACGCAGAAGAATCGTTGCACCCGCCTCGTGCGAGGCGCGCCCTCTCCTCCTACCCACACCCTTTCATGCCCGACATCATCCAACCCCCTCTGCAGCCGGCCGCCTGGCTGCGCAAGCTCTACTTCACCCGCGCGGCCTTTTCCTTCGTGTGGGTCGCGCTGGCCTTCAGCGTCGCCAGGCAGTCGCCGGTGCTGACGGCAATCCTGCTGGTCGTCTATCCGGCGTGGGACGCGCTGGCGAACCTGGTGGACGCCCGGATGACCGGCGGCCCCCGGGCCAACCCCAGCCAGATGCTGAACACGTGGATCAGCGCGCTGGTCACCGTGGCCGTGGTGGCCTCGCTGGTGCTCGGGCTCCAGATCGGCCTGGCCATCTTCGGCGCCTGGGCCATCGTGTCGGGCCTGCTGCAGCTGGCGACGGCCGTTCGCCGCCGAAAGCGCCATCGGGGGCAGTGGGTGATGATGCTGAGCGGCGCGCAGTCTGCGCTGGCCGGCGGCCTCTTCGTCGCGCGGCAAGGCACCGACGCCCCGGTCCTGCAGACGCTCGCAGGCTATGCGACGGTGGGCGCCGTGTATTTCCTGATCTCCGGCCTCGTGATCCTGCTTCGCAAGCCGCAGGAGCGGCCCGTGAACTCGCTCGCCGCCACGCCTACAGCATCTTCCACTTCTGGCGGTCGATGACGCGGCGGCGCGTGTCCATGTTCAGCTGCGACAGCTCGATGTTCACCTGGTCCTTCGTGATGTCGACCAGCCCCCAGTTGCGCTGCAGCGCACCGACGGTGACGGCCGTGCGCAGCGCGGCGCCGGAGGACGTAGCCTCGAACAAGCTCCAGGGGCCGGCCGGCCACGGCACGGCGAAGCGGTTCTCGTGCACGTCGCCGCTGAGGATGAGGATGCGGCGCTTCTCCGCGAGCTTGAGGATCGCGGCGTGCTCGGCCGCGCAATCCATCCAGGTCTCGCCGTGGCGGGCTTCGAAGGTGAGGCCGCTGGCGATCAGGTGCACGGTCCTCTCGTCCGAGTCTTCGATGGCCTTCTTCAGTTTGCTCATCTGCTTCTTGCCGAGCACGGCGTCCTCGCCGCCCTTGGTCTTGTAGCTGCGGCCGTCGGTGAGGTGCAGCATCACGGCGCCGTCTGGATCATTGGCGTTGCTCAGCATGAGGGGCCGGTAGCCGGGTTCGGGAACGCCCGAGGCCCAGGGATCGCCGGCCTTGGGAAAGGTCTTCGGATCGTGTGAATCCAGCGCCTTGCGGTATTCCTGGAACGCCGCGCGGGTCGGGTCCAGCAAATGCCGATAGGACGGCTGTCCCTCGATCTGCGCACCGCAGGCGCCGTTCCACAGAAAGTCGTGGTCGTCCCAGATCGGATGGATCTGCAGGTCGGTCTTGCGCACGAGCTTGGCGAACTCCTTCTGGTTCAGCTGGTCGCGCAGCCGGCCGAAGGCATGGACCGCGAAGTCGTTGGCGCCCATGGCCTTGACCGCGCCCATGCTGGAGCCGTCCGCGTCGTAGTAGGCCGAGTCGCCCAGCAGCACCAGGTGCGTGGCGCCGGACGCGCCCACCTGGGTCCAGACAGGTTGTTCCTTGAAGGTCTGGGCACTGAAGCAGGAAGTAAAGGCGATCTTCATCGGGAGGCTCCTCGTTGTGGGTGCGCGGATGCTAGGAGCCGCCCCGAAACGTCGCCTCCCCCATCCATGGGAGGCGCATGCCGCGGGCCGCAAAGGGCTCAGCGCCCCTCGTCTTCCCAGTCGACCCACTCCACCGGATGGGTCTTGAGGTACCCGCTGACGGCGGCACCGACGGTCGGAAAGAACGCGGCTTCGCCCAGCCGCGCGAAGAGCCCGAAGCGCTTCAGCTTGTCCTTGACGGGGTCCTTCATCTCGGCAAAGCACAACTGGATGCCGGCGTCCCGCAAGCTGTCGACCAGCTCGGCCAGCATGTCGGCGGAAGTCACGTCCACGCTGGTGACGGGCTCCGCCGCGACAACCAGCCAACGCACCGGCGCGGGCGACGACGCGATGGCGTCGCCCACCCGGTCGCGGAACAGCTCGGCATTGGCGAAGAACAGCGGGGCATCCCAGCGAAACAAAACCAGGCCCGGAATGAGGCGCGCGTCGGGATAGCGCGTGATGTCGTGGTAGCCCTTGACGCCGTCGGCGCGCCCCAGCACCGCGGAATAGGGGCGCCAGGCATCCCACAGGAATTCGATGACCGCGATCACGATGGCCAGGCCGATGCCCTCGACGGCGCCCAGCACGACCACGCCGACCGTGCATGCGATCGACAGCCAGAACTCCCAGCGCTGGATGCGGTAGATCCGCCGCAGGTCGGCAATCTCGATCAGGCCGATGGCCGATGCGATGACGACCGCGGCCAGTGCGCTGGTGGGCAGGTTCTTCAGCAGGTCCGGCGCCGCCACCAGCAGCAGGGCAACGGCCAGTGCGCCAACAACGCCGGTCAGCTGGGTCCTGGCGCCCGCGGCCTCGGCCACGGGGGTGCGCGACGAACTGCTGCTGACGGCAAAGCCCTGGAAAAATCCGGCCGCTAGGTTGGCGGCGCCCAGCGCCACCATCTCCTGGTTCGGGTCGACGTGGGTGCGGGTGCGCGCCGCATAGACCCGGGAGAGCACGCTGGTATCGGCGAACGAGACGAGCGCGACGGCGCAGCCGCCGATCAGCACGGGGCCGATGTCGGCGGCCGTGATCCACGGGATGCCGAATGCCGGCAGGCCTTGTGGGAGGGCGCCGAGCACCGGCACCCCCTCGCGCGTCGCCAGGCCCAGCACGCCGACGGCCACGGTCGCGCCCACCACGGCGATCAGGATGCCCGGCACGCGCCGGCGGCCCTTGAGCAGCAGGATGACGGCCAGGGTGCCCGCGCCGACCATGAGCGTGGTCGCGTGGGTCTTGCCCTCCATCACCGACACGGCGATGGCCTTCAGGGTCGCCAGCGGTGCGTCGCCCTCGACCGAAAAACCCAGCAGCCTGGGCAGCTGGCTGATCAGCACGGTCAACGCGATGCCGTTCATGTAGCCGTAGCGGATCGGCTTGGAAAGAAGCTCGGTGACGAAGCCCAGGCGCGCAACGCCCGCGAGGATGCA
The DNA here is from genome assembly GCF_059423965.1 of Variovorax sp. GW458-11-26-14-LB1. Lineage (NCBI taxonomy): Bacteria > Pseudomonadati > Pseudomonadota > Betaproteobacteria > Burkholderiales > Comamonadaceae > Variovorax > Variovorax sp. GW458-11-26-14-LB1. The sequence continues at coordinate 38,578 of NZ_JBWKYW010000031.1, forward strand.
CACCGTGCCCGACACGATCGCCATCAGGCCCGCCAGGGCGATGGCGCGCTGCGGGTCGCCGCCCGACAGCGGAAGGACGACGGCCAGGATGAGGGCCGCCAGCGAGGAATCCGGGCCCAGCACCAGGATCCGGCTGGGGCCGAACACGGCGTACGCGAGCAACGCCACGATGGTCGCGTAGAGGCCGTGGATGCCGGGGACGCCCGACGCCTGCGCGTAGGCGATGCCGACGGGCACCAGCATCGTGGTCAGCACCAGCCCGGCCACGATGTCGTGCCGCAGCCAGGCCAGTTCGTACCTGTGCAGCGTGCGCAGCCCCGGCAGCCAGCGGCGCCATCCGGCCGCATCGGCGGCCTTCGCCCGCGGCGCACCGCGGCCGGGTTCGGAGTGAGGGGGTGGAGGTTCCAGGTCGTTCATGCGCCGCGGGCCACAGGGTGGACGGACAGTGCAGAGGCGCGCCGGGAAAGGCAAAGGGGAAGACACGGGTGCCGGCGCGGGCCGCGCGCCCCTCCCCGCCCCTGCGCCCCGGTCGCCTGCGAAACACGCACTTGACCGGCTGCGCCCGCGCCCGAAATTCGCTAGGCTGTGGTGGCGCGCGATGCCATCGAGCGCGGAGACAACGCGATGAGCCAAGGCACATCTCTTCGTCTGCATGTACCGGAGCCCACCGGGCGGCCGGGGCACGAGACCGATTTCTCCTACCTGCACCTGTCGCGTGCCGGCGAGGTGCGAAAACCCCCGGTCGACGCATCGCCGGCCGACACCAGCGACCTGGCCTACACGCTGGTGCGCGTGCTCGACGACGACGGCCGCGCCGTCGGCCCGTGGGCGCCGCCGGCCGACCCCGAGCTGCTGCGCCGCGGCCTGCGCGCGATGATGAAGACACGCGCCTTCGACGCCCGCATGCTGATCGCGCAGCGGCAGAAGAAGATCTCCTTCTACATGCAGTGCCTGGGCGAAGAGGCCATCGCCACCGGCCACGCGCTGGTGCTGCAGCAGGGCGACATGTGCTTTCCCACCTACCGCCAGCAGGGCCTGCTGCTGGCGCGCGACGACGTGACGCTGCTGGAGCTGACCTGCGAGCTGATGTCCAACGAGCGCGACCCGCTCAAGGGGCGCCAGCTGCCGGTGTGCTATTCGATGAAGCGGGCCGGCTTCTTCTCGATCTCGGGCAACCTGGCCACGCAGTTCATCCAGGCGGTGGGCTGGGGCATGGCCTCGGCGATCAAGGGCGACACGCGCATCGCCTCGGGCTGGATCGGCGACGGCGCCACCGCCGAGTCCGACTTCCACACGGCGCTGACCTTCGCGCACGTCTACCGCGCGCCGGTGATCCTCAACGTGGTCAACAACCAGTGGGCGATCTCGACCTTCCAGGCCATCGCCGGCGGCGAGGCCACCACCTTCGCGGCGCGCGGCGTGGGCTGCGGCATCGCCTCGCTGCGCGTCGACGGCAACGACTTCCTCGCGGTGCTGGCGGCCTCGCGCTGGGCGGCCGAGCGCGCCCGCAGCAACCTGGGGCCGACGCTGATCGAGTGGGTCACCTACCGCGCCGGCGCCCATTCGACCTCGGACGACCCGTCGCGCTACCGCCCGGCCGACGACTGGGCGCATTTCCCGCTGGGCGATCCGATCGCGCGCCTGGCGCAGCACCTGACGGCGATCGGCGCGTGGTCGCAGCAGGAGCACGCGCAGACGCAGGCCGACATGCAGGCGCAGGTGAACACCGCGGTGAAGGAGGCCGAGCGCTTCGGCTCGATGGCCGACGGCCATGTCGCGGGCGACGCCGCCCTGTTCGAGGACGTCTACAAGGACATGCCCGAGCACCTGAAGCGCCAGCGCGAACAGCTGGCGTCCGAGGGGTGACAGCCATGGCCTCGATGACCATGATCCAGGCCCTGCGCTCCGCCATGGACGTGATGCTCGAGCGCGACGACAACGTGATCGTCTACGGCCAGGACGTGGGCTACTTCGGCGGCGTGTTCCGCTGCACCGAAGGCCTGCAGGCCAAGTACGGCCGCTCGCGCGTGTTCGATGCGCCGATCAACGAGGGCGGCATCGTCGGCTCGGCCATCGGCATGGGCGCCTACGGCCTGCGCCCGGTGGTGGAGGTGCAGTTCGCCGACTACGTCTATCCGGCCTACGACCAGATCGTGTCGGAGGCGGCGCGCCTGCGCTACCGCTCGGCGGGCGATTTCACCGCGCCGATCACCATCCGCATGCCCTGCGGCGGCGGCATCTACGGCGGCCAGACGCACAGCCAGAGCCCGGAGGCGCTGTTCACGCACGTGTGCGGGCTGCGCACGGTGATGCCCTCCAATCCGCGCGATGCCAAGGGCCTCCTGATCGCCTCGATCGAGAACGACGACCCGGTCATCTTCCTGGAGCCCAAGCGGCTGTACAACGGCCCCTTCGACGGCCACCACGACCGGCCGCTGGTGCCCTGGTCGGCGCATCCGCTGGGCGAGGTGCCCGAGGGCTACTACACGGTGCCGCTGGAGTCGGCCACGGTGTTCCGCCCCGGCGCCGACCTGACGGTGATCAGCTACGGCACCATGGTCTTCGTCTGCGAAGCGGCCGCGCGCGAGACCGGCATCGACGCCGAGATCATCGACCTGCGCAGCCTGTGGCCGCTGGACCTGCAGACGCTGGTCGCCTCGGTGAAGAAGACCGGCCGCTGCGTGATCGTGCACGAGGCCACGCGCACCAGCGGCTTCGGCGCCGAGCTGACGGCGCTGGTGCAGGAGCATTGCTTCCACCACCTGGAAGCGCCGATCGGGCGCGTGGCCGGCTGGGACACGCCCTACCCGCATGCGCAGGAGTGGGCCTACTTCCCCGGCCCGGCGCGCGTCGGTGCGGCCTTGCGTCGCGCCATGGAGAACTGAATGGGCACGCTCACGATCAAGGTGCCGGACCTGGGCGAAGGCATTGCCGAGGTGGAGCTGGTGGCGTGGCGCGTGCAGCCCGGCGACACGGTGGCCGAAGACCAGGTGCTGGCCGACGTGATGACCGACAAGGCCACGGTCGAGATTCCCTCGCCGGTCGCGGGCCGGGTGGTCGCGCTCGGCGGCGAGGTGGGGCAGCAGATCGCGGTGGGCGCGGAACTGATCCGGATCGATGTGGCGGGCGGCGGCGAGGCGCAGGAGGCCGTGTCGGCCGTGTCGGCGGTATCGGCGGCGGCGCCTGCAGCGATGCCGGCACCGGCCGAACGCGCGCACCCCTCGGGCGGCAAGCCGCTCGCCGCGCCCGCGGTGCGCCATCGGGCGGCGGTCCTCGGCATCGATCTGCGGCAGGTGCCGGGCAGCAGCGCGGACGGCCGCATCCTGCACGAGGACCTCGACGCCTGGCTGCTGCGCCGGCCCGGTCCGCCGGCGCCGGATGCCGCGCGCTACGCCGAACGCCACGACGAGGAGGCCGTGCCCGTGACCGGCGTGCGCCGCCGCATCGCGCAGCGCATGCAGGACGCGATGCGCCGCATTCCGCACTTCACCTACGTCGAGGAGGTCGACGTGACCGAGCTGGAGCTGCTGCGCGCCCGCATCAACGAACGCTGGGGCGGCGAGCGGTCGCACCTGACGCTGCTGCCGCTGCTGGTGCGCGCGGTGGTGCTGGCGGTGCCGCGCTTCCCGCAGATCAATGCCCGCTTCGACGACGAGGCGGGCGTGCTCACGCGCCACGGCGCGGTGCATGTCGGCATCGCGACGCAGACGGCGGCCGGCCTCATGGTGCCAGTGCTGCGGCATGCGGAGGCGCGCGACCTCTGGTCGAGCGCGACCGAGATCGCCCGCCTGGCCGACGCCGCGCGCGCGGGCCGGGCCACGCGCGACGAGCTGAGCGGCTCGACCCTCACCGTCACCAGCCTGGGCGCGCTGGGCGGCATCGCGTCCACGCCGATCATCAACGCGCCCGAGGTGGCGATCGTCGGCGTCAACCGCATCGTGCAGCGCCCGGTGATGCTGGGCGGGGCGGTGGTCGCGCGCCGCATGATGAACCTGTCCTCCTCCTTCGACCACCGCGTGGTCGACGGCCAGCTGGCGGCCGAATTCGTGCAGGCCGTGCGGGCTTCGCTCGAGTGCCCGGCGCTGCTTTTTGTCGAGTAGCAGCCCCGCACAAACCTCACCGCCCGGGCGCGCGGCGGGGGTACCCCGTCGACCGGAACGCCCCGGGAATACCCTCTGAACCCCCTGCAATCTTCTTGCCTACAGTTCTTGTATGCAAGAAAAAGCGATCCTTGCATGCAAAACCTCGACACGACAACGACAGGAGATTTCCATGCCTCGCTTTGCCAAATCGCTCTTCGGACAGGTGGTCATCGCACTGGTGATCGGCGTGCTCGTCGGCCTCTTTGCGCCCGAGTTCGCCGCCAAGCTCAAGCCACTGGGTGACGGCTTCATCAAGCTGATCAAGATGATCATTCCCGTGCTGGTGTTCTGCGTGGTGGTGCATGGCATCGCCGGCGCGGGCGACCTCAAGCGCGTGGGCCGGGTCGGCGTGAAGGCGCTGATCTACTTCGAGGTGCTGACCACCATCGCGCTGGCGATGGGCTTGGTGCTGGCCTTCGTGTTCGAGCCGGGCGTGGGCATGAACGTCGACCCCAAGGCGCTGGACGCCAGCGCCATGAGCGCCTACGCCTCCAACGCCGACAAGCTCACCAGCGGCGGCACGGTCGAGTTCCTGATGAAGCTCATTCCCACCACGGTGGTGGCCGCCTTCGCCACGGGCGACGTGCTGCAGGTGCTGCTGTTCGCGGTGCTGTTCGGCTGCGCGCTGTCGCTGCTGGGCGATCGCGGCGCGCCGGTGGCGGCGGTGGTGGACGCGCTCTCGCTGGTGCTGTTCAAGATCATGGGGATCATCATCAAGCTGGCGCCGCTGGGCGTGCTGGGTGCCATTGCCTTCACGGTCGGCAAGTACGGCATCGGCTCGCTCAAGCAGCTGGGCATGCTGGTCGCCCTCTTCTACGGCGCGGTGCTGGTCTTCGTGTTCGTGGTGCTGGGGCTGGTGATGCGCATGTCGGGCTTCAGCCTGTGGAAGCTGCTGCGCTACCTGCGCGAAGAGCTGGCCATCGTGTTCGCCACCACCTCGTCGGACAGCGTGCTGCCGCAGATCATGGCCAAGCTGCGCCGCATGGGCATCCGCGATTCGACGGTGGGCCTGGTGATTCCCACGGGCTACTCGTTCAACCTCGACGCGTTCTCGATCTACATCACGCTGGCGGCGGTGTTCATCGCGCAGGCCACCAACACGCCGATCTCGATGGCCGACCTGCTGACCATCCTGGCGATCGCGCTGGTCACCTCCAAGGGCGCGCACGGCGTGCCGGGCTCGGCCATCGTGGTGCTGGCGGCGACGCTGCATGCGATTCCGGCGATCCCCGCCATCGGCCTGGTGCTGGTGCTGTCGGTCGACTGGTTCATGGGCATCGCCCGCGCGCTGGGCAACCTGATCGGCAACTGCGTGGCCACCGTCGCGATCGCCGCGTGGGAAGGCGACATCGACCGCGAACGTGCCCATGCCGTGCTCGACGGCACCTATTCGCCCGACGACGAGCCGCTGGCCGAGGCGCCCGTGGTAAACACCGGCACCGCCGCTTCCACCGCCCACTGAAAAAAATGCCCGCCGACGTCAGCCCCACCGCCATCGCCGAACGCGTCGTCGAGGCCATCCTCGCGCAGAAGCTCGCGCCCGGCGACCGGCTCGGCGAGCAGGCGCTGGCCGAGAACTTCTCGGTCAGCCGCACCATGGTGCGCGAGGCGCTGATGCAGCTGCAGGCGCGCGGTTTCGTCGAGGTGCAGTCGCGCCGCGGCTGGTACGTGGTGGAGCCCTCGGCCGAAGAAGCGCGCGACGCCTTCTCGGCGCGCCGCATCGTCGAGGCCGGCATCCTGGCCGCGAGCGAAGGCCGGCCGCTGGGCCAGGTGATCCGCAAGCTGCGCGACCACATCGCCGACGAGCAGCGCGCCATCGAAGGCGCCGACGCCGCCACGCGCGCCTTCCTGCTGGCCGACTTCCATGTCTGCCTGGCCGAGCAGATGGGCCACCAGCTGCTGGTCGACGTGCTGCGCGACCTCACGGCGCGCACCACGCTGGCGGCCACGCTCTACCAATCGAAGCACGAGGCCGGGCAGTCGTGCGCGGAGCACGGCGCCATCGTCGCGGCGCTCGAGGCCGGCAACATCGAGCAGGCACGCCAGCTCATGCTCGACCACATCGGCAATGTCGAACGGGCGCTGGAGGTCGACGCCACCGCCGAGCCCGATGCGCCGAGCCGGCTGCGCGCCACGCTGGCGCCCGTGGCGCTGCCGCGCGCGGCCAGGCGTTGAAGCTGTGCCGTGTCGTGCATTTGTGCCGCCGCCAGCTATCAATTGAATAGCTGACACCCGCCGTCGGCCCTGCGCCTGCGGCGTTTTTCCTTGGCAACCCTGTTGCGCCGCACAAGGGCGCGCCGGCTGACACGGCGGCGGGTTCCGGCTCGGCTACAGTCCGAGACACTTATGAACTCTCCCCAACTCCAGCGCGGCGTCTTCCTCGCCCTGCTTGCCGCCGTCACCGTCGCCTTTCTGTGGGTGCTGATGCCGTTCTTCGGCGCGGTGCTCTGGGGGGTGGCGCTGGCGATTCTGTTCACGCCGCTGTTCAAGTGGCTGCTCAAGAAGATGCCCGGCCGGCGCAACGTGGCCGCGATGTCCACGCTGGCGATCTGCCTGTTCATCGTGATCCTGCCGCTGGCGATGGTGGGCGTGTCGCTGGTGCAGGAGATCGCGCTGATCACCCAGAGCATCCGCTCGGGCCAGATCAACTTCGCGGCCTACTTCCAGCAGATCCTGGACGCCACGCCGCAGTGGCTGCTGAACATCGTGGAGCGCTTCAACCTGGGCGACATGGCGGCCTGGCAGGCGCGCGTCTCGGCCATCGCGGGCCAGGCCAGCCAGCTCATCGCCAGCCAGGCGCTGGCCATCGGACAGAACACCTTCGACTTCGTGGTGAGCTTCTTCGTGATGCTCTACCTGCTGTACTTCCTGGTGCGCGACGGCACCTCGCTGTCCAAGACCATGCGCGACGCGCTGCCGCTGGCCAAGCCGCACACGCACTACCTGCTGAACAAGTTCACCACCGTGATCCGCGCCACCGTGAAGGGCAATGTGGCCGTGGCCATTGCGCAGGGCACCATCGGCGGGCTGGCCTTCTGGTTCCTGGGCGTGCAGGGCGCGCTGCTGTGGGCGGTGCTGATGGCCTTCCTGTCGCTGCTGCCGGCCGTGGGCGCGGCGCTCATCTGGGGCCCCGTGGCCATCTACTACCTGGCCACCGGCCACTTCTGGCAGGGCGGCGTGCTGATCTTCATCGGCGTGTTCGTGATCGGCCTGGTCGACAACATCCTGCGCCCCGTGCTGGTGGGCAAGGACACGCAGATGCCCGACTACATCGTGCTGATGTCCACCATCGGCGGCATGGCGATCTTCGGCATCAACGGCTTCGTGATCGGACCGGTGATCGCGGCGCTGTTCATGGCGGCCTGGAGCCTGTTCGCGGACTCGGGCCATGTGGGCACGGGGCACGCAAGCGAAGAAACCGCAGAAGCCCCGAAGAACGGGCAGGACAAGGCCTGACGCCGCGCCGGGCCTTCCCGGGCCGCGGCGTTCGCTCCTTCTGCGCGCATTTCGCGCGCGCAATCACGCATTCCGTCGCATGACGCTGGGCACCGCCCGGCGACTGCGGGATCGTCGGGCCCTCCACCCACCACGAGGCCTGCCATGCACCTTCCCGCTTTCCTCTCCCGCCCCGCCGCGCGCGGCCTGATCGCCGCTGCCGCGCTCGCCCCGCTCGGCGCCCTGGCCGCCGACCTGAACCTGCGCATCGCGGACGGCCCGGCCGCCGGCGCCACGCTCTACGTCGCGCTGTACAACGACGCCGCCAGCTACGCCGAGAGCAAGGCCGTCGCCTCGCAGACCGCGCCTCTGCGCGAAGGCAAGGCCCGCTTCGTCTTCACCGACCTGGCGCCGGGCCGCTACGCGCTGCGCGTGTTCGCCGACGAGAACGGCAACGGCAAGCTGGACACCAACCTGGTGGGCATGCCGATCGAACGCTACGGCTTCTCGAACGACGCCAAGGGCAACCGCGGCGCGCCCGACTTCGAGGCCGCGGCGCTGCGCATCGACGCCGACGCCCAAGCCGTCATCCACCTGCGCTGAGGAGACACGGCCATGGAACGACGCGAACTCCTGCGCCTGCTGGCCACGGCCGGCGCCCTGCCCCTGCTCGCCCCGCTCGCACGCGCGGCCGGCACCACCGACGACTGGCAAGCCCAATTCGAAGCCGCCGACGCCCCCTGGAAGATCGGCTTCGCCACGCCCCCGGGCGACCTGCCGCTGACCCGCGCCACCGTGCGCGGGCGCTTTCCCGATGCCGTCGCCGGCACGCTGTTTCGCATCGGCCCGGCCGGCCACGACCTGGGCGGCGAGCGCTACCACCACTGGTTCGACGGCGACGGCATGGTGCATCGCTTCGTCATCGAAGGCGCCGATGTGCGCCACCAGGGCCGCTACGTCGCCACGCCCAAGCGCGTGGCCGAGGTGAAGGCCGGCCGCCACCTCACCGAAGCCTTCGGCACCATGCCGCCAGGCGTGGAGCCGCCCACCTCGGCCGACGCCATCAACGTCGCCAACACCAGCGTGCTGCCGATGCAGGGCGAGGTGCTGGCGCTGTGGGAAGGCGGCTCGGCCACGCGCATCGATGCGCGCACGCTCGACACGCTGGGCGTGAAGACCTGGCGCGCCGACCTCGCGGGCATGCCCTTCTCGGCCCACCCCAAGGTCGACCCGGACGGCACGGTGTGGAACTTCGGCGTGAGCTCGGGCCAGAGCCTGCTGGCGTTGTACGAGATCGCGCCCGGAGGCGCCCTGCGCCGCGCGGCCGTGGTGCCGGTGCCCGAGCTGCCCATGGTCCACGACTTCGCCGTGACCGCGCGGCACCTGGTGTTCCTCATGCCGCCGCTGGTGTACGACAGCAAGCGCAAGGAGGCCGGCGCGAGCTTTCTCGACGCCCACGTCTGGCGGCCCGAGCTCGGCATGCGCGCGCTGGTGGTCGACAAGCAGGACTGGGACAAGCGCCAGCTGCTGGAGCTGCCGGCCGGTTTCCTGTTCCACGTCGGCAATGCATGGGAAGAAGACACGCCGCGCGGTGCACGCATCCACATCGACTACGTGCGCACGCAGAACGCCGAGTCGGTGTTCACCAGCAACCGCGAGGTGATGCGCGCGCGCCGCGTGCGCCGCAACGAACCGCGCCTGACCGTCGCCACGCTCGACCTGGGAACGGGCAAGGCCACGCAGCGCGAACTGCCGCTGGAGGCCGAGTTCCCACGCATCGATCCGCGCCGCGTCGGCCTGCGCCACCACCAGGTCGTGCACGCCACGCAGACGCGCGCCGACGTGCCCGGCTTCGGCGCCGTCGCGCGCACCGACATCGAGAGCGGACGCAGCCAGCGCTTCAGCTACGGCGCGCAGGCCATCGTGGAAGAGCACGTCTTCGTGCCCGACGGTGTCAAGCCGGGCTGGGTGCTGGGCACGGCGCTGGACTTCGGCCGGCAGCGCACGGTGCTGTCGTGCTTCGCCGCCGACCACCTGGCCGCCGGGCCGGTGGCGCAGGCGACGCTGCCTTATGCGCTGCCGCTGGGGTTGCACGGCGCTTTCGTGAAAGCCTGAACGACTGACCGCTGCGGCCACGCGCGCGCGAGGCCCGCAGCGGTCTCCCGTTCAGGCGGCCTTCGCGATCGGGATCGTCAGGCCCCGGTGCACCTCTGCCTCGCCGTGCCTGGCCAGCAGCTGCATCAGGTGCTTGCGGATCAGCATGCCCGGCCGGTCGGACTCCATCGAGTACTCCACGCCGCGCCGGCGCGTGTCGACCAGCGCATCGGGGTCGGTCGACTCGAGGATGTCCTTGTCCTCGCGCGTGATCTCCTCGTCGAAGTCGATCAGCATCTGCGCCGCGCAGTCGGCCTCGGTGTCGTTGCGGAACAGCCACTGGCACAGCTGCATGCGCCCGTCGTCGATGGGCGTGAAGCAGTTGATGATGATGTGGCGGACGCCGCTCGGGTACTCGATGTCGAGCCGGCGCGAAAACGGCAGGAAGTAGGCGTTGCGCATGTGGCGCGTGGTGATCGCGTCGGTCACGCCGCTGATGGCGTGGAACTTCACCGGGTTGGTCGCTTCGATCACCGTCTCGGCATGGAAGCCCGACTCGTTCTCCACCAGCTCGTACTTGCTGGGCTTCGGGCTCGCGGCCACGCCGAAGGTGGCGCGGTGCACGAAGCTGAAGTGCGAGTTGTCGAAGGAATTTTCGAGCGCGCGCATCGGGCTGGTCTGCCACTCCTCGTAGAACTGGAAGATGGTGCGGTAGCCCGGGTCGTCGAACTCGGGAATGGCCGGGATGTCGGCGATGGGCTCTTCCAGCGCCACCCAGGCGTAGCCGTAGCGCGCGGTGCAGGGGTAGGCCGTGGTCTTGTACTCGGGAGAAATCTTGCGGTCGGGCCCGTACTGCGGAATGCGCACCACCTGGCCGCTGCGGTCGTAGGTCCAGCCGTGGTAGCCGCACTGGATCGCGCCCTGCCCGCAGGCCTTGCCTTCGCCGTCCACGCACCAGCCCTTCGAGAGCTTCGCAGTGCGGTGGCAGCAGCGGTCGCGCAGGGCAGCCGGCTGGCCGTCGGCGTCGAGAAAGAGAACGATGTCTTCGCCCAGCAGCCGGAAGGGCTTGGGGCCGTGGGCCAGTTCGGTGAGCGGCATGACGGCATGCCAGAACTTGCGGAAGACGGGTTGTCGGGTGACGAGCATGGGCGAACTCCTTCGTTGTTGCGTGGGGGAACGAACGTGAAAGAGCAATTTCCTGCTTCGTCGGCATGCCCGATGAAAGGCATGCGCGAGGCTGAACGCTTCTACTCTGCGCCGATCGACTTGCAATTAGCGCGCCCGGATTGTGGCGCGCCCTTGTCGCGCGTCCAAGCCCCGCGCCGCCATGCCCGAGCGCCGCACCCTGGCATGCCTCATGCAAGACAGCGAGCAAGAGTAGAAGCGTTCAGCAGCGCACGCACCATCCCCGTGCGCCCGCCCGGAAATTGCTCTTGAGGCGCCTCCCGCCCGCGGTGGGAGGCATCCGTCAAGACCACCGACTCCGAGGCCCCACCATGCAACGCCGATCCTTTCTTGCCGCCGCTGCCGCCACCCTCGCCGCCCCTGCCGTGTTCGCGCAGGGCGGCAAGCTCACACCGCTGAAGTTCACGCTCGACTTCCGCATCAACGGCCAGACCGCGCCCTTCTTCCTGGCGCAGGCCAAGGGCTACTACCGCGACGAGGGGCTGGACGTGACGATCGACACCGGCGCCGGCTCGGTCGCGTCGATCACCCGCATCGCCAGCGGCGTCTACCAACTGGGCCTGGGCGACATCAGCTCGCTGGTCGAGTTCAACGCACAGAACCCGGGCACGCCGGTGGTGCAGGCCGTGTACCAGTACTACAACCGTGCACCGTTCGTGATCATCGGGCGCAAGGACCGTGGCGTGACGACTGACTTCAAGAGCCTCACCGGCAAGAAGGTGGCGGCCGCCGCCGTCGAGTCCACGCGCCGCGCCTGGCCGATGGTGGCGCGCCGGCAGGGCATGCGCGGCGACGCCTTCCAGTGGCAGACCACCGATTTCAGCGCGCGCGACAACGTGATGGTGCGCGGCGACGTCGATGCCGCCACCTACTTCCACGACTCGGCCGTCTCGCTCTTCGCGCGCATGAAGGCCGACGAGCTCTCGGTGCTCAAGTACGCGGATGCGGGCGTCAACCTGTACGGCAACGCGATCCTGGCGAGCAGCAACCTCATCGCGCAGAACCCGAAGGTGGTGGCGGCTTTCTTGCGCGCCACCAACCGCGCCATCGTCGAGACCTTTGCCAACCCGGTGCCCAGCATCGCGGCCATGCGCCAGCGTGAACCGATCCTGGACGAGAAGGTCGAACTCGAACGCTGGGGCCTCACGGCGCAGTACGTGGGCGCGGCGGACACGCGCGGCCACGGGCTGGGCGACATCCGCAAGCTCACGCTCGAACAGCAGGTCGACGAGGTGGCCGACACCTTCGGCCTGAAGACGCGGCCCTCGGCCGATGCCCTCTTCAACGGCGCGATGCTGCCTGCGCGCAGCGAGCGCCTTCTTCCCGCACCCAAGGCATGAACCTTCCTGACAGCTCCATCCCCGCCCTCCCCGAAGAAACCACGCTCGATGAGCGCGACGGCCGCTACCTGCGCAAGGCCATTGTGTGGTCGCATGCCGCGCGCCGGCGCGGCAACCGGCCCTTCGGCTCGGTCATCGTCTCGGCCGCCGGCGAAGTGCTGGCCGAGGCCGCGAACAGCAACGCCGAAACCGGCGACTGCACCGCGCACGCCGAAGTGAACGCGCTGCGCGCATTGGCCGGCCGCGGCCTCACGCGCGAAGAGCTGGCCGGCGCCACGCTCTATGCCTCGGGCGAGCCTTGCGTGATGTGCGCGGGCGCGATCTTCTGGTCGAACATCGGCCGCGTGGTCTTCGGCATCGACGCGCAGCGGCTGCGCGTGTTCCGCGGCGAGCGGCAGGACCAGCGCGACGCGGAACTGTCGTGCCGCGACGTGTTCCGTGCCTCGCCGCATCCGATCGAGTGCATCGGGCCTGCGCTCATCGATGAAGCGGCTGCCGCGCACGACGGCGCCTGGAAGACCTGAGCCGGCGCACTAGACTCCCCGCATGCCCTGGCACGCCCGTCTCCACCTCGCCTACCAAAAAGAAGCCGACCGCAGCGTCGCCCGTTTCCGCCACGACGGACCGCTGCGCATCCTGCAGAGCCTCTACCCCGAGGGCGATGCCGTGTGCCACAACGTGCTGGTACATCCGCCGGGCGGTCTCGTGGGCGGCGACACGCTCGACATCGACATCGAGGCCGCCGACGGCAGCCACGGCCTGATCACCACGCCCGGCGCCTCGCGCTTCTACCGCTCCGAAGGCGAGACCGCGCTGCAACGCACGCGCATCCGCCTCGCACCGGGCGCGCGGCTCGAATGGCTGCCGCTCGAAGCCATCTGCTACAGCGGCTGCCAGGCCGAGAACCGGCTCACGCTCGAGGTCGCACCGGGCGCCGAGATGATCGGCTGGGACGTGTGCGCGCTCGGCCTGCCGAATGCCCACCAGCCCTTCGAACGCGGCACCTACCTGCAGCACATCGAAGCGCCCGGCGTGTGGCTGGAACGCGGGCGCATCGACGCCAGCGACCACCGCCTGCTGCAAAGCCCGCTGGGGCTGGGCGGCCACCGCTGCCTCGCTTCGCTGTTCGTCGTGACGGGTTCGCCGATGGCCAAGGCACGGCGCGAAGCCCTGCTGGCGCAGGCGCGCGGGCTGCTCGACGTGCACGAACTGCACGAGAGCGCGGGCGCGACCAGCCCGCATGCGGAGGTGGTGGTGCTGCGCGTGCTCGCGCCGGTGGTCGAGCCTGCGATGCAGCTGCTGCGGCAGGTCTGGCAGGCGTGGCGCAGCGAGCTGTGGCAACTGCCGGCGGCCACGCCGCGCATCTGGGCGACCTGAGAAGCGGGCGGCGGTCGCCGCTACTTTCGTGTCTTCAGGCGGTAGGTACCGTTGAACGGATACGGGGACGAACCGTTCTGCCCCACCGCCTGCACGTCGACCGTCAGCGTGTTGCCCGAGAAAACGAGCGCGCCCGTGAGGCGCGGCCTGCGCTCCTTCTCGTAGTGCTCCCGCAGCCGGAGATCGACAGGGTGCGTGGAAGGCGCCTTCTTCTCGGCCGCCTTGTCGAACTCGCTCACCTCGTACACCGAGGCGTCGGCTGCGTCGATGCGCCCTTCGATCGACGGCACCCGGATGCGGGATTCAAGTTCGTAGCTGCGGTGGAAGATCAGCGACACAGGGTCATGCACCATCAAGCCCCGGGTGGCGTAGAGCGTGACCTCGTAGCCGTCGGCGATCCGGGTGACGGTCGCGTCGGGCTTGTTGCCTGTTGCCGTGCACCCGGCCAGCGCAAACACGAGCGCGAACAGGAGCCAGGACACGGTGCGCATCAGTCGGTCCGCGGGGGAAGGAGTGGGCATGCAACGGCGCGCTCGTGAAGGAGCGCCGAGTATGGCCGCGCCGCGCCCGCCATCAACCGCAGGCGATCTTTCCGGACGGCGCGCTGCGCAGCCTGTTGAGAAACGCCAGCTGCACCCTGGCCGTTTCGCTGCCCTGCCCGGCGGCGCGCAGCATCCACGTGCGCGCTTCGCAGCGGTCGGCCTTCACGGCCGATCCGTACAGCGTGGGCCCCGTCAGCAGCACCATGCCCAGCATCTCCTGCGCCTCGGGATGGCCTTCGGTGGCGGCCTGGCGCAGTTGCTCGAGCATCGTTCGGTAGTCGCGTGCGGCCTGCGCTTCGAGGGCGAGCTGGTAGCGCTGCTCGGTCTGCAGGTCGACGTTCGCGTCGAAGGGCTTGGCCGCGGCGATGGCGGCGACCAGGCACAGCGCGCCTGACAGAAAGATGCGCCAGCGCAGCGACCAACTGGCGATCTGGTTGAGTTCGGATGACATCGGTTTTTCTCCACGGGTTGTGTGGCACCGATGGTCCCGCGAAGGCGCGCGCAGGAGAAACTGGAATTCACGCAGGACGCCTCAGGCGGCGCCTGAGCCCTGCGCGAAATTCGTTCAGAACATCGCCAGCACGGCGGCGTTCACCGCATAGCCGCCGGCCGCCAGGAACACGAACAGCAGCGCCCCCAGCTTGAGCGGTTGCGCCCCCGCCTTGCGCAGGCTCGCGGCGCTGGTGCGCAGGCCCATCGCGGCCATGGCGGTGGCCAGCAGCAGCGTGTCGAGCTGCACCAGCGCGGCGACGAGTGCGTGCGGCAGCACGTCGAGCGAATGCACGGCGCTCACGGCGATGAACAGCACGGCGAACCATGGCACGCGCACCTGGCGCCAGCACGCGCCCACGCTCGCCGCGCCCGGTGTCGAGGCCGCCACGCGGAACGACAGGCCCATGAGGAACGGCGCCAGCATCATCACGCGCAGCATCTTCTCGACCACCGCCGCGTTCGCCGCGCCCGGGCTCACGGCCTCGCCCACCGCGACCACCTGCGCCACCTCGTGGATGGTGGAGCCCGCGAAGAGACCGAAGGCATGCTCCGTGAGGCCGAGGTACGGATAGACCAGCGGGTACGCCACCATCGACAGCGTGCCGAACACGACCACCGTGGCGACGGCGATCGACACCTTGTGCTCTTCGCCGCGCACCACAGGCTGCGTGGCCATCACGGCGGCGGCGCCGCAGATGGCGCTGCCCGCACCGATGAGCGCGGCCGTCTCGCGGTCGAGCCCCAGCCAGCGCGTGCCGATGCGCACGGCGAGGCCGAAGGTCAGCGCCACCATCGCCATCGCGATCAGCACGCCGGGCCAGCCGACGGCGCCGATGTCGCTCAGCGAGATGCGAAAGCCGTAGAGCACGATGCCCGCGCGCAGCAAGGCGCTGCGCGCGAAGTCCACGCCGGCGCCGGTGCGCGCCGACACCGCGGGGAACACCGTGTTGCCCGCCACCATGCCCAGCGCGATGGCCAGCGTGAGCGCGCTCAGGCCCAGGTGCACCATCGGCGGCCACTCGGCCAGCAGCGCGGCGGCGGCCGCCAGCAATGCAGACAGCAACACGCCGGGGCCGCAGCGGCGAACGAAGGAGAAACCGGGCAAGGAGGCGGCAAGGGAGGACATGGACCCGACTTTAGGAATCGACACCCCATGAGTCAAAGACATAAACTTCACCAATGCATGAAGTTAAGTTATGACCCTCAACCTGCACCTGGTGCGCCTGTTCGTCGCCGTGGCCGAGGCGGGCAGCTTCTCGCGCGCGGCCGAGGGCCTGTGGATCAGCCAGCCGGCGGTGTCCAAGGGCATCCGCGAACTGGAGCACCAGCTCGACCTGACGCTCATCGAGCGCGGCGCGGGCAAGGGCTTTCGGCTCACCGAGGCGGGCGCGTCGCTGCTCACGCATGCGCGCGGCATCTTCGCGATGGAGCGCGCGGCGCTGGACGACGTGCGTGCGCGCGTCGGCGTGCAGCGCGGCAGCCTCACGCTGGGCGCCAGCACCACGGTGGCGAGCTACTGGCTGCCGCCGCAGATCGCGGCCTTCTGCGCCGCCTACCCGGCGGTGGTGCCGCGCGTCACGGTCGGCAACACGCAGTGGGTGTGCGAGCAACTGCTCGAATGCCGCATCGACCTCGCGCTGGTCGAGGGCCGCGTGGACGAGGAGCGCGTGGAAGTGCGCGAATGGACCACCGACCCGCTCGCCATCGTCGCGCCGCCCGATGCCGCGCTGCCCCGGCGCGGCGTGACGGCCGCACTGCTGGGCCGGCAGAACTGGATCCTGCGCGAGCCCGGCTCAGGCACGCGCCAGGCCACCGAGGCGCTGTGCGCGGCGCACGGCATCGACGCGCCGCCATGGATGGAAATGGCGAGCAACGAAGCCATTGCGCGCACCGTGGCCAGCGGGGTCGGCATCTCGATGCTGCCGCGCGTGGTGGTGGCCGACATGCTCGCGCTGGGCACGTTGCGCGAGCTGAAGCTGCCGGGCGCGGTGCTGTCGCGGCCGCTGTACCGGCTGGCCTTGAAGAACCGGCCGCTCTCGCCGGCGGCGCTGCGGATGGCGCAGATCCTCGACGCCTCGTGACATGAAAAAAGGGCGCACCACGTGCGCCCTTTTTCGTTGTTGTCGGCCAACTGCCGCTAGCAGCAGCGCCCCTTGCCCGCGCCGTAGCGCGCCTCGAGCCGCTCGCGAAAGAACTCCTCGTAGCTCATCGGCGCCCGGTCCGGGTGGGTGGCCGCCATGTGCGTCAGGTAGACGTCGTAGTCGGGCAGCCCGACCATGAGCCGCAGCGACTGCTTGATCGAGCGGGCGATGTAGCGCCCGGCTTCCGGCATGGCGAGGCCCATGGCGTGCTTGCGTCCGGTCAGTGGGCGGCGGACGAGGCCGCGCCCATCGCCTCGAACGGCGTCTCCTGCGTGGTCGGCCGGTTGGCGGCGCGGGCCGCCAGGCAGGCCTTGATGCTGTAGACCAGCACGCTCAGCACCACGAAGATGAAGAGCGCGCACAACGCCGCGTCGAGCCGGTCGTTGAAGACGATGCGCGACATGGCTTCGGGCGTCTTGGCCGGCGCGATCAGCACGCCGTTGGCCAGGCCGTCGGCGTACTTCGCGGCGTGCGACAGGAAGCCGATCTTCGGATCGCTCGAGAAGATCTTCTGCCAGCCCGCCGTCAGCGTGCAGGCCAGCAGCCACACGGCCGGCGCCGCCGCCACCCAGGCGTAGCGCTCGCGCTTCATGCGGAACAGCACGACCACACCCAGCATCAGCGCCACCGCGGCCAGCATCTGGTTGGAGATGCCGAACAGCGGCCACAGCGTGTTGATGCCGCCCAGCGGATCGACCACGCCCTGGTACAGGAAGTAGCCCCAGGCCGCCACGCACAGCGCGGTGGCGATCAGGTTGGCCGGCAGCGAGTCGGTGCGCTTGAGCGCGGGCACGAAGCTGCCCAGCAGGTCCTGCAGCATGAAGCGGCCGGCGCGCGTGCCGGCGTCCACCGCCGTGAGGATGAAGAGCGCCTCGAACAGGATCGCGAAGTGGTACCAGAAGGCCATCATGGCCTGCCCGCCGATCACCTGGTGAAGGATGTGGGCCATGCCCACGGCCAGCGTCGGCGCGCCGCCGGTGCGCCCGAGGATGGTGGTCTCGCCCACGTCCTTGGCCGTCTGCAGCAGCATCTCGGGCGTGACGACGAAGCCCCAGCCGGAGATCGTTGCCGCGGCCTGTTGCACCGTGGTACCGACCAGCGCGCCCGGGCTGTTCATCGCGAAGTAGATGCCCGGCTCGATGCACGAGGCCGCCACCAGCGCCATCACGGCGACGAACGATTCGGCCAGCATGCCGCCGTAGCCGATGAAGCGCGCGTGGCGTTCGTTGTCCAGCATCTTGGGCGTGGTGCCCGAAGAGATCAGCGCGTGGAAGCCCGAGACGGCGCCGCAGGCGATGGTGATGAACAGGAACGGGAACAGGCTGCCCGACCACACCGGGCCGTTGCCCTGCGCAAACTGCGTGATCGCGGGCATCTGCAGCGTGGGCATCACGACCACGATGCCGATCGCCAGTGCGATGATGGTGCCGATCTTCAGGAAGGTCGAGAGGTAGTCGCGCGGCGCCAGCAGCAGCCACACCGGCAGGCTGGCGGCCACGAAGCCGTAGCCCACGAGCATCCAGGTGAGCGCCTTGCCGTCGAAGGTGAAGGCCGGGCCCCACACCGGGTGCTGGCTGACCCACTGGCCGCCGAAGATGGCCGCCATGAGCAGCACGAAGCCGATCACCGACACCTCGCCGATGCGGCCCGGGCGGATGTAGCGCAGGTACACGCCCATGAACAGCGCCACCGGAATCGTCGCGGCCACCGTGAAGCTGCCCCACGGCGATTCGGCCAGCGCCTTCACCACGATCAGGGCCAGCACCGCCAGGATGATGATCATGATCATGAAGGTGCCGAACAGCGCGATCATGCCGGGCACCACGCCCATCTCCTGCTTGACCAGGTCGCCCAGCGAGCGGCCGTCGCGGCGCGTGGAGATGAACAGGATGATGAAGTCCTGCACCGCCCCCGCGAACACCACGCCCGCCAGCACCCACAGGAGGCCGGGCAGGTAGCCCATCTGCGCAGCGAGCACCGGGCCCACCAGCGGACCGGCGCCCGCGATGGCCGCGAAGTGGTGGCCGAACAGCACATTCTTGTCGGTCGGCACGTAGTCCAGGCCGTCGTTGTGGCGGTGCGCGGGCGTCTTGCGGTTGGCGTCCAGCCCCAGCACCTTGTCGGCGATGAACAGGCTGTAGTAGCGGTAGGCGATCAGGTAGGTGCAGAGCGCGGCGGTCACGACCCAGAGGGCGTTGATGCTTTCCCCCCGGCTCAGGGCGACGGTGCCCAGCGCAAAAGCGCCGAGCACGGCCACGGCCAGCCACACCAGATGGCGGCGAATGTTGGGCATGCGGATGTCTCCTCGATATGAACCGGGCGAGTGTTCCCCGCCCGCCGCCGGGCCGCATCCGTCGGACTGCGCGGGCCGGGCGGGTGGAATTGCCTAATGGATAACCCCTATCCGCGCCCGGATCGCCTCCGCCGGACAGCCGCCGGAAGCGCCGCAAATCCGTTGCGCTCACATTAGATGTGATAAATTCACATTCACTAACAATGTGAAACATCTCTGACGAGTCCACGATGACCCAGCATTCGCAGGCGCGCGCCCCCCGCGGCTTCACATTGATCGAGGTCATGATCACGGTGGCCATCGTGGCCATCCTGGCGTCGATCGCCCTGCCCAGCTACCGGCAGTACATCGTGCGATCGAAGCGCTCGGCGGCCCAGGCGCAGATGATGGACATCGCCAACCGGCAGCAGCAGTTCCTCATTGCCAACCGCAACTACGCCGACAAGACGGCACTGACCACCAGCGGCTACAGCCTGCCCGCCGAGGTCAGCAGCAACTACAGCTACGACGTCACGCTGCAGGATTCCGGCCCGCCCACCTTCACGATCACCTTCACCGCGATCGGCAGCCAGGTGGGCGACGGCAACCTCGGGCTCACCAGCGAAGGCGTGAAGACGCCGTCCAACAAATGGTGAGCCCCGCCCTGCGGCGCCAGCGCGGCGCCACGCTGATCGAAGTGCTGGTCACCCTGCTCGTGCTGGCCTTCGGCCTGTTCGGCCTCGTGGGCCTGCAGGCCCGGCTGCAGGCCTCCGAGATGGAGTCGTACCAGCGCTCGCAGGCGCTGATCCTGCTCAACGACATGGCCAACCGCATCGCCATCAACCGCCGCGTGGCGGCCAGCTACGCCACGAGCGCACCGCTGGGTGGCACCGATGCCTGCCCCACCGGCACCGGCACGCGCCAGCAGATCGACGCCAAGGAGTGGTGCAACGCGCTGCAGGGCGCGGCCGAGTTCTCGGGCAACGACAAGCTGGGCACCGTGATCGGCGGACGCGGCTGCGTGGAAGACATGGGCAACAACGAGTACCTCGTGACGGTCGCCTGGCAGGGCCTGGGGCCGATCTCGGCGCCGCCGGCCGGCGTGGCCTGCGGCAAGGACCTCTACGACACCGGCACCAAATGCATCAACGACCTGTGCCGCCGCACCGTGACCACGCTCGTGCGCATCGGATCGCTCTCATGAACCCGCGCCCCACCGCACGCCGCGCCCAGCGCGGGCTGACGCTGATCGAGCTGATGGTGGCCATCACCATCATGCTCATCGTGATGGCCGCGCTGCTCACGCTGTTCCTCAACGTGAGCGGCTCCCAGCGCGAGATGGAACGCGTCAACCGCCAGATCGAAACCGGACGCCTGAGCATCTTCGTGCTCGAGAACGAGATCTCGCACGCGGGCTTCTGGGAAAACTACATGCCCGAGTTCGACGACCTCACGGTCAGCGCCGCGCCCACGCACGTGCCCACCGGCAACGTGCCCGACCCGTGCCTGGCCTACTCGGCGGCGAACTGGACCGAGGACTACAAGCGCCAGCTGCTCGACCTGCCCGTGCAGGTCTACAGCAGCGTGCCGGCCACCTGCACCGACCTGCTGACGCACCACAAGACCGGCACCGACATCCTCGTGGTGCGCCATGCCGAAACCTGCCTGCCCGGCACGCCCCATTGCGACGCCGACGTGGCCGGCGCGATGTACTTCCAGTCGTCGTTGTGCGGCACGCAAAAGCCCTCGTCGTTCGACCTCTCGACCGGCGCCTTCGACCAGATGTTCCTCAAGGACTGCACCAGCGCCTCGCCCAAGCGCAAGCTGGTGGCCGACATCTACTACGTGCGCGACTACGCCGAGGCCGAAAACGACGGAATTCCCACGCTGGCACGCTCGCGCTTCGACCTGGTGGGCGGCACGCTCGCGCAGCAACCGCCCACGGCGCTGATCGAAGGCGTCGAGGGCTTTCGCGTCGAGCTCGGCCTGGACACGCTGAGCAAGACCGGCGCCGCCGTCAACTACACCCAGGCCATCGCCTGGGCCGACCCGGCGAACAAGTCCACCCCTTCCAACCGCGGCGACGGCAGCCCCGACGGCGCCTTCGTGCACTGCGGCGCGACCTGCACCGCCGACCAGCTGGTCAACGCGGTGGCCGTGAAGCTGTATGTGCTCGCGCGCGCCACCGCCATCTCGCCGGGCCACACCGACACGCGCAGGTACCAGATGGGTGCCGTGGCGCTCGGGCCGTTCAACGACCACTACAAGCGGCACGCGTTCGCGACCACCGTGCGCCTGACCAACGTCACCGGCCGGAGGGAAACGCCATGAAGCCACGCGTGCACGCCGGCCGCTCCACCCAGACCCAGCGCGGCGCCGCGCTGATCATCGGGATGATCATGCTGCTGCTGATCACGCTCGTGGTCACCGCCGCCTTCAACCTCAGCGGCGCCAACCTCAAGGCCGTGGGCAACCTGCAGACCCGCAACGAAGCCGTGGCCGCCGCCAACCGCGCGATCGAGGAAGTCGCGGCCAGCCTGCTGGTGCCCGGCAGCGATGGCACCCCGTCGCTCGCGCCGCCGCAGGGCACCGTGAGCATGGTCGACATCAACAACGACGGCTTGAACGACTACACGGTCACCGTCGCCCCGCCCGTGTGCGTGCGCGCCACCAAGGCCGTCGACAGCGGCGGCGGCGGCAGCACGGGCCCAGGCGGCATCACGGGCGGCGCCTCCAGCAGCGGCTCGGGGCTCGCGGCCCTGCCCGACCAGTACAACGCCGTGTGGGACATCAGCACCACCGTGACCGACACCACCCCCGGCGCCACCGGCACCACCACCTCCGTGCGCCAGGGCGTGCGGGCGCTGCTCAACAAGGCGCAGTTCGAAGCGCTGTGTGCGCCGCCACCTGCCGCACCAGCCGAACCTGCGCCTGCCCCCCCTTGAACCACGACGATGAACGGGCCCCCGCCATGACAAGAAAACTACTCACCACGCTGTGGGCCGCCGTGCTGCTCGCGTTGCCGATGCAGGCTGCGCAGGCGGAGGACATCGATCTCTTCGTGGGCTACAACCCCGCCGTCACCCAGGCCCCGAACGTGCTGTTCGTGCTGGACAACACGGCCAACTGGAACCAGCCCTTCACCGCCGAGCTCAACGCGCTCGCCAGCGCCTTCGAAAGCCTGCAGGCCGACAAGTTCAAGGTCGGCCTGATGATGTTCACCGAGACCGGCCAGGGCAATTCGAACAGCGACGGCGGCTACGTGCGCGCCGCGGTGCGCACGCTCGACAGCGGCACCAAGCTCAAGTACGGCGCCATGATCCGCAGCCTGGACAAGGTGGCCGACAAGTCCAACGGCGGCAAGGCCGGCAAGACCATGGCGGAGGTCTACCGCTACCTGGCCAGCGCCGCGCCCATCGCCGGCAACGGCAAGGTCAAGACCGACTACACCGGCAACGTGAGCGGCACCGCGGCATCGAAGGCCATCTACGCGCTCACGCGCAACGCCCTGGCCAGCGTCAACGCCAGCACCTATGTCGGCCCGAGCACCGAGAACTGCATCGGCACCTTCGTCATCTACATCAGCAACGGCGCAGCGCAGGACAACAACAACGACAACCAGCTCTCCAACGAAGCCCTGCGCGCCGCCGGCGGCAGCACCGCCCAGATCACGCTCAGCCCCAGCGGCTCGCAGGACAACACGGCCGACGAATGGGCGCGCTTCCTGCAGACCAGCATGGGCGTCAAGGTCTACACCATCGAGGCCGCCAAGGCCACCCAGGGCCAGGGTCCGGGCTGGAGCGCGCTGCTGCAGAGCATGGCCAAGCAGAGCAACGGCGAGTACTACGACCTCTCGAGCAAGCCCGAACTCGGCGCCGCGCTCGGCGAGGCGCTGGACGACATCTTCAGCAAGATCCAGTCGGTCAACAGCGTGTTCTCCTCGGTGAGCCTGCCCGTGAGCGTGAACACCCAGGGCACCTACCTGAACCAGGTGTTCGTGGGCATGTTCCGCCCCGACGAGAACGCCTTTCCGCGCTGGAACGGCAACCTCAAGCAATACAAGCTCGGGCTGGACAGCAGCAGCCAGCTGATCCTGCAGGACGCGGACGACAAGAACGCGGTGAACAACCAGACCGGCTTCATCGCGCCCTGCGCGCGCAGCTTCTGGACACCCGCCGCCAGCGACAGCGACGCCTACTGGAGCTTCCGGCCGTCCGGCGACTGCCTCAAGAAGGAAGCCGCGGACAGCCCCGACGGCAACGTGGTGGAAAAAGGCGCGCAGGGCTACATGCTGCGCGGCGTCGTGCCGGCCGTGCGCAACATGAAGACCTGTGCGGCGGGCAGCTGCACCGCGCTCACCGCCTTCGACGACGCCAACACGGCCATCACCACGACCGCGCTCGGCATCGCCGCGGACGCGACCGCGGACCGCACCAAGCTCATCAACTGGGCGCGAGGCCTGGACAACAAGGGCGACGAACGGCCCAACGCCCAGGGCAACCCGGTGCCCTCGAGCGCCATGCGCCCGTCGGTGCACGGCGACGTCGTGCACTCGCGCCCGGTGGCCATCAACTACGGCACCGACGCCGCGCCCCAGGTGGTGGTGTTCTACGGCGGCAACGACGGTGTGCTGCGCGCCATCAACGGCAACCGCAACACGGCCATCGGCGGGGCCGCCGCAGGCTCCGAGCTGTGGTCGTTCATGCCGCCCGAGTTCTACGGCAGCCTCAAGCGGCTGTACGACAACACCACGCGCATCAACTTCCCCGGCCTGCCCGTCAGCCTGGGCACGGTGGCGCCCAAGCCCTACGGCATGGACGGCGCGGTCGCGGCCTACCGCCAGGGCAGCACCGCCTGGCTCTACGCCAGCATGCGCCGCGGCGGCCGGCTGGTCTACGCCTTCGACGTCTCGTCGCCCGCCGCGCCCACGCTGAAGTGGCGCAAGGGCTGCCCCAACCAGAACGACGACACCGGCTGCGACACCGGCTTCGAAGGCATCGGCCAGACCTGGTCGGCGCCGAAGGTGCTGCGCGCCACCGGCTACGGCAGCGGCAGCAGCCCTCTGCTGGTCTTCGGCGGCGGCTACGACAAGTGCGAAGACGTCGACACCAACAGCGCCGCCCAGGCCTGCGGCACCGGCGTGAAGGGCAACCGGATCTACGTGCTCGACGCCAACACCGGCGCGCAGCTCAAGGTGTTCACCACCGCCCGCCCCGTGGTCGGCGAAGTGACGGTGGTCACCGACGCCCTGGGCATCGCCACCATCGCCTACGCCGCCGACCTGGGCGGCAATGTCTACCGCATCGCCATCGGCAGCGCGACCCCGTCCGCCTGGGCCATGACCCAGATCGCCTCGCTCGGCTGCGACACGGTAACCACCTGCACGCCCAACCGCAAGTTCATGTTCGGCCCCGACGTGGTGGCGGACAACGGCGCCTACGTCGTGCTGCTGGGCTCGGGCGACCGCGAGAAGCCGCTGCGCCACTACAACGTCGCGCTCGGCGTGGCCAACCGCTTCTACATGCTGGTCGACAAGCCCACCGACGCCACCTGGCTGACCAGCGAGGCCGACCGCTGCGGCACCGGCAACGAGGTGCTGTGCCATACCTCGCTGCAGGCCATCACCGACGCGAGCACGCCGAGTTCGTCCGACCTCGCCACCAAGAAGGGCTGGTACCTCGGGCTCGCAGCGGGCGAGCAGGTCGTCACCGGCTCGGTGACCGCCTACGGCATCACCACCTTCAACACCCACACGCCCACCAACCCCAACACGCAGTCGTGCCGCGCCGACCTGGGCACCGCGCGGGTCTACAACGTGTCGTACGTCAACGCGGCCGCCCAGGGCACCAACGGGCGCTTCCAGAACGTGGTGGGCGGCGGCCTCGCGCCCACGCCGGTCGTGGGTCGCGTCCAGCTGGACGGCGATGGCGGCATGCGCGACGTGGTCATCGGCGCCAACCCCGACTCCTTCCTCAGCCCCAAGGGCACCGCCCCCAAGGCCGCCTTCAAGCAGCCCAAGGGCCGGGTCTACTGGTTCATCCAGAAGTAACGCCGTGCACCCGCGCATGCGCAACCACCACCCCAGGCAGGCCCGCAACCGGCCGCGCGGCTTCACGCTCATCGAGCTGATGGTCACGCTGGCCGTGCTGGTGGTGCTGATCGCCATTGCCGTGCCCTCGTTCGACGGCATCCGGCTGTCCACCCGCCTGAGCAGCTACAGCACCGCGCTGGTCGCGGGCAGCCAGCTGGCGCGCAGCGAGGCCATCAAGCGCAACGCCCCCGTCACCCTGTGCGCCTCGGCCAACGGCACCAGCTGCAGCACCAACGGGCAGTGGGAAGCAGGCTGGATCGTGCGCAGCGACACGCAGGTGCTGCGCGTCGAGCCCGCGGCCGCCAGCGGCTACCGGCTGCGCGAGGCCGGCGGCGCCAGCGCCGTCGTGTTCCAGGCCACCGGCCTGGGCGCCGGCCAGAGCCGCATCACCATCTGCCGCGCCACCCCGAGCGCCGACCAGTCGCGCGCCGTGAGCATCAGCGCCACGGGGCGCACCACCGTCACCCGGTCCAGCGGCGGCACCTGCGCCGCGACCTGACCCGGCCGGCCGAGGGGGTCCGCCGGACGAACGACAATAGGGCCCTGTGGCAAGCCCGGGCGCCGGTCCCGCCTCTCTTGCCT
Organism: Variovorax sp. GW458-11-26-14-LB1; assembly: GCF_059423965.1. Classification (NCBI taxonomy): domain Bacteria; kingdom Pseudomonadati; phylum Pseudomonadota; class Betaproteobacteria; order Burkholderiales; family Comamonadaceae; genus Variovorax; species Variovorax sp. GW458-11-26-14-LB1. The sequence goes on from NZ_JBWKYW010000031.1 coordinate 64,271, forward strand.
TGACGACCTTCACCAGGAACAACGCTCCCGCATTCATGGAACACCGGCTGGACTGGGCCCTTGCCGCCTGCGCTCGCATCCTCAGGCCCGTGGTCCGGCTGGCGCTGGGCATGGGCGTCAAGCACCCGCACCTCGAAGCCCTGCTGCGCGACCTGCTCATCGAGGAAGCCCAGCGCACCTGGCGCGCCCAGGGCGTGACCAAACCCAACCTCAGCCAGATTTCGGTCACCACCGGGCTGAACCGCAAGGTCGTCACCGCCAAGGTCCGCGCCACCGTCGACCCCCTGCCCCACACCGAGCTGTCAGCGGCCGCCAAGACTTTTACGTTGTGGTTACAGATGACCACCGACGACGACTCCCTGCGCCGCCTGCCCGTCGTCACCGAGGGTGACGGGCCCTCGTTCGAGCGCGTGGCCCGCCTGGCCAGCCGGGGCAACGTGCACCACCGCACCATCCTCGACGAGCTGGTGCGCCTGCAGATGGTGGCCGAGAGCGACGGCAGCGCCGAACTCACGGCCGACGGCTTCGTGCCGGTCGAAGACCTGCAGTCGATGCTCGCCTTCCTGGGCGACAACGGCCGCGACCACCTGCTGGCAGCCGTCTCCAACACCCTGGGCGAGACGCCCCGCATGCTCGAGCGCGCCGTGTACGCGCGCGGGCTCACGCTGGCCGACTGCACGACCATCGAACGCCTCGTGCGCGAACGCTGGGCCGGTCTGCACCACGAGCTGGCCCGCGAGATGACCGAAGCCGTCGACCGCGTGCCCCCCGAGGCCAAGGCCACCGCGAAGGCGCGCATCCGCGTCGGCATCTACACGTATTACGAAGACGAAGAAGGCGCGCCCGCCCCTGGCGCGCCCCAGCACAACGAGTCCCCCCGATGAACACGCCTCCCCTCTCCTTGCGACTCGTGCGCGGCCTGCTGATGGCCGGCGCCATGGCCCTGCTTCTGTCCTGCGGGGGAGGCGGCGGTGGCAGTGGAGGCGGCGGCACATTGGGTTTCGGCACCGCCGGCACCACGGCCACCGGTAACGGCAACGGCGGTGGGGGCGGCGACGGCGGCTCGGGTGACGCCGGCTCCGGCAGCGGCACGGGCAATGGCAGCACCGGAAGCACCGGCGGCGGCGACAGCACCGCCGGCAACACCAACGGCGACGGCTCGGGCGTGGGCTCCGGCGGCACCGGCGTGACCGCCGACGCGGCCGGCATCGGCGCGGCCGACGGCCTGGGCAGCGTGATCCTCAACGGCCTGCGCTACAACACCGACAGCGCCACCTTCAGCCTCGAGGACACCACCGAGCTGCAGATCGGCATGAGCGCGCGCATCGCCGGCAAGGTCGACGCCGACTTCAACAACGGCATCGCCGCCACGGTCGTCTCGGCCGCCGAGTTGCGCGGCGCCGTGTCGGCCATCGACCTGAAGGACGGCAGCTTCACCGTCATGGGCGCCCGCGTGACCACCGACAACGCCACCGTCTGGGGCGACGCCAAGGGCGCCGGCGACCTGGTCGACGGCGCCGTGGTGCAGGTGTGGGGCCTGCCCGCCGCGCCGGGCACGCTGCGCGCCACGCGCGTGCAGGTGGCGCCCACCACCACCGCCCCGCTGGTGACCGGCACCGTGCAGAACCTCGACCGCGGCGGCCAGCAGTTCACGCTCGGCCTGTTGACCGTCGACTTCGGCGGCGCCGCTTTCGGCCCCGGCATCGACGCCGCCAGCCTGGCCAACGGCGCCCTCGTGCGCGTGCGCGGCACGGCGGCGCCGGCCGCCGGCCGCTTCACCGCCACCCAGGTGCAGGGCTGGTACGCCATTCCCTCGGCCGACGGCATCGCGCTGCAGCTGGCGGGCGTGGTCACCGACTTCGCCGCGCTCGGCGACTTCCGCGTGCTGGGCAACAAGATCGACGCACGCAACGCCCAGATCACCGGCGGGCCGAGCGGCTCCATCGGCAACGGCGTGAAGGTCGAGGTCGACGGTTTCCTCTCGGGCCAGGTGCTCGTGGTCAAGAAACTGCGCATCCGCCACGTGCCCGGCACCGGCGGGCCGGTGTCGTTCACCGTGATCGGCGCCATCGGCGGCTACGTGTCGGCCGCCGACTTCACCGTGCGCGGCCAGCGCGTGGATGCCAGCGGCTCCGGTACCATCTTCGAAAACGGCACCGCCGCGGACTTGGGCAACGGCAAGCGCGTGACCGTCGTCGGCGACCGCGTGGTCGAAGGCGTGCTCATCGCCCAGCGCGTAAGCTTCATGCAGCCCTGAGGTCCGGGCCCCGGCGGTCCGGCCGCGCAGTGCATGCACCCAGGGTGCACGCACCGCGCCCCCACAGGCCACGCCACCCATGGCGCGACCGGATCGATCGGAGCCATGGACACACACACCACCTCTGCGCCCGCTCCCACGTCGCCCCGCTGCTGCATTGCCGGCGGCGGCCCGGCCGGCATGGTGCTGGGCCTGCTGCTTGCGCGCGCGGGCGTGCCCGTCGTCGTGCTCGAGAAACACCTCGATTTCCTGCGCGACTTCCGGGGCGACACCGTGCACCCCTCCACCCTCGAAGTGCTGCACGAACTCGGCCTGCTCGACGCCTTCCTGCAGCGCCCACACAACCGCATCGAAGAACTGCGCGGCACCTACGAAGGCCGCGGCGTGACCATTGCCGACTTCAGGCGGCTGCCCACGCACGCCCGCTTCCTGGTGCTCATGCCGCAGTGGGAGTTCCTGGACTTCATGTGCGACGAGGCGCGGCGCTACCCCGGCTTCGAGCTGTGGACCGACGCCGAGGCCGTCGGCCTGCTGCAGGACAAGGGCCGCGTCAACGGCGTGAAAGTGCGTGTCGGCGCCCGCAGCCCCGACAGCGGCGGCCCGAAGGACATCGAGCTGCACGCCTCCCTCATCGTGGCCGCCGACGGCCGCCACTCCACCCTGCGCGACGCGGCGGCGCTGCCGCACATCAGCTACGGCGCGCCCATCGACGTGCTGTGGATGCGCGTTCCCAAGCTGCCCGGCGACCCCGAAGCCACCGGCGGCCACATCGCCGCGGGCCACCTCCTGGTGACGCTCAACCGCGGCGACTACTGGCAATGCGCCTTCGTCATCCGCAAGGGCGGCAGCGCCGAACTGCAGTCGCGCGGCATTGCCGCCTTCCATGCCGAGATCGCGCGCATCGCACCCTTCTTCGCCACGCGCCTGCCCGAGGCCCTGCCCGACTGGGAGGCCGTGAAGCTGCTCGAAGTGAGCGTCGACCGGCTCGAATCGTGGTCGTGCCCTGGCCTGCTGTGCATCGGCGACGCCGCGCACGCCATGTCGCCCGTGGGCGGCGTCGGCATCAACCTCGCCGTGCAGGACGCCGTGGCCGCCGCCAACCTGCTGGCCGCGTCGCTGGCCGGCAGCGCCACCGACAAGGAAATCGACAACCTGCTGCCCCAGCTGCAGCGCCGCCGCGAATGGCCCGTGCGCGTCACCCAGGCCGCGCAACGGCTCGTGCAGGACCGCGTGCTGATGCCCGTGCTCAGCCGCAAGGCGGCGGCATCGACCGCGCCCCGCCCCATGCCCTGGCCCCTGCGCCTGCTGGGACGCTGGCCGTGGCTGCGCACCCTGCCCGCGCGCGCCGTGGGCATCGGCGTGCGGCCCGAGCACGTGCAATCGCCGCGCGCGTGACGCGCGAATCAGGTTCGCCGAATCAGCCCGGCCGTCGCGCCTGCGTCGGCTGGCGCGACCAGTACACGCCGTCGAGCCGGTCGAGCCGCACCTCGCCCCCCGTGGACGGCGCGTGCACGAAACGCCCGTCGCCCACATAGATGCCCGCATGCGTGGGCGACGCCGAGCCGAACAGCACCAGGTCGCCCGAGCGAAGCTCCGACATCGGCACCGGCCGGCCGAAGCCCGCCATGCGCGACACCGTGCGCGGCGGCACCTGCCCCACGCTGTGGCGGTACACGTAGCCGATGAGCCCGCTGCAATCGAACCCGCCCTCGGGCGAGTTGCCGCCATAGCGGTACGGCGTGCCGACCAACCCCAGCGCATGGATCGTGATGCTGTTCGACTGCTCCGACGTCAACGGCGGGATGTTGCTGCTGGGCACCGAACCACCGGGCGCGCGCGCGGGCGGCGGGCTCGCGCAGCCGACGGCCAGGAGGCAGGCGGTGACAGCGGGAATCAGTCGGAACAGGAGCCGCTGCTGCAGCAGCGACAGCGATGCGGGGGAATGAGGAGGCGTCGGCAATGGTGTGTCGAGCATGGGCGCAGGCCGGTCTTGTGGACGTGGCCCGACTCTAGCGCGAGTGGGCCGGATCGCAATGCAGAGCCCCTTGGCGGGCGACAACGCCCTCGCCCTTCCTCGCCAATCAGCTGAAGCCGAAGACCAGCAGCAGGTTGTTCGCCGGCATCGCGTGCCGCTCGCGCAATGCGAGGCCGACACGGCGCGCTTCTGCCACCACGTCGTCGAGCCGGCGAATGCCCCACGCGGGATTGCGCGCGCGCAGGTCTTCGTCGAACGCCAGATTGCTCGGCGCCGTGGGGCCGTGCTGTGCTTCGTCTTCGAAGTAAGGCCCGTAGGTGATCAGCACACCGGTGCCGGCATGCAGATGCCGCGCGGCACCGGCCATGAGCGCGGCGCAGGTGGGCCAGGGTGCGATGTGCAGCATGTTGGCGCAGTAGATGGCGTCGAACTTTTCTTCCTCTTTGCCTTCTTGAGCGAACGCGGGGCCTTGCGAGGGCCACTGCGGCGCCATCACGTCGAGCAGCAGCGGCGGGCGCAGATTGGGCAGCGCGGCTTGCTCGACGCGACTAGCGATCGCGGTGAGCGAGCGGGCGTCTGCATCGGTGGGCTGCCAGGTCCATGAGGGCATGGCGGCGGCGAACCAAGCGGCGTGTTGGCCTGTTCCGGAGGCGATTTCCAGGGCGGTGCCGCGCTCATCGAGGATGCGGGTCAGAGCATCGAGGATGGGTTGTTTGTTGCGGTCTGCGGCGGGGCTGAAAGGGAGGTTGGGCATCCGAAGAGATCTCAGGCTAATGCGGCTGAAAGGGTATCGAAGTAAAAGCGCTCTACCGGCTTCTGTGATTTATCGATGTATGCATGACAGCGATTTCCCGCATCCGAAGGATTCACGCGAATAGGTACTATTGGTCAGGACCGGTCAATCGCAGTCCGAATAACCACTGATCAAGTGATGGCAGATTAGTGAGCCCCGTCCGACCGAGCATCAGGTTTCATCCTAGACAGACATCCAAACGTCAGCACAGAGCACCTCCGCACTGGGGGCCCGGGCCGACAATCATGAACAACGCTGCTCACCGGAGCACCCATAGAGGGCAAGAGTTTGAAGGATTCGTCGCAGGCACATCTGCAAATGCCGGAGCTTCTCGTATTCGCGAAGGCATTTCTTCTCGGTCTCGTCGCTGCCGAGGTCTTCCGTCTAACGTTTTATCTCGGCGACCGCTTCGCGCCATGGATGTCGGAGCGCGATTTTTGGGTGACACCCGCGTTGATCGTGGCGTGCCTCTCGCTCTGCATTGCCTACTTCGCCAGGCGAGACGGCGTCGCGGCCTCCCGGCGAATCATACGCAGCCGGCGAATTGACCTGCTGATCGCACTCACGCTCGGCTGCTGCGCGAACATTGCGGCTGCGCCGCTTTCGAACAATTTGCACGAACATTTCCAAGAAGCGAATCCATTTTGGGCGCCGATCATCCTTGGGCTCCTCCTGGTGATGCTGACGTCGCCGCTTGTCCGGTCCATGCTCCGTCCGAGGCAATTTGAGCCGCAGCTGCGTTTCCTTCCAGACGATGAAATCGAGGACAAGAATGAGGACGTTCTGGCAATCGAAAAACACGCGAAATCGTTCGCCGAAACGGTCCTTGCGAGCGCCGCGCAACCCGGACTGATCTTTGGGGTGGACGGCCCATGGGGCACCGGCAAGACAAGCTTCATCAACTTAGCTCAACGTTACTGGGAGCTAGAACCGGGCGTCATCGTCTTTCGCTTCGAACCACTGAGATATGCGGCGGATCCCGACCTAGCCGACCGGCTCATACGAGACCTTTCCAGGGTCATTCAGAAAGAGGTCTTCGCACCTGAGTTCACGCCAGTCGCTTCGCGCTATTCCCGGATGCTCAAGGGGAAAGCGGATATTTCGTTCCTTGGTCTCAAACTCTCGCTGGAACCGTCGAGCGAGACCGTAGACGATCTCCTTCAAGAGATTGACGATACGCTGGAGCGCATCAAACGCCGTGTGATCGTTGTCGTCGATGACCTCGACCGCCTCGAACCGAAGGCTGTGAACAACGTACTGTTCACAGCGCGCCGTACCTTCAGGCTTTCTCGTGCGTCGTACATTCTCTGCTACGACACGGAGGTTCTTACGAGTAGCAAGGACGAGGGTGGACGAGCCCGTGAGTTTCTCGAGAAATTCGTGACGGTGAAGCTAAGTCTGTTCGTGGATAGCACCAGCCTCACGAATTTTCTCCGGCGTGACTGGCAGCGTGAAGAGAACAAGCTGACCTCCATTCCTTCCGACACGATGCTAGCCCTAGCATCCATATTGGAGACACTGGCGGAGATCCTAGAGAGTCCGGTCGCGACATACTACCTACCTCTAGTAGGCGATATGCGAAAGATCAAGCGCTTCGTCAACGCCGTCTTGCTTTTGCAACTAGAGAAGACGAACCTGGGACGGACTGATTTCAACCGGCATGATCTGGTCAACTTGATGCTATTGCATCTTGCCTACCCCGGCGTTTTTCGGAGAATCTATGCAGAAGAGACTGCCGGGCGCTCAGGGGCTTTCTCGGTCAAGCGAAATTCAGAGAACCCAAACCTCACGAATGCGTCAGAGTTTTCTTCGGTCATAGAGGCCTACGAAGAAGGCGCTAGGTTCCTCGTGCAGGAGTTGTTCGACGTGAACAAGCTTGAGCTTGAGGAACGAAGAGATCTGGAAGAGGGCGTATTGCGCTCGCGCGCCTGCTTCAACGGAGACGGTCGGAGAAATCTCGAAGCTTTTCTAAAGCTCATTGTCAGGTTCTCAACTCCGGAGCCTCGCGAGACTTTCATCCTTTATCAGGGTGCCGTTAACGATGTGAAAAGTGGCACGCTTGTAGCAACGATCTTCGGCAGGCCAGACTTCGAGTTGACTGCCAACTCCTATGCACATGATCAATTCTGGCGAGTACTCGTCAATCAATCCTATGACTTAACCCGATGGGTTGCCGAAGACGCTATCGATACGCTGGTGGCCTACCTCCCTCGCTACTCATCGCTAGATGCGCATGACCGAGGTCTCCGCCAACGATCTGTCCACTCGCTATTGAGACTTCTCGATAGAGCAGGATGGGGACGGACAGACGGGAAACGATTACCGAACACCGGTGAGAACGTCGTCGAAGTGGCTCGCCGCATACTGGGAGAAGGCAAGTATGAGGGTCGAGGCCTCATTGCTCGCTTGGCTGCAGAGGATCGCGGCGTCTTAGGTTGGAACGACCTCTCGATATTCAGGTTGTACTGCTCCGCCGATCGGAGGGGACAGCTTCATGAGCTGCAGACGGCGCTGATAGTGCACGATGACCCGAACGGAGCTACCTCGGGCCTGCTTACGGATCTTGCGTTGCGAGGGATGAGGGAGATCTCTCAAGCGGTGTTCACGCACTTCAAGCGCGTCTACATCGATACCGGTCGCAACTTCCTGGCCGAAGCAAACGCGACCCCAGCTCAAGATTTCGTTGTTGACGACTCCGGGCCGTTGTCGACAACCAACAACGAGTCGGTGAATTTCGAACAAGCCCTCTCTGTAAACGATCAGATTGAAGCGGTGCGTTCAAGCATCAAAGGCTTCGTCGTCTATCAGCTCTGCAACAGCAAACCACCGAATGGATTTGGCGTCGGATGCGGCTTCTATGATGAAGCGGGCTCGGGCAACAAGGCGGGGATTGCGGGCGTGATGAATGCGTACATGTTTGGCACTTGCTTCAACCCAGCGTTGGACCAGAAAAATCGCATGCTCTTCGCCGATCACTGCTTGTCACAACTGCATAGTGCGGCCTTTGCAGGATTGGACGGGGAAGGATTCGTCCCGACAAAAGCTAGCCTGACGTCCGGGTTTGACGAGTCTGCACTATGTGACTACTGGCAGCAACATAGAGCGACCTTCCAAGAGCTCCTCAATGTCGAGAGACGCGTGGTCACCACGAACTACGTCGTGACGTACAAGGACGCCTTGCCCAGAGCATTCCAGGTGCTGGACGAGATGCTCGAATCTCGTTTGGCACTGCCGGCGCAAGACAGCGAATGAAAACAATATTTTGGCAAGGCGACACAATATCGCTCTGGTAGACATCACTCCGCTGGATTTTTCACTCTTCCGGCCGTAGCAGACGGGATATCGCTTTCGTTCCAAAGGCTACGGATCGGACCTCTGACTTTGTGTCATCAACCACTGCATCCGTTGCGAAGTGGGCACGCAACACTCGGACGAATGACGGCCTGAAGCCCTAAAGCCGTTCTCAAAAATATGAGCTGCAAAGCCACCATCCAAGAGTCTGGCGGGCTCAAGAAGCTATAGTGCTTGGCGAGGTTTCAAAATGCGGATCCGGGCGTGCATTCGGCATGCGAATCAGGACTCCGATTCGCCTTATCATTTTTCAAAAGGGAGGTCCAACATGCAGAAGTGGCAATATGACGTCATTGAGATGGATTTCAGAGAAGCGCACACACACGAAGGACTCGATGACAGAAGGAAGTTGCTTGCGACACTTGATGAGCTTGGCTCCGATGGTTGGGAACTGGTAAACGCCCAAATAGTCGAGGGGTTGACCTACCTCTTTCTAAAGACACCGGTGGTGGAACTTGGCAACGCTCAAGAAAAGCCGGTTGCACGTAGTCTTAGGTCTCTGTTTCGGCGCTCGTAGTGGCCTTACTACCGCGCAACAATGACCGATAACATGGCTGTCGAGCTTGACGCCCATGGCTACTCGCGTAGTACCTGAGCTTCGATTCTTAGGCGCCGTTCATTTCAACGTTAGAAGGATAGGAAGTACCTGTGGACACTAAAGAGTATGCGACGAGATTCAGCACCAACGGTTTGCTCATGATGCACAAGGCTCTTCGCGATGCCTTTCTCAAAGACGAAGAGACGCCGGCCAATCAAGACAAGCCCTATGGTGTCCGTACCTACGCCGATTGGCGCCAATGGTCAGATGCACTGGAGTCAGTCCTAACTGATCGTGAGGCATCCTTTGAGCCGGTGCCGTGGTAACGGACTTATCGTCCAACAATTCATTCAAGCCGGGTTCACTCGTGGTTCGGTTGCGTTCCGGCGTTTGGTGTAACCGCCACTTCTTGCGGTCATCGACGGCTCTTAGCTGATAGTACCCGTCCGCACACCTCTGGCGAACGTCGAGAGTTGCAACACCACCGCCCCGGTAGCCAACACCGGGGCTAGGTCCACACCCTCACCCTCCCCCACTCTCCTGAAACAACGCCGCCGCATCCCGCGCCAAATCCGAAGCGATCCAAAGCAGGTTGTCCCGATGCCCTGCCCCCGCCTCTTCGAACCATCCATCGCCGGCGCCGTAGCAGCACCACAGCAGTGAGTTCAGTTGTTCCAGCTTGCATTCCAGCAGGTCTGCTGCGCTGGGGGTGGTCGCGTGGGGAGGGGTCGACCCAATAGGCCGGGCCATAATTCGTTTAGCCATTTGTTGTGCTCCTTCTCAAAGCTTGCACGTCACTTGGTTAGACGGTCATGGTGTTCGCGCACCGTGGCCGTCGCCTTTTGTGCCTCACGTTCGCATCGATCGATCTGCATCGATGGCCCGCCGTGAGGCGAAGCGGTTCATTCATTCACTCAATCAGTCAGTGGTCCGTGGTGTGGTGTGGTGTGGTGTGTGCTGCCCTTCTCGCCCACATGGCGGGTCGTTTCATCACAGGGGCATTCACTGTAGAGAAGTCCTGCCCGGCACAGAGAGAAATTTCGCCGAGGAATGCGCGGTTCGCGCAAGTAATCGCGCTGCGGCAGTGGCGATTCACAAAGCCCTGACAGTCAGGCCCTGAAAGCAGAGCCCGAGCCCCGCATCGACAGCAGCGCCTCAGCCCTGCCCGCCGAACTCCCGCGCGTGTTCCACCGCGTACTTGATGAGCTCCGCCTGCCCTTCGATGCCCAGGCGCCGTTTGATGCTCTGGCGGTGCGCCTCCACGGTGCGCACGCTCAGGCCGAGGTCGCGCGCGATCTGCTTGCTCGATTCGCCGCGGCCGAGCGCGCTCAAGATCTCGCTCTCGCGCGGCGTGAGCAGCGGGCGCGGGGTCTGGTTGCGAAAGAGTTTTTTCGACACGGCCGGGCTCAGGAAGGTGCCGCCCGCCGACACGGCCTCGATGGCCGCCACGATCTCCGCCGCCGGCGCGTCTTTCAGCACGTAGCCGCGTGCGCCGACCTGCAGGGCCTTCTGCACGTACTCGGGGTTGTCGTACATGCTGAGCATCACGATGTGCGGCGCGGGCTGCTGGTGCTGCGGCTGTTGTTGCAGCAGCAGCGCCGCCAGCTCGATGCCGTTCATGTCCTTCATGCCCACGTCCATGAGCACGAGGTGCGGCTGCGCAGGGCCGATGAGTGCCAGCGCCTCGGCCGCGCTGCCGGCCTCGCCCACGATCTCCAGGCCGGGCATGGCGCCCAGGCGCGCGCGCAGGCCGTCACGCACCAGCGGGTGGTCGTCGACCAGGAACAGGCGCACGACAACGGGAGCAGCAGCGGCGGGGTCTTCTTTCATGGCCGCTATTCTGGCTTTGCCCGCCGCACCGGCACTTCGGCCACGATGGAGGTGTGGCCCCGGCCCGAGCGCATGCGCAGCCGGCCTTCGATGGACTCCATGCGCTCGCGCATGTTGCGCAGGCCGATGCCGCGCTGCGGGTCGAGCTGCATGGCCTCGACGTTGAAGCCGACGCCGTCGTCGCTGATCTCCAGGCGCACGGCCTCTTCGTCGAAGCCCAGCGCGATGTGCACCTGCTGCGCACGGGCGTGTTTGCGCACATTGGTCAACGCTTCCTGCGTGACGCGAAAGAGCGCGGTCTTGGCTTCTTGCGACAGTTCGAAGGGTTCGCCCTCGACCATGATCGATGCGTCCACGCCTCCCTCTTCGCCGAACTCTGCGCCCAGGCGCTCCAGCGCGGCGGGCAGGCCCAGAGTGTCGAGCAGCGCAGGGCGCAGCCGGTGCGAGATGCGGCGCACCTCGGTGAGCGAATCGTTCAGCCGCTGCAGCGCCTTGCCGAGCGCAGGCGGCGGCGACTGGTGCGCGCGGTCGAGCTGCTCCACGGCCGATTCGATGAGCAGCTTGGCCGACACCAGCGTCTGGCTGGTGCCGTCGTGCAGTTCGCGCGCGAGGTGGCCGCGCTCTTCTTCCTGCGACTGCACCACGCGGCGCGCGAGCAGGCGCAGCTTGGCTTCGGCGGTGCGGTGCTCGCTGAGGTTGAGCAACAACCCGGCCGCACTGACCACGCCCAGGCACAGCGCGGCGATGCCGGCGATCCACAGCAGCGTGGCGGTGACGTTGGCGTTCATCTGCCGGTCGAGGGTGTCCATGGTCGACTGGATGTCGTCCAGGTACAGGCCGGTGCCGACCATCCAGTTCCAGCGCGGCAGCGCGGTGACATAGCCGAGCTTGGGCGCCATCTGCGCGCTCGAGGGCTTGCGCCATTCGTACTCGACGAAGGCGCCGCCCTTGTCGCGCGCGCCCTTGATCAGCTCCTGGATGGTGAAGCGGCCATGCGAATCGCGCAGGTTCCACAGGTTCTGGCCCACCAGCTCGGGCTGGCGCGAGTGCATGAGCGAGTTGCCGTCCATGTCGTAGACGAAGAAGTAGCCGTCGTCGCCGTAGTTGAGCGTGGCCAGGCGGCGCAGGGCTTCGTTGCGCGTGGCCTCGTCGTTCAGCCCCGACTCGTACAGCGGCAGCAGGTTGCTCACGGCCAGGTCGACGTAGCTGCGCAGCTCGCTGCGGCGCTGGGCCATGTAGCTGCGCTCGATGAGCGCCCGCTCGCGCTGGGCCAGGTCGTGCTCCTGGTGACGCACGGCCAGGGCCACGAGCACCAGCGCGACCAGCAGGGGCGCAACGGCCAGCGCGACGATCTTGGTGCGGAGGTTCATCGGGGAGGGAGACTACCACTGGGGGTGGGCAGGGAGCTGGCCTCGCGGCTTCGCGGAGAAATTCCGGGGAAGAAGGACCGGGTGACGTTGGGTGACAGTGTGCAGCGCCGAACCGGCCTACAACACGGGGGCATCAACAAACGGAAGAGGGAGCACGTATGCGCAAGACGCAAAAGACGACGGCAGCCGAGACAGAGAATGAAGGCTGGAAGCGCGGCATCGACAACGCCGACGACAAGTGGAACAGCCACGACTGCGAGATCCGCTCGGCCGTCCATGAATACGACATGCACCTCTCTCGAACCAAGGGCTACGTCCCGTTGGACTGGCGCCTGGTGAAGGCCATGCTGTGGGTCGAAACGGGGGCCAAACGGCCGCAGTGGAAGACCCGCCCGATGCAGATCGGCAATACAGGAGATCTGGGCCTCCAGGCGCTGCTGGGTGGCAAGGACGGCGGTGACCTGATCCTCCCGCCCTCTTACCGCAGAAGCCTCTCCGTCGACGGCGTGCGCCGCGCGCCTGCCGACAACATCCGGGCGGGCATCGGCTATCTGCTGCTGCGCATGGCCAATTTCTCCTTTCAGAGCGTGCCCGATGCAGACACCCGCACCCATCAGGTCGTCGTGAAAGCTGGCGATACCCTGAACAGCATCGCCAGAGCGAAAGGCAGCACGCCAGAGGTGATGAAGCGGCTCAATCCGTCCGCACACATGCTTCAGCCCGGCGAGGTGCTGCACTACCAGAGGGCCTCGGTTCAGAGGGTCATCACAGGCTGGAAGCCCATCACGGTATCGGGAGCGGCAACTTACTACAACGTGGATGGCGATGCGACGTATGCAGACAAGCTCGGCTATGCCTTGGCGGCCGTTCGCAGAGGCTCCGAGGCAACCGCATGCAAGTAGGCCGAAACATCGGGCGGCGTCTCCTGGCACTCGCCTGCTCAGCAGTTATGGCTGGTCCCGCGCACGCCCACACATTCACCGGGAAGTTCACCGGCACGGGCCGGGCATGCAACGGTGTACTCCATGTGCGCAGCCAGACCATCGAATGGCGATCGAGTTTCAGCCGCTGCGCACGCAGCAGCTATGAGGTGCTGGACATGAGCCGCCCCGGCGAACCCCGGCGGATGGCCTTTCGCTTCAAGGCACGCGGCGACAAGTGCTTGTATGAAGTCGTCGCGCTCGAACAGGTGGATGGCACCGACTGGACGGCCGATGGCTATCCGTCGCTCGAGGCCTACCGAAAGAAGGACGTCCCCGGCTGGCAGGACTCACCCCTGCCCGCCCGGCTCGTTCTCCAGTGCCCGATGACACAACAGCTGCGATGAGCAGCAGCGAAGCGGGTCAGTGCAGGCTCGTAGGCCGCCCCGAAGCCACCCACGCATCCAGCCCCCCCGTCAGCGGCAGCGCCCGCCGCGCCCCGCGCGCCAGCAGCACGCGCGCGGCCTGCGCGGCCGAGACTTCGTTGGGGCAGTTGCAGTACAGCACCACGTCGCGGTCGGGGTCGATCGTGAGGTCCAGGTTGCGCTGCTGCAGCGCCTTGAGGGTGTACGACAGCGCGCCCGGAATGCGGCGCGGGTCGACCTGCACGCCGGCTTCGCCGCGCACGTCGATCACCAGCGGCGGCACGTCGCCGCTCATGAGGTCGAACAGTTCGTCGACGCTGATGCGCGGCATGCCGGTGAGCCGCGCGAAGGCGCGGCGGCGCCAGTAGCGCACGGCGAGCATCACGAGCAGCACCACGCCCAGCGCGGCGGTGGCGATGCCGCCGGCCTGCGCCAGCACGGCGAGCACCTGCTGGATCTGGTCGCGAAAGAGCCAGCCCAGGCCGAGGAACAGGCCCGTCCAGACCAGCGCGGCCACGATGTCGAAGCCGACAAAGCGTCGCACCGACATGCCCAGCGCACCGGCCATGGGCGGCGCCACCACGGACACGCCGGGCACGAACTTGGCGGCCACGAGCGACATGCCGCCCCAGTCGGAAATGAGCGATTCGCCGCGCCGCACGCAGGAGTCCTGCGACAGCGAGATGCGGCACAGCAGCCGCATGAAGCGGTAGCCGAAGCGGCGCCCGGCATAGAACCACGCGCCGTCGCCCAGCAGGTTGGCGACCACGGCGGCCAGCACCACGCCGACCACCGACACGTCGCCCGCCGCCAGCAGCGCGCCGGTGACGACCAGCACGGCCGCGGCCGGCACGGGCAGGCCCAGGCGCGCGGCAAAGCTGGCGGCAAACACCACCAGGATCGCGTTCTGCACCAGCAGCGACATCAGCTGCGCCATGCGGGCCGCCGTTCGGTCGTTGCCGCGTGCCGCAGGGCGGCGCGCCGGGAGGG
>NZ_JBWKYW010000032.1:0-77261 GCF_059423965.1 Variovorax sp. GW458-11-26-14-LB1
GGGGTCGCCTTTTCTTTGCTTACTTTCTTTTGGCGAAGCAAAAGAAAGTGAGTCGCCCGCCGGGGCGAGTCCCGGCCTCGGGAAGCAAAACGACCACCATCCCAAGTCACCCAAAACAACTACATTGCACACAATTCAATTGCGAACTACAATTCACCCCATGCCAACGAAACCCAACACAGACGACCTGCTCAAGCTAGACAACCAGCTCTGCTTCGCCGTCTACTCCGCCTCCTTGGCAATGACCCGCCTCTACAAGCCGCTGCTAGAAAAGCTCCAGCTCACGTATCCCCAATACCTCGTGATGCTCGCCCTCTGGGAGCAAGACGGCCCCACCGTCTCCGCCCTCGGCGAACGTCTCTCGCTGGATTCCGGCACCCTCACCCCGCTCCTCAAGCGCCTCGAAGCCAACGGCTACGTAGCCCGAGTCCGCGACGTCGCAGACGAGCGCCGCGTCCACATCACGCTCACCGCCGCAGGCCGCAAGCTCAAGTCCCGTGCCGCCAACGTCCCCGAGTGCCTCATGGCCGCCGCCGAATGTTCCGTCCCCGAGCTGATCGCCCTCACGCAGCAGATCCAGACCCTGCGCGACCGCATCCGCAAAGCCGCCTGACACACAAATCAGCCAGAGTTAGTTCCCCGGCCTCCCCAGGAAGCCCTTTCACCACCCCCAAGCCCAAAGGAAATCACCATGACCACCAAGCTCGACAAAGTTCTCTACACCGCAGAAGCCCACACCATCGGCGGCCGTGACGGCGCCGGCAAGTCCAGCGACGGCGCCATCGACGTCAAGCTGAGCTCGCCCGGCTCGGGCAAGCCCGGCACCAACCCCGAGCAGCTGTTCGCGGTCGGCTACGCCGCCTGCTTCATCGGCGCCATGAAGGCCGTCGGCCCGAAGATCAGTGTCAAGGTGCCGGAAGAAGTCGCCATCGACTCGAAGGTCTCCCTCGGCCCGACGAACGGCGGCGCGGCCTACGGCATCTCGGTGCAACTGGCGATCTCGCTGCCCGGCCTGGACGACGCACAGAAGAAGCTGCTGGTCGACACCGCCCACCAGGTCTGTCCGTACTCGAACGCCACCCGCGGCAACATCGACGTGGAACTGACGATCGTCTGATTCCGCCCTGACGGTTTCACGAAAAAAAGCGCCCCGGCCCCAAGCCCGGGCGCTTTTTTCATGTCTGTCTCACGGGTGACGCCGAAACGCACGCCGAGATAGCGCCTTTCACCAAGCTTGGCTAATGTGGCCGCACGTCTCGCCCGTCCCGCCACCCGTCTTCAACACACATCCGTGGAGATCGACCCCATGAGCACCACCCACCTCCTGATCCGCAAAGACCAGCTGGCCACCACGCGCCTGCACACCGACACCTCCGACCGGCCGCTGGCCGACGGCCAGGTGCGCGTGCGCATCGACAGCTTTGCGCTCACCTCCAACAACATCACCTACGCCGCCTTCGGCGATGCGATGAGCTACTGGCAGTTCTTTCCCTCCGAGGAAGACGGCTGGGGCAGCATCCCGGTGTGGGGCTTCGCCAGCGTGGTGCAGTCGCAGCACCCGGGCGTGGCCGTGGGTGAACGGATCTACGGCTACTGGCCGATGTCCACGAGCGCGGTGCTCAGCCCCGACCGGCTCTCGCCCTCGCGCTTCACCGACGCGGCGGCGCACCGCGCCGAGCTGCCCGCGGTCTACAACCAGTACTTTCGCTGCAACGCCGACCCGCTGTACACCACCGACACCGAAGACCTGCAGGCGCTGCTGCGCCCGCTGTTCATCACCTCGTGGCTGATCGACGACTTCATGGCCGACAACGATTTCTTCGGCGCCACCACCATGCTGCTGTCGAGCGCCTCGAGCAAGACGGCCTACGGCACGGCCTTCCAGCTGCACCAGCGCGACGGCATCGAGGTGGTCGGCCTCACCTCGCCCGCCAACGTGGCGTTCTGCCAGAGCCTGGGCTGCTACGACCGCGTGGTGACCTACGACGCGCTCGACACCATCGCGGCGGACACGCCCTGCGTGTACATCGACTTCGCCGGCAACGGCGAGCTGCGCACCGCGATCCACGAGCGCTTCACGAACCTCAAGTACAGCAGCTCGATCGGCGGCACGCACGTGGAGCAGCTCGCCGCCAAGGGCGCGGGCAAGAGCCTGACCGGCCCGCGCGCCACGCTGTTCTTCGCGCCGGCGCAGATCAAGAAGCGCACCACCGAATGGGGCGCCGACGAGTTCGGCCGGCGCATGGTGGCCGCGTGGCACCGCTTCCTGGCCACGGTGACCGACGCCAGCAACCCCTGGCTGCACACCGAGCACCACCACGGCGGCGAGGCGGTGCAGGCCGCCTACGCGCAGGTGCTGGCGGGCAAGGGCGACCCGCGCACCGGCCATATCCTTTCGCTTTACAAACAAGCGGGCGCTCGCTGACCCGCACGGGGCCCATGTGGCGACAATCGCCGCATGACCCCTTCTTCTGTCGCGCCCGCGAACACCCATCCTTACGAGAGCCTCACGCCTGACGTGGTGCTCGACGCGCTCGCGACACTCGGCCTGCACGGCGACGGCCGGCTCACCGGCCTGAATTCCTATGAGAACCGGGTCTACCAGGTCTACCTGGAAGACCCGGTGCCGCACCCGGCCGTGGTGCTCAAGTTCTACCGCCCCGGCCGCTGGAGCGAGGCCGAGATCCTCGAAGAGCACGCCTTCTCGCTCGAACTGGCCGCCGGCGAGGTGCCGGCCGTGCCGCCGCTGGCCTTCGACGGCAAGACGCTGCACCACCATGCCGGCTTTGCCTTCAGCGTGAGCCCCTACCGTGGCGGCCGCGCGCCCGAGCTGGACAACTTCGAGGTGCTCGAATGGGTGGGCCGCTTCCTGGCGCGCATCCACACCGTAGGCAGCGCCAAGCCCTTCGAGGCCCGCCCCGCGCTCGACCTGCAGACCTTCGGCCTCGATTCGCGCGACTGGCTGCTGGAGAACGACAAGATCCCGCTCGACATGCAGCGCGACTGGGAAAAAGTCTGCAACGAAGCGCTGGACATGGTCCGCGCCACCGCCCTGGCGCTGCAGCCGCCGGCCTCCGACTTCAAGCCCCGCAAGCTGCGCCTGCACGGCGACGTGCACCCCGGCAACATCCTGTGGACGCCCACCGACCGCCCCGGCGGCGGTCCGCACTTCGTCGACCTGGACGACGCGCGCACGGGCTTCGCGGTGCAAGACCTGTGGATGCTGCTGTCGGGCGACCGCGCGCAACGCACGGCGCAGCTGTCGGGCCTGCTCGACGGCTACGAGCAGTTCCGCGAATTCGACCGCCGCGAGCTGGCGCTCATCGAGCCGCTGCGCACGCTGCGGCTCATCCACTACAGCGCCTGGCTGGCGCGGCGCTGGGAAGACCCGATCTTCCCGATCAACTTCCCGTGGTTCGGCTCCAGCGACTACTGGAAGGGCCAGATCCTCGTGCTGGAAGACCAGTGCGAGCAGATGGCCGAGGAACCGCTCTACGCGTGATCACTGAGCGGCGTTCGCGGCCAGGCTCTGCGCCACGCCGTCGAGCAGCCGCTCGACCAGCACATTGACCGGCCCGGCGCGCCACACGCCGTAAGCCTCCGACTGCGCCACCGCGCGATCGAGCGGGCGGAACACCGCGCCGCGCAGCGCCGAATGCCGCATCGCCTGCGGCACCAGCGCCACGCCCATGCCCTGCGACACCAGCGACACCACGGCCAGCCAGTGCCGCACCTCGTGGCGCACCTCGGGCAGGAAGCCCGCGTCGGCGCAGATCGACAGGATGCGCTCGTGGTAATCGGGTGAGGCTTCGCGCGAGAACAGCACGAAGGGCTGATCACGCAGGTCGGCCGGCGCCAGCACGCGCTTGCGCGCCAGCGCATGGCCCGCGGGCAGGCAGGCCACGAAGGGCTCCGACAGCAGCAGCCGGTGCTGCAGCTCGGCCGGCATGCGGCTGGCGTGAACGAAACCCAGGTCCAGCCGGTCGTGCAGCAGCTCGGCGATCTGCACGCCCGAATTGAGTTCGCTCAGCGTGATGCGCACCGCCGGATGCCGCGCCTGGAACGCGCGCAGCGCGGGCGGCAGGCCGCGGTAGAGCATGGCGCCCACGAAGCCGATGCGCAGCCGGCCCGCCGAGCCGGTGGCCACGTCGCGCGCCTCCAGCGCGGCCTCCTCGGCCTGCAGCAGCACGCGCCGCGCCGACACGCGCAGCGCCTCGCCCGCGGGCGTGAGCCGCACTTCCTTGCTGTTGCGCTCGAACAGGCGCGCGCCCACCGAGTCTTCGAGCTGGCGGATCGCCACCGACAGCGGCGGCTGCGAAATGGCCAGCCGGCGCGCGGCGCGCCCGAAGTGCAGCTCTTCGGCGAGCACGGAGAAGTAGCGCAGGTGCCGCAGTTCCATGAATAGTTAAATCAAATCGTACAAGACCAAATCAATATTAGACACGGATCGTTGCCAACTCAACAATGCGGCGAACCAGGAGACGCCCGCATGCCCACACCCGCTGCTTCCGCTGCCACAGCCGCCGCGCACCCGATCCCCGATCGCCACGGCCAGAACCTCTTCACCACCGACACCGAGCTGCACACGCTGCTCGCGCTGTACCTGCCCGAGGCCCTGCGCACCCACATGCGCCCGCACTTCGAGCGCCTGGGCGGCCTGGCGGGCGGCCTGCTGGACGACCTGGCCGGCACCGCCGACCGCAACCCGCCCACGCTGAAGCAGCGCACGCGCACCGGCATCGACGAGCAGAAGGTCATCAAGCACCCGGCCTATGTCGAGATGGAGCGCCTGGCGCTCAGCGAGTTCGGCCTGGCCGCCATCTCGCACCGCGACGAGACGCTGGGCTGGAGCGGCAAGATGCCGCCGCTGGTCAAGTACGTGCTGACCTACCTGTTCGTGCAGGCCGAGTTCGGCCTGTGCTGCCCGGTTTCGATGACCGACTCGCTCACGCGCACGCTGAAGAAGTTCGGCGCGCCCGAGCTGGTCGCCAAGTACCTGCCGCGCCTGACCTCGCTCGACTTCGACGAGCTGGCGCAAGGCGCGATGTTCATGACCGAGCAGGCCGCCGGCTCCGACATCGCCGCCACCGCCACCACCGCGCAGCGCCAGGCCGACGGCAGCTGGCGCCTGGCCGGCGACAAGTGGTTCTGCTCCAACCCCGACGCCGGCTTTGCGATGGTGCTGGCGCGCGCCGACGACGCGCCCGCGGGCATGAAGGGCGTGTCGCTGTTCCTGCTGCCGCGCGAACTCGACGACGGCAGCCTCAACCACTACCGCATCATCCGGCTGAAGGACAAGCTGGGCACGCGCTCGATGGCCAGCGGCGAGATCCGCCTCGAAGGCGCGGTGGCCTACCTCGTGGGCGAGGAAGGCCGCGGCTTCCAGCAGATGGCCGACATGGTCAACAACTCGCGCCTGTCGAACGGCGTGCGCTCCGCCGGCCTGATGCGCCGCGCGGTGGCCGAGGCCGAGTACATCGCTTCCGAGCGCCGCGCCTTCGGCCGTGCGCTCGAGCAGATGCCGCTGATGCAGCGCCAGCTCGACAAGCTGCGCGTGCCGTCCGAGCAGGCCCGCACCATGGTCTGCCAGACCGCGCAGGCGCTGGCGCGCTCCGACGCCGGCGAGCCCGATGCGTATGCGCTGCTGCGCATCCTCACGCCGCTCATCAAGTTCCGCGCCTGCCGCGACGCGCGCCAGGTCACGGGCGACGCGATGGAAGTGCGCGGCGGCTGCGGCTACATCGAGGAGTGGAGCGACCCGCGCCTCGTGCGCGACGCGCACCTGGGCTCGATCTGGGAAGGCACCAGCAACATCGTGGCACTGGACGTGATCCGCGCCGTGAAGCGCGAAGGCTCGCTGCCCGTGCTGCGCGCGCACGTCGAGTCACTGATCAGCAACGCCACCGAACTCACGCCGGCCTTCGCCGCCGCGCTGCGCGACACCATGGCGCGCGCCTGCGCCCTGGCCGAGACCGCCGCGCGCGAAGGCGGTGACGTGCTCGCGCGCCAGGCCGCCTCGGCGCTGTACCACTGCACGAGTGCCGCCGCGATGGCCTGGGAGGCCTCGGCCGGGGGTTCCGCCGCGCGCCTGCGCTGGGCGCAGCTGGTGCTGCTGCACCGCGTGCTGCCGCGCGATCCGCTGGCGCCCGACGCACTGCCCGCCGACTGGCACGCCGCCCTGGTGCGCACGGCCGCCTGAGCCCCCTTTTCGAGAACAACGGAGACAACCACCCATGCGACAACGACTCAGCCTCATCCTCGGCACCGCCTGCGCCGCGCTGCTGCTGGCAGCCACGCCCGCCGCGCAGGCCCAACCCGGCGCCTTCCCGACCAAGCCCATGACGCTGGTCGTGCCCTTCCCGCCCGGCGGCCCGACCGACGCGATGGCGCGCACGCTCGCCGCCGAGCTGCGCGACAAACTCGGCCAGCCCATGATCGTGGAGAACCGCGCGGGCGCGGGCGGCAACATCGGTGCCGACTACGTGGCACGCGCCGAGGCCGACGGCCACACGTTGCTGTTCGGCACCTCGGGCCCGCTGGCCATCAACGTGAGCCTGTACCGCAAGATCAGCTACGACCCGACCAGGAGCTTCGCGCCCGTGATCCAGGTCGGCTACCTGCCGAACATCCTGGTGGTGAACCCGGCCCTGCCGGTGAAGAACGTGGCCGAGCTGGTCGCCTACGCCAAGGCCAACCCGGGCAAGCTCAGCTACGCCTCGTCGGGCAACGGCGCCTCGTCGCACCTGGCGGGCGTGCTGTTCAACTCGGTGGCCGGCACCGACCTGCTGCACGTGCCCTACAAGGGCACGGGCCCGGCGCTCAACGACCTGCTGGGCAACCAGGTCAGCATGACCTTCACCGACATCCTCACCGCGCTGCCCTACGTCAAGGCCGGCAAGCTGCGCGCGCTGGGCGTGGCCACCTCGGCCCGCTCGCAGGCGCTGCCCGAGGTGCCCACCATCACCGAGCAGCTGCACAAGCCCTACGACGTGAGCGTGTTCTTCGGCATCGTCGCGCCGGCCGGCACGCCGCCTGACCGCGTGACCAAGCTCAACCACGCATTCGCCGAGGTGCTCAACTCGCCGAAGGTCAAGCAGATGTTCGCCGCGCAGGGCCTGGAAGCCACGGCGGACACCTCGCCGCAAAAACTCGCGCAGTTCATCGGCAGCGAAACGGCCAAGTGGAAGGACGTGGTGAAGAAGTCCGGCGCGCAGCTCGACTGACCGCCACGACGCACAAGAAAAAAACAAGGAGACAAGAAGATGAAAACGCAACGGCTGTCACGCCTGCTCGCCCTCGCCGCGCTGTTCACCGCGGCCGGCGCCGCCACCGCGGAGACCTACCCGCAACGCCCCGTCACGCTGATCGTTCCGTATGCCGCGGGCGGGCCCACCGACCAGCACCTGCGCGCCGTCGCCGACGAGGCCGGCAAGGCCCTCGGCCAGCCCGTGGTGCTCGACAACCGCCCCGGCGCGAGCGGCACCAACGGCGCCGCCGCGCTGGTGCGCGCCGCGCCCGACGGCTACACGCTGGCCGTGCTGCCGGCCTCGGTGTACCGCGAGCCCTTCATCAACAAGGTGGCCTTCGACCCCGCGCGCAGCTTCTCGTACGTGGTGATGCTGTCCGACTACACCTTCGGCCTCGCCGTGAAGGCCGACGCGCCGTGGAAGACCTGGCAGGACTTCGCGGCCGATGCCGCACGCCGCCCGGGCAAGCTCAACGTGGGCGCCACCGGCGCCGTGGGCACGCCGCGCATCGTGATGGACGAAGCCGCCGAGATGGCGAAGGTCCAGCTCAACATGGTGCCCTTCAAGGGCGACGCCGAAGTGACCAACGCCATCCTCGGCGGCCACATCGACGCCGCACCGTTGTCGGGCGTGGCCGTGCCGCACATCGACGCCGGCAAGATGCGCTACCTCGTGATGCTCACGCCGCAGCGCGTCAAGCGCTACCCGCAGGTGCCCACGCTGCGCGAACAGGGCGTGGACGCGGTCATCGATTCGCCCTACGGCATCGCCGGCCCGGCCGGCATGGACCCGGCGCGCGTGAAGACCGTGCACGACGCCTTCCGCAAGGCGCTGGCGTCGCCCGCCGGCCTGCGCGTGCTGGAGCAACTGAACCAGCAGGCCAATGCGATGGACCCCGAGCAGTACCGCCGCTATGCACTGGCCACGACCGCGCGCGAGAAGGAGCGCGTGGCGCGCCTGCGCCAGCGCGGCCTGCTCGACTGACCACGGAGTGCGCCGCATGCAGGACCCCGCTTTCATCGACGAGCCCGCCGGCGTGCTGTTCGGCCTGCCCATGCCGATGGCACGCGCCTTCGCGCTGCGCGGCGAAGCCATCGGCGACGAACGTGCGCGCGTGCGCATGCCCTACAGCGCCGACCACACCAACAGCCGCGGCGACGTGCACGGCGGCGCGATCGCCGTGCTGTTCGACTGCGCGCTCTCCAGCGCCGTGCGTTCGCATGCGCCCACGGCCTTCGGCGTGGTCACCGTCGACATCACGGTGCACTACACCGCGCCCTGCGCCGGCGACGTGATCGCCAGCGCCGTGTGCGAGCGGCGCGGCCGTGCGATGTGCTTCGCGCGCGGCGAGGCGCGCAACGCCGACGGCGAGCTGCTCGCGCTGGCCACCGGCACCTTCAAGCTGGTGCCGCGCACCGCTTCTCCTTCTTCCGAGTCCACCCCATGACCACCGCCCCTTCTTCGACCGGCGCCCTCGCGGGCATCCGCGTGCTCGACATCTCGCGCATCCTCGGCGGCCCCTACTGCGGCCAGATCCTCGGCGACCACGGCGCCGACGTGCTCAAGGTCGAGCCGCCGCAGGGCGACGACACGCGCACCTGGGGCCCGCCCTTCAAGGAAGGCGTGGCCTCGTACTACCACGGACTGAACCGCAACAAGCGCGTGCAGCACCTGGACTTCTCGACCGAGGAAGGCCGCGAGGCGCTGCTGGCGCTGGTGGCCGAGGCCGACGTGCTGATCGAGAACTTCAAGACCGGCACGATGGAGCGCTGGGGCATCGGCTACGAGACGCTGTCGCAGCGCTTTCCGCGCCTGGTGTGGTGCCGTGTGTCGGGCTTCGGCGCCGACGGCCCGCTGGGCGCGCTGCCGGGCTACGACGCCGCCGTGCAGGCCATGACCGGCATCATGAGCATCAACGGCGAGGCCGACGGCGGCCCGCTGCGCGTGGGCCTTCCTGTCGTCGACATGGTGACGGGGCTGAACGCGGTGATCGGCGTGCTGCTCGCGCTGCAGGAGCGCCAGCGCAGCGGACGCGGCCAGTTCGTGGAGGCGGCGCTGTACGACAGCGGCCTGTCGCTGCTGCACCCGCACGCGGCCAACTGGTTCATGGACGGCACGGCGCCGCGCCGCACCGGCAACGCGCACCCCAACATCTACCCCTACGACGCACTGGCCACGGGCACCGACCCCATCTTCGTGGCCGTGGGCAACGACCGCCAGTTCGCGAGCTTCTGCCGCTGCATCGGCCTGCCCGCGCTGGCCGACGACCCGCTGTACCGCACCGCTGGCGCGCGCTCGGTGAACCGCGACGGTCTCAAGCAGCAGCTCGAAGCCGCGCTCGCCGCCTTCGACGGCCGCACGCTGGTCGACCAGTTGATGGCCGCCGGCGTGCCCGCCGCGCCCGTGCTGCCGGTGGCGGCCGCGCTGCAGCACCCGCACACGCTGCACCGCGAGATGGTGGTGGAGATGGAAGGCGGCTACCGCGGCATCGGCGCGCCCGTGAAGCTCAGCCGCACGCCGGCCAGCTACCGCCATGCGCCGCTGACGCCGGGCGACGCGTTCCTGCCCAACGACGACGCGGCGCGCTGACCTGTAGCGCGCTCAGTCGAACGAGAGCTTGAGCGCGCGGATCAGCGGATGCCAGCGCGCCGACTCGCGCGCCAGCAGGGTCTCGAACTCGGCCGGCGTGCCACCCACCGGCTCGACGCCGGCCTCGGCGAGGCGGCGCTGCACCACCGGGTTGTGCAGTGCGCTGGCCACCGCACGCTGCAGCCGCACCACCACCTCGGGCGGCGTGCCCGCCGGTGCCACGAGGCCGTGGAAGATCGCGGCCTCGACCTTCGGCAGGCCCAGTTCCGCGAAGGTCGGCACGCCCGGCCATTGCGCCAGGCGCGCAGGGTTCGCCACCGCCAGCACGCGCAGCCGGCCGCCCTGGATGAAGCGGCGCGCCGTGGCGAGCTCGCCCATCGCGAACGGCAGTTGCCCGCCCGCCACCTCGACCAGCGCCGGCCCGGCGCTGCGGTAGGGCACATGCACCATCTCCAGCCCCGCTTCGCGCGCCAGCAGTTCCATCGCGAGGTGCTGCGCGCTGCCGTTGCCGGCCGAGGCAAAACTGAAGCGGCCCGGAAAGGCGCGCGCGTCCTCGATGAAGGCACGTGCATCGCGCACGCCGCTGGCCAGGCCGACCAGCAGCACCATCGGCAGCCGCACCAGCTGCGTGACCGGCGTGAAATCGCGCGACGGGCTGTAGCTCAGGCTGCGGTACAGCGCGGGGTTGAACACCCACATGCCGTTGTCGGCCGACAGCACGGTGTGGCCGTCGGCCGGTGCGCGCGCGGCCTCGAGGGCAGCGAGCGCGGTGTTGCCGCCGGGGCGGTTCTCGATCTGCACCGGCTGGCCCGTGTCGATGGTGAGCTGGGCGCCGATGGCGCGCGCGACGACGTCGGCGATCGCGCCCGTCGGGAAGGGCACGATCCAGCGGATCGGCCGCGCGGTGTCGTCGGGCTGCTGCGCCCAGGCCGTGCCGGCCACCAGACCCAGCAGCGCGGCCAGCCGCCGTCGCCTCAGGTCGGGCAGGCGGCGCTGCTTCACGGGGCGGCCCGGCTGGTCTTCAGGCCCTGCCCCGCGGCCCAGGTCGACACGTCCTCGCGCTTGATGGCCGCGGCCATGAGGCCGGGGAACGCATCCGGCGTGCAGGCGAACGAGGGCACGCCCAGCGCCGCGAGCTTGGCGGCCAGGTCGCGGTCGTACGAGGGCGCGCCCTCGTCGCTGAGCGCCAGCAGCGCGATGAACTGCACGCCGGCCTCCACCAGCTGGTGGGCGCGGCGCAGCAGGCCGTCTTCCACGCCGCCTTCGTACAGGTCGGAGATGAGGATCAGGATGGTGTTGCGCGGCTCGCGCACCAGCGTCTGGCAGTAGCCCACGGCGCCGTTGATGTCGGTGCCGCCGCCCAGCTGCACGCCGAACAGCAGGTCGACCGGGTCCTGCAGCTGCTCGGTCATGTCGACCACGGCGGTGTCGAACACCACGAGCTTGGTCGACACCGCCGGCAGGCTCGCCATCACCGCGCCGAAGATGCTCGAATAGACCACCGACGCGGCCATGGAACCGCTCTGGTCGATGCACAGGATCACTTCGCGCTGCGGCTGGCGCGCCTTGCGCCCGTAGCCCACCAGCGTCTGCGGCACCACGGTACGGTACTCGGGCTGCCAGTGGCGCAGGTTGGCGCGGATGGTGCGGTGCCAGTCGATCTCCGAATGGCGCGGGCGACGGTTGCGCTGGCTGCGGTTGAGCGCGCCGCTCACGGCGCTGCGCATCGGCTCCTCCAGCTTCTTCATGAGCTCGTCGACCACCTTGCGCACCACGGCGCGCGCCGTGTCCTTGGTGCCGGCCGGGATCACGCTCGCCAGCGCGACGAGGTTGGCCACCAGGTGCACGTCGGGCTGCGCGTTCTCGAGCATCTCGGGCTGCAGCAGCATCTGGCGCAGGTTGAGCCGCTCCATCGCGTCGCGCTGCATCACCTGCACCACCTGGCTCGGGAAGTACTTGCGGATGTCGCCGAGCCAGCGCGCCACGCTGGGCGCCGAATCGCCGCGACCGCCGCGCTGCCCGCCCTGGCCCAGGCCGCGCCGGCCGTCGGCTTCGTAGAGCGCGGCCAGCGCCTGGTCGATCTCGCGCACGCGGCCTTCGATGGCGCCGCAGCTGGCGTTGGCCTCGCTGCCGAGCACGAGGCGCCAGCGCTGCAGGCGGTCGGTGGGCGGCAGGGTTTCTTCTTCGTCGATGGGTGTTGGATTCGCGCTCATGCCTTCACTCCCAGCAGTTCCCGCAGCAGCGGCAGCGCGAGCACCGCGCGTGATTCGTCCCAGTCGGTGGCGGCCACGGCAGACGGCAAGGTGCCGCCGACGGCGCCGCGCTTGGCACGTTCACCGAGCGCACGTCGGTCGGCGCCCGAGAAGTCCGCGAAGCTGCGCCGCACCAGCGGCAGCACCTGCACGAAGTGCTCCTCGCCGAGCCCCGCGAGCCAGCCGTCGACCAGCGACCACACGGCATCGTCGTGCAGCAGCACCATCGCGTTGCGGTTGAGAAAGCCTTCGAGCCATGCCGCTGCATCGGTGGGCGGCGCGCCGGCCGAGAGGTTGCGCGCCAGCTGTTGCGAAGCGCCGTCGCTGTCGATCTGCGCGTCGTCCAGCAGCAGCCGGCAGCTCACGCCGCGCAGCAGCGGCGCGCCGGTTTCGCCGAAGGCGATGGCGCGCAATGCGTTGCGCCAGGCGGTGGTCGTTTCTTCGCCGTCGCGCAGGCGCACCGCGTCGTGCGCGCCGATGAGGCGGATGCGCAGCGACTCGGCGGCTTCGGCGTCGAGCGCGCCGCACGCAATCGGCAGGCCGATGGCACCGCGCACGATGAGGCTGTCGAGCACGTGCGAGAGCAGCGCGCTGTCGGTCTGGCGCACGCTGCCGTAGCGGAACACGTTGGCCAGCGGCGGCACGGCGCCGATGAGCTGCACGGCGTCGCCGGTGAGCGCGGCGCGGTCTTCGAGCGCGCGGGTCACGACCTGCACGGCCACGGGCAGGTCGGCCAGCAGCACGGTGTCGACCTGTTCGGCCAGTGCGGTGAGCGAGGTCTCGGCCGCGAGCCCTTCCATCACGCGCGCGCTGGCGGCATGTGCCACGGTGGCGCCGAAGCGGCTGGCCTCGATGACACGCAGCGCGAACTCGGGCTGCCACTGCAGCTGCCACACCTCGTGGAAGGTGCCGCGGCTCGCGCGCTGGCCGGCCGTGACCTCGCCCCATGGCAGGTCGAGCAGGCGCAGGCGGTGCAGCAGGTGGCTGCGTGCCAGGTCGTTGGGCTGGCGCAGGTCGAGGTCGAGCGTCTTCGCAGTGGCCTCGGGCTTGAGGCGCAGGCTTTTCTGCGCCTGTTCGAGGTCGCGCTGCAGCGGCACGGTGGGCACGTCGGCCGGCACCTGGCCCATGCGGTCGCCGACCGTGAGGCGCTCGCGGATGAGCGTGAGCGGCGCCTGCTCGCCCATGCAGATCACGCTGCGCACGGCCTCGTCGAGCTCGGGCAGGCCGGGCGCGGGGCGCTCGCGCAGCGCGGCCAGCGTGTCGGCCAGGCGCGTGGCTTCGATCAGGTGGGCGGAGGAGCAGTCGAGGTCGTGCTCGCGCAGCAAGCGCGCGACGCGTGCGAGCCAGCCAGTGCTGCGCCCCGCCACCTCGCTCCCCTGCTGCCACAGGTGCTCGTACCAGCCCGGCGAATCGATGCCGGCGCCGTAGCCGCTGGCGCTCGTGAGGTGGCGATAGGTCCACGGCACCCAGGTCGCGAGCACCTTGAGCTTGGGCAGGCCCTTGAGCAGCGCCGCATCGGCCTTGGCGGTGGCCGCGCCCTGCAGCGCGGGCACGTGCCACGCACCGCACACGACGGCGATGCGCTGGTGGCCAGCCTTCACGGCCTCGCGGATCGATTGCCGCATGAAGGCTTCACGCCGCTGCTCGCGTTCCATCGCGCGCACGCCGCGCCGGTCTTCGGGCGTTTCGGCGCGCACGGCGGTCATGGCTTCGGCGATGGCGCCGAACAGGTCTTCGCCGTCGCCGCGTTCCTCGACCATGTGGTTCCACCAGCTCTCGCCGTCGGCATAGCCGGCGGCGTGGGCGAGCCAGTCGAAGGGGTCGTCGGGCAGCGTGTTGGCGGCCTGTTCTTCCTCGGGCACTTCAACCGTTTCGGCGACGGGCACCGTGTCGGTCTCGTCATCGCCGAGTGGTGTTTCCTCGGGCGCTTGCGCCTTGGCCTCGTCGGCCGCGCGTGCGGCCTGTTCGATCGCCATGCGGTGCGCCTGCGGCAGGTCGATGAAGCGCGTGGGCACGCCGCGCGCGGCGCCCCACTGCAGCGCCTGCCATTCGGGCGAGAAGGTGGCGAAGGGATAGAACGCGGCCAGGCCGGTGTCGTCGCTCGCGTGGATCAGCACCGCGACCGGCGGTTGCAGGTCAGCATGTGCGAGAAAGGACAGCAGCGGCTCGGCCTCGGGCGGGCCCTCGACGAGGATGCAGTCGGGCTGCAGCGACTCGAAGGCGCGCAGCAGGCTGCGCGCACAGCCGGGGCCGTGGTGGCGGATGCCGAAGTAGTGCAGCGGCGAAGGCGCCGCGCTCGTGCTCATGCGCCGGCTCGCGTCAGAGTTGTTCGCGGCAGGCGCGGTACAGGTCCTTCCAGTCGGCCCGTTCCTTGACGACGGTTTCGAGGTATTCCTTCCACACCACCTGGTCCTGCACCGGGTCCTTGATGACCGCGCCGATCAGGCCCGAGGCCACGTCGGCCGAGCGCAGCACGCCGTCGCCGAAATGGCCGGCCAGCGCCATGCCGCTGTTGATGACCGAGATGGCTTCGGCGGTCGAGAGCGTGGAGGTGGGCGACTTGATGCGCGTCTTGCCGTCCTCGGTCTGGCCGTTGCGCAGCTCGCGGAAGATCTGCACCACGCGGCGCACTTCCTGCAGCGCGGGCGGCTCGGCCGGCAGCGCGAGCGCGCGGCCCAGCTCGCCGACGCGCTTGACGACGATCTGCACTTCCTCGGCCTCGCTCGACGGCACGGGCAGCACCACGGTGTTGAAGCGGCGCTTGAGCGCGCTCGACAGTTCGTTCACGCCCTTGTCGCGGTTGTTGGCGGTGGCGATCACCGAGAAGCCGCGCGTGGCCTGCACCTCGGTGCCGAGCTCGGGCACGGGCAGCGTCTTTTCCGACAGCACGGTGATCAACGAGTCCTGCACGTCGGCCGGGATGCGCGTGAGTTCTTCGACGCGCGCGATCTTGCCCAGGCGCATGGCGTGCACCAGCGGGCTCGGCACCAGCGCCTTTTCAGACGGGCCATGGGCCAGCAGCTCGGCGTAGTTCCAGCCGTAGCGCAGCTGCTCTTCGCTGGTGCCGGCGGTGCCCTGGATCAGCATGGTGGAGTCGCCGCTCACGGCGGCGGCCAGGTGCTCCGACACCCACGACTTGGCCGTGCCCGGCACGCCGTACAGCAGCAGCGCGCGGTCGGTGGCGAGCGTGGACACGGCGATTTCCATCAGGCGCGAATTGCCGATGTACTTGGGGCTGACCTCGAAGCCGTTGGCCAGCTTGCCGCCCATCAGGTAGGTGAGCACGGCCCAGGGCGAGAGCTTCCAGTTGGCCGGGCGCTGGCGGTCGTCGACCTTCTGGAGCGCATCGAGTTCTTCGGCGAATTGCTGTTCGGCATGCTGGCGCAGGACATTGCTCATGGACGGCCTTGGGAAGAGGTTGAAAGTGAGGAAGAGGAAGAAGACAAGGGAAGGGTCGCGACCAGCCGGCGCGCACGCACGATGCGCGCGGTGTCGGCCAGTGCGCTGGCGAGGCCGGGGCTTTCCTCGGCCGCGCGCGGCAGGTCGGCCAGCAGCGCCAGCGCATCGAGGTGCAGCAGCGCGGCGGCGGTGCCGAGCACCTGGCGCAGCACGTAGTCGTTGACGAGGTCGCCGCGCTCGACGCGCATGCGCAGTGCCTGGGCGATGCGCAGCGACAGCGCGGCCGAGGGCGTGTCGCCGGGCGCGCAGGCCTGGTCGGCAAACGCGACGACATCCTGCACGCCCTGCCCGGCATCGCCGAGCTGCGTCGCCCAGTGGCGCTCGCGGCGCTCGCGCGGCAGCAGCGCCAGCAGCGGGCCCACGCCGCCGCGGTGGGCGCGCGGGCGGTCTAGCAGTGCGTCGCACCAGTCGAAATCGGGCGCGGCCAGCACGGCCTCGTTCCAGCCGCGCAGCAGCGCGTCGTGCCAGTCGCCCTTGGCGGCCCAGTCGAGCAATGCAGCGGGCGTCAGGCCGGTGCGCGCGGTCCACCACGCGAGCGGCATCTGGCGCACGAGCTGGTAGAGCCACCACGCGCGCTCGCCGAGGCTGTCGTGCGTGGGGCGCGCGGCGTCGATGGCGTCGTCCTTCCAGCGCGGGTCGGCGGCCTCGGGGGCGTTGAGTTGCCACGTCGCGCCTTGCGACGACAGCAGCGGCGCGAGGAAGGCTTCGACACGCCGCACGTGCGCGCTGGCCGGCAGGCGCTGCAGCAGCTCGACCACGGTCTGGCGCACGTCGCGTGCGCGGTCTTTCAGCTGGGCTTCGAGCAGCGCTTCGTCGTCGGGGCCGAGGTTCTCGGCCAGCGCGCCGATCAGCACGGCGCGCTCCTTGGCGGGCAGCTGCGGCAGCTCGGCGGCGAGGCGTTCGCGCGCGCCGGCCGGGTCGTCGCGGCGTTGCTCGGCCAGCACGGCGCGGCGCTGGTCGATGCTGCCTTCGTCCCAGCGAGTCTGCGTGTCGGCCTGCGCGCTGGCGCCGACGGCGTAGCGCCAGTCGTCGTTGCGCGCGGCCAGCCAGCGCCCGCGCTCGCCGAGCGCGAGCACCACGGCGGGACGCAGCGCGGTGTCGCGGCGGCCGGCATCGAGCGCGGCGGGCAGCAGGCTGGGCGGCAGGCGCCAGCCGGCAGCGGCGAGTACCGCCAGCACTTCGTGCTGCAGGCGCTGCGGGCCGGCGGCGAGTGCATCGGCGATCACGGCGAGCAAGGCGGGGTCGCCGAGCGCGGGAGAAGGATCGTTGGCGGCGGGCGGTGCGTCGTCGGCCGGCAGACCCGGCGCGACGAAGCCCGCGCGGCGGCCCACGGCCACGGCGCCCGCGACGCGCAGCAGCACGCCCTGCGCGGTGTCGGCGGGTTGTTGCAGCGCCTGGAGCAGCGCGCCGAAATCGCCGGCCATGCCATCGGCGGCCGGCACGGGTTGACGTGCGGTGCCGACGAGGGCGGTCTGAAGCAAGGTGTTCCAGTGGCTCATGTCCGCGCTCCGCTCAAGGTCCAGACGGGCGCACCCGCGCCCTCAGCGGCCCACGCGGTGAGCGGCGCGAACTGCTCGCCGTCCCATTCGCCGAACACGCGCAGCGGCGCACCGCCCGAATGCGCCAGCAGCTGCCAGGCTTCCGCCGCGGCCAGTTGCATCGGCAAGGCCTGCGACGCAGCGCCCAGGCGCAGCCACCACTGGTCGCCATGCCGCGCGGGCACGGCATCGGCCCACACCAGGGGCAGCAGCGGCTGCCACGGGTTGGCCGCAATCTGCTGTGCCATGCGTTGCCATTCGCCGGCTTCGTCATTAGCAGCAAGAGGCGCGGCGATCGATGCGGCCTCGGCCGGCAGCTCGGCCACCACCGCGCGCTGCGAGGCGTGGCCGGGATAGAAGCACAGCACGGCCGCGCGTTCGCTGCCGCTGACCCAGCCGGTCTCGAAGCCGCGTCCGCCGTGCGAGTAGTCGAGCAGCAGCGCGCGGCGTCCGCTCGCGCGGCCCTGCAGCCACACATGGCGCTCGACCAGCTTGGTGTCGCGCTCGTCCAGGCACTGGCCCAGCACGAGCCAGTGGTCGTTCACGCGTTCGCCATCGGCCAGCAGCGCCTCGCGGTCCTGCGGCCAGCCGAGGGCGGCGCGCAGATCGGCGCGCGTGGCGGGCGAGAGGCTGTCGCGGCGTGGCACCGCATCGACGATCAGCTGCAGCCGGCCCAGCCGGTCGAGCAGCCGCGCGGGCCAGCCTTCGCCGGCACCGATCAGTTCGGCCGCCTGCGTGATGCGCTGGCCGAGCCCCGGCGCCTGCGCATCGACCATGCGCGCGGCCATGGCGGCCCAGCCTTCGGCCTGCTCGCTGCCGAGCGCGGCCAGGCCGCGCTGGGTCTGGTCGTCGAGCCAGCGCGCGAGCTCCTGCACACCGGCCTCGATGCGCTTCCAGCGCTGCGCGTCGCGCTTGGCGGCCGCGGCGGGATCGGGCGCAGCCGCCGGTTCGGCGGCGCGGGCTTCTTTCTTCTCGGCCTTCTCGCGGCGCGAGGCGAGCCAGTCGGCCACCCACGGCGGCGGCGCGCCGGCGGTGAAGCTGGCTTCGCTTTGCGCGCGCAGCAGCAAGAGCGCCAGGCCGTGCTTGCAGGGGAACTTGCGGCTCGGGCAGGAGCAGCGGAACACCGGGCCCGACAGGTCGACCTGCGTCTGGTAGGGCTTGCTGCCGCTGCCCTGGCATTCGCCCCAGACGGCGTCGTCGGAATGCCCGAGCGTGGGCCACTTGGCGGGTGCGAGCAAGCCTTTGGCGGCCTTCGCGGAGGCGTCGTCCGGCGCGAGCGCGAGGACGGCTTCGGTACTGAGACTCATGGAAAGGGCAGCCTCGCGCCGGGCCGCGGCGCGGTCAGGGGTGGGAGGGGCGCGACCATCAAGGCGCGATGGGGTTGCCGGGCGTGCCTGCTTCGCCGGCCACGACCGCCGTTTTCGCAGCGGGGGCGCGGTAGGACATGCGGGCCGCCGGCACGGGTGCGGCGGCGATCGGTGGCGATGGCTGCGGCGACGGCGACGAAGCCATCGGCCGCGTGACGCCGGCCTTGGTGACGGTGACGGGCGTGGCGGGCGGTGTGCCGACAGGCACCACCACAGCAGGCGTCGCCTGCCCGGGCGCTGGCGCCGCCGTCTCGTACGGGTTGTGCAGCACCACGCTCTTGCCGACGCCCACGCCGGTGCCGATCGGCCCGACACCGACCCCCACACCGACGCTGGCCGAGCCGGTGACGGCGCCGTTGTCGTGCAGCGCCACGCCCGCGCCGAGCGGGCCCCAGCCGGTGTTCAGGCCGACGGAGAAGTTGCCGTCCTTGGTGGCACCGAGCCCGAGCGAGAGCCCGGGCACCAGCGGAATGCCGATGTGATAGTGCGAACAGCCGCCCACCAGAAGCAACAGCAGCAGCGCCGAAGTGGCAGCCGCTGCGCGACGAACGATGCGCGGCCGGGCGTTCACACCAGCAGCGCGTTGACGCGCCTCACGTAGGCGGCCGGGTCGGCCGGCAGGCCGCCTTCGGCCAGCAGGGCCTGGTCGAACAGGATGTTCGCGAGGTCGTCGAAATGCGCGGAGCCTTCGAGCTTCTTCACCAGCGGGTGCTCGGCGTTGACTTCGAGCACGGGCTTGAGGTCGGGCGCGGGCTGGCCAGCCTGCTTGAGCATGCGCGCGAGCTGCGTGCTCATGCCGCCGTCTTCCACCACGAGGCAGGCGGGCGAGTCGACCAGGCGCGTGGTCACGCGCACGTCTTCGGCCTTGTCCTTGAGCGCCTCTTTCAGCTTCTCGAGCAGCGGCTTGAACGACTCGGCGGCTTCCTCGGCGGCCTTCTTCTCGGCCTCGTCCTGCAGCTTGCCCAGGTCGACCGCGCCCTTGGCCACGCTCTGCAGCGGCGTGCCGTCGAACTCGTTGAGGTAGTTCAGCGCCCACTCGTCGACGCGGTCGGTCATGAGCAGCACCTCGATGCCCTTCTTCTTGAAGACTTCGAGCTGCGGGCTGTTCTTGGCGGCGGCGAGGTTGTCGGCCGTGATGTAGTAGATGGCGTCCTGGCCTTCCTTCATGCGCGCCTTGTAGTCGGCGAAGCTCACGCTCGCGACGTCGCTCGTGGTGGAGGCAAAGCGCAGCAACTTGGCGATGCGGTCGCGGTTGCCCATGTCCTCGCCCAGGCCTTCCTTGAGCACCGCGCCGAACTCGGCGTAGAACTTGGCGAACTTGCCCGATTCGTCGGCGTACTCGGCGGCAGCTTCGGCAGCGGGGGTGGTGTTCTTGTCGACCACGTCCGTCACGCCTTCGGTCGGCTCGGGGGCGGGCACCGATTCGCCCGAGCCCACGTCGACCTTGCCTTCGCCGCTCTCGGGCGCGGTCTTCTGCTTCTTCGCGAGGTCTTCGAGCATCGACAGCACGCGCTTGGTGCTGCCTTCGCGGATGGCCTTCACGTCGCGGCTTTCCTGCAGCAGCTCGCGGCTCACGTTCAGCGGCAGGTCGGCCGAGTCGATCACGCCCTTCACGAAGCGCAGGTAGTTGGGCAGCAGCGCCTCGGCGTCGTCCATGATGAAGACGCGCTTGACGTACAGCTTGACGCCCGCGCTCTTGTCGCGGTTCCACAGGTCGAACGGGGCCTTGGACGGGATGTACAGCAGCTGCGTGTACTCGGTGCTGCCTTCGACGCGGTTGTGGCTCCAGGCCAGCGGCGCCTCGAAGTCGTGGCTGATGCTCTTGTAGAACTCTTCGTACTGCTCGGCGGTGATGTCCTTCTTGGGCCGGCTCCACAGGGCGTTGGCCTTGTTCACCGTTTCCCACTCGCCGGTCTTCACCATGTCGCCGGGCTGGTCGTTCTCGCCGTCTTTCCACTCTTCCTTTTCCATCAGGATGGGCAGGGAGATGTGGTCGGAGTACTTGCCGACGATCTGCTTGAGCTTCCAGGCGTTGAGGTACTCGTCGGCGTCGTCGCGCAGGTGCAGCGTGATGCTCGTGCCGCGCGCGGCGCGCGTGATGTCGGCCACCTCGAAGTCGCCGGCGCCACCGCTCACCCAGCGCACGCCCTGGTCGGCGGGCAGGCCCGCGCGGCGCGACTCGACCGTGATCTTGTCGGCCACGATGAAGCCCGAGTAGAAGCCCACGCCGAACTGGCCGATGAGCTGTGCGTCGGCCTTCTGGTCGCCGCTCAGGCGGCTCATGAAGTCTTTGGTACCACTCTTGGCGATGGTGCCCAGGTTGTCGATGGCTTCCTGGCGCGACAGGCCGATGCCCTTGTCGGTGATGGTGAGGGTGCGCGCGGCCTTGTCGAAGGTCAGGCGCACGTCCAGGTCGGGCTGGTCTTCGTACAGCGCGGGGTGGTCGAGCGCCTCGAAGCGCAGCTTGTCGCACGCGTCGGACGCGTTCGAGATCAGCTCGCGCAGGAAGATTTCCTTGTTGGAGTACAGCGCATGCGTGACGAGGTGCAGCAGTTGCGCGACTTCAGCCTGGAACGGGAGTTTGGTATTGGAGGAATCAGCCATGGGAAAGAAAGGGATCGAAGCCAAAAAATTCTAAGGCGAGCCGCCCATGGTGGGCGGCGGCCTTGCCAACTTTATGAACTGGGGTTGTCGCGCCAAAAAACAACGAGCGCAAGGCCGCGCGAACTTTGTCACACGGGTGTCGGCTACGCGCCGCGCTTTCAGCGCGGTTGGGATTCGACTTCGCGCGTCCAGCGGTCGATGAGCCGCTTGCGCTCGGCCGCCTTGCCGTACTTCTCGAAGTCGTACTTGATGAGCTTCACGCTCTCCATCGACGGAATGCGCGGATCGGGCTTGAAGGTCTTGTTGGCCGGCGACTGCAGGCTGCCGGCCTTGGCGCCGATGGACTGGCCCGCGGGGCTCATGAGCCAGTCGTAATACCGCTTGGCGTTCTCCTTGTTGCGCGCGCCCTTCACGAGCGCGATGCCGCCGATCTCGAAGCCCGTGCCCTCGCAGGGCGCGGCGGTCTTCACCGGAAATTTGTCGTGGCGCCAGCGCTCGAAGCCGAAGATGAAGCTCACGCCGATCGCCACCTCGCCCTTGGCCACGTTGGGCGCCTGGGCCTGGCCGCTGCGCGTGTAGCTGGTGACGTTCTTGTGCAGCTTCTTCAGGTAGTCGAACGCGGGCTCCTCGCCCATCTGCTGCACCAGGCCCGCGATGACGGTGTAGGCCGTGCCGCTGGTGGCGGGGTGCGAAATTTCGATCTCGCCCTTGTACTCGGGCTTGATGAGGTCGGCCCAGCACTTCGGCTCGGCGAGCTTCTTTTTCTTCAGCAGCTCGGTGTTGAAGCCGAAGCCCATGGCGCTCGTGTAGAAGCCGCCCACCATGTTCTGCGACATGGCGTACTGGCGCACCGACCAGTCGTGCAGGTCGTTGATGTAGGCCGGGCGGTAGGGCTCGAGCAGGCCCTGCTCGGCGGCCTGCAGGAACGGATCGCCGGTGCCGCCCCACCAGAGGTCGGTCTTGGGGTTGGCGGCTTCGGCGCGCAGCTGCGCACCGATTTCGCCGGTGCCCTTGTGGGCCTGCTGCACCTTGATGCCGGTCTCGCGCGTGAAGGCCGTGGCGGCCGCCTCGCACCAGCCCGCGTCGGTGCTGCACAGCGCGTTGACGGTGCCCTGCGCGGCGGCCTGCGACGCACCGAGCAGGAGCGCCGTGCCCAGGCAGGCGGTGGCAAGGGCACGCACGGTGTGCCGGGGGGCGGATGAAGGCATGGGCAGGTCTCCTCGTTGTTCGACGTTGTATGAAGGCGCAGGATAGCGCCGGCTTGGGTGCTTGAGGTCAGCGCGCCGCCAGCAGCGGCGGCAGGTGTTCCACCAGCCAGTCGATCACCACGCGCGTCTTCAGCGGCAGGTAGCGGCTCGGCGTGCGGATCACGTGCAGCGGAAAACCGAAAGGCTCGGGCTCCTCGAACACGCGCACCAGCGTGCCGGCCGCGAGCGCGTCGGCCGCCAGCCAGGCCGGCAGCCGCGCCAGGCCCATGCCGCCGATGGCGGCCTCCAGCAGCACCTCGGCGCTGTCGCAACGCAGCCGCGAGGGCAGCGTGGCCTCCACCATCGCATCGCCCTCGCGAAAGCGCCAGGGCGACACCTGCCCGTCGCGGGCGTAGTACACGGCCTCGTGCGGCGCGACCAGTGCCGCGATGTCGCGCGGATGGCCGCGCTCGGCCAGGTACGCGGGCGCGGCGCACAGCAGCATCCACTGCACGCCGACCGGCCGCGCCACGAGCCCCGCGCTGTCGTCGAGCTCGCCGCTGCGGATGGCCAGGTCGAGCCCCTCTTCCACGAGGTCGACGCGCCGGTCGTTGAAGGCCAGCTCCAGCGACAGCTGCGGATGCTGGCGCGCCAGGGCCAATAGCAGCGGCCCGACCTTGAGCCGCCCCAGCATCGCCGGCATGCTCAGGCGCACGAGGCCGGCGGCCGTGTGGCGCGCGGCGTCGGTCAGCGCCTCGGCCGCCTCCAGCTCGGCCAGCGCGCGGCGGCAGCGCTCGTAGTAGCCGTGCCCTTCCTCGGTGAGGCTCTGGCTGCGCGTGGTGCGCAAGAAGAGGCGCGTGTCCAGCCGCGCCTCGAGCCGCGCGATGCTCTTGGCAACCGCCGAACGGGTGACGTGCAGGCGCTGCGCGGCGAGCGCGAAGCTGCCCGCCTCCACCGCCGCGACGAACTCCTCGATGCCTTGCAGGCGTTGGCTCATTGGATACTTTCAAGCACCATTCTTCGGAAAATTATCCACCACCGGATCGTTTTCATCGTCAATAGCATCGAGGCCGATCTTTTCCGATGGAGCCTTTTCCGATGCAAGAACCCGATGTGCTGCGCCGCTGGCAGCTTCCCCGACTGGGCCGCGCCCACCTGGAACACACCGAGGCGCCGATGCCCTCGCCAGGCCCGGGCCAGATCCTCGTGCGCGTGGGCGCGGTGGCGCTCAACTACCGCGACCTGCTCATGGTGCGCGACGGCATGGGCATGGCGCTCGACCTGCCCTTCACGCCCGGCTCGGACATGGCGGGCACGGTGGTGGCCGTGAGCCCCGGCGTGCGCCGCTTTGCCGTGGGCGACCGCGTGATCAACACCTTCTGGGGCGGCTGGACCGACAGCCACTGGCACGCCGACACCACGCTGCTCGGCGGCCCCGGGCCGGGCATGCTGGCCTCGCACGTGTGCATCGACGCGAACTGGGCCGTGGCCGCGCCGGCCACGTTGAGCCTCGAGGAAGCGAGCACGCTGCCGTGCGCCGGCCTCACGGCGTGGTTCGCGCTGGTGGAAACCGGCGCCCTGCGCGCGGGCGAGACCGTGCTGGTCCACGGCACCGGCGGCGTCGCGCTGTTCGGCCTGCAGCTTGCGCGGCTGCACGGCGCGCAGGCCATCGTGGTGACGGGCAGCGCCGACAAGCAGGCCGCGGCACGCGCGCTCGGCGCCACGCACGTGCTCGCGCGCGACAGCGACTGGCCCGCCGAAGTGCGCCGGCTCACGCACGGGCGCGGCGCCGATCACGTGCTCGAACTCTCCAGCGGCCCCGACCTCGACCGCTCGCTGCAGGCCGTGAAGCAGGGCGGGCGCGTGTCGATCATCGGCATGCTCGGCGGCGACACGCTGAGCGCGTCGTTCTACGCGATGGTGCTCGGCCGCGTGACGGTGCAGGGCATCGGCGTCGGCCATCGCCGTGCGCTCGAAGAGCTGGTGCGCGCGGTCGATGCGAATGCGCTCAAGCCGGTGATCGCGGCGCGCTACGGCTTCGACGCGCTGCCTGCCGCACTCGACCATCTGGAGCGCGGCGCGTTCGGCAAAGTGGTCGTGACGATGTGATGTCGATGCCGTGTCGATGTGCGGTGGCGCGCCCTTGCCCCACTCATTTGCAAATGACGCACTGCACAAATCCACAGCAATCGTGAACAGTTGCCGCTAAGCGCGCCCGTTTGCTCGACGCCTCCATTTCCCGTTCCTAGAATGCGGCCCGCGTTCGGCTCCCGCCGTGCGTGCTTTCTCAACTTCAGGATGGAGCGTTATGGAACACAGTACCTACAAAAAGTGGTCTGCAGAATTCATTGGTACTTTCTGGCTCACGCTCGGAGGCTGCGGAAGCGCAGTTCTGGCGGCGGCCTTTCCGGGCGTCGGCATCGGCCTGCTCGGCGTCTCGCTGGCCTTCGGCCTGACGGTGGTCACGGGCGCCTATGCGCTCGGTCCGATCTCGGGCGGCCACTTCAATCCAGCGGTGTCGATCGGCCTCGCCGCCGCCGGCCGCTTCAAGGCCGGGCAGCTGCCGGGCTACATCGTGTCGCAGGTGCTGGGCGCCATCGCCGCGGCCGGCGTGCTGTACCTGATTGCCACCGGCAAGCCGGGCGCGGACATCGGCGGCTTTGCCACCAACGGCTACGGCGAGCACTCGCCCGGCAAGTACGGCATGACGGCCGCACTCATCAGCGAAGTGGTGATGACCGCCGTGTTCCTGATCGTGATCCTGGGTGCCACCGCCAAGCGCGCGGCGGCCGGCTTCGCGGGCATGGCCATCGGCCTGTGCCTGACGCTGATCCACCTGGTGTCGATCCCCGTGACCAACACCTCGGTGAACCCGGCGCGCAGCACCGGCCCGGCCCTGTTCGGCCCGTCGTACGCGGTGTCGGAGCTGTGGCTGTTCTGGGTCGCCCCGATCGTGGGCGCGATCATCGGCGCGGTGATCTACCGCGCACTGCTCAGCAGCAACGACGACTGAGCTGGTAGGTCCCTGGCAGCGGAATCAGCTTCCGCTGCCCGACTTCACCATCGGCAGTGAAGTCGATTGCCCGATGGGCTCGGTGCCCGTCGGGTGCGACGCCGCATAGGCGCCGGCCTGGATGTCGGACACCGGGGTCATCCCATTGATCGCCGGCGCCGACGTCGACTGGCCAATGGGCTCCGTGCCGCTCGGACGTGCCGCCGCCATCGCGCCGGCCTGCACCTCCGGGTTCTCCGGCGAATTCAACTGCAGCGGATGGAAGTCCGAACCGTCGGTGGTTTCGGCGGAGGCATTGACCGTGCCCAAGGCCGCGAACGCGGCGAAGGAAGCAACGGCGAGAAGTTGGAACGAAGTGCGCATGGTGTGTTCTCCTGAGGGCAGGTTGTCTCCGGTCCGGTGCCGTCGCGCGGACCGCGCGCAGCAGGACCTGCAGCCACTCTAGGCAGCCTGACTGAGGCCAGCGTGAGCGAAGAATGAGCCGGGAGTGAGCACCGCGCGATGACTACGTCGGCAGCAGCACCCGCGCCCTCAGCCCCGGTCCGTCGTCGCGGTTGCGCAATTCGATGCGCAGGCCATGCCGCTCGGCCGCCGTGCGCGCGATCGCCAGGCCCAGCCCGCTGCCGCCCGCCGCCGCGCCGGGCACGCGAAAGAAGCGGTCGAACACGCGCTCCAGTTCGGCCGGCGGAATGCCCGGCCCGTTGTCGAGCACATCGACCACCGCCTGCCCGTCGACGCGGTGCAGCCGCACATCGACCACGCCGCCTTCGGGCGCATAGCGCAGCGCGTTGTCGATGAGGTTGTCGAACACGCTGCGCAGCTCGGCCGCGGGCGCATGCACCACGGCGGCGGCAAGGCCTTCGAAGCCCACGTCGATGCGCCGTGCGTCAGCCAGCACCATGCGCTGGCCCAGGCTCTCGCGCAGCAGCGCCTCGATGTCGACCCGCTCGCCCGGCGCATCCGAGGGCGGTGCGTCCTGCCGCGACAGCTGCAGCAGCTGCTCGATGAGGTGCTGCGCGCGCGTCACGCCGGCCTCGAGCTGGTTGAAGCGCTCGGTGGCTTCGCCGGCCGGCACGTGCGCGCGCAGGTTCTCGATCTGAAGGCCGATGGCGGCCATGGGCGTTCGCAGCTCGTGCGCCGCGTCCTGCACGAAGCGCCGCTGCGTGGAGAAGGCGCTGCGCACGCGCGACAGCAGGTGGTTGAAGGCGCCCACCAGCGGCGTGATCTCGTCGGGCACGCGCGCCAGCGACAGCTCGGTGGGGCGGCGCTCGTCCTGCGAGGCCACGTCGCGCGCCACGCCGCGCAGCGAGCGCGAGGCAGCCGACACGATGAGCCACAGCACCAGCAACGCCGCCGGCAGCAACAGCGCGATCGGCAGGCCTTCGAGCAGGGCGCGGCGCAGCGCGCGGCGATGGCGGTAGTCCTCGTTCTGCAGCACCTGCACGCGCGGCGCGTCGGCATGCGGCGCGGGCTCGGCCGTGAACACGCGCCAGCGCGAATGCGCGGGACCTTCGGCGTGCACGTCGCTGAAGCCGTTGCCGGGTTGCAGCGGCACCGACAGCGCGGGCCACGAGCTCGCGCGCAAGGTGGCGCCGTCGGCGCTCCATATCTGCACCACGAAGGCGCCGCGCGAGAAGGCCGCCTCGCCGTCCATCGCGCGCGGGGTCTTGGGCGGGTCGTTGCCCGCGTACGACTCGGCCACCAGCCGCATCTGGTCGTCCAGCGCGTTATGCACGAGGTTGCCGTAGGCCAGGAAGGAGAACCACGCCGTGAGCACCGCCGCCACCACATGCAGCGTGACCAGCCACAGCAGCAGCTGGGTGCGCAGCGAACGCGGGCGCCACCAGCGGCGGGCGGCACCGGTCATGCCGCCACTCGCCAGCCTAGGCCGCGCACGTTGCGGATCGCGTCGGCACCGAGCTTGCGGCGCATGCCGTGGATCAGCACATCGATGGCGTTGCTGGTCACTTCGTCGCCCCAGCCGTAGATGCGGTTCTCGAGCTGCTCGCGCGAGAGGATGGCGCCGGGCCGCTCCAGCAGTGCGTGCAGCAGCGCGAACTCGCGTGCGGTGAGTGCTTCGCGCACGCCGTTCACTGCCACCTCGCGCGTCGTGAGGTCCAGCTGCAGCGCGGCGGTGCCGATCAGCGAATGCGCGGCGCCGTCGCGGCGGCGCACTACGGCGCGCATGCGCGCGAGCAGCTCACGGAACTCGAAGGGCTTGAGCAGGTAGTCGTCGGCGCCGAGGTCGAGGCTGTGGATGCGGTCGTCCAGCCCGTCGCGCGCGGTGAGCACCAGCACGGGCGTGGCGTCGCCGCGTTCGCGCGCACGGCGCAGCACCTCGGTGCCGTCCTGGCGGGGCAGGCCCAGGTCGAGCAGCACGCAGGTGTAGCCGCCGTCGCCGAGCGCGCTGTGCGCCAGCTCGCCGTCGCGCACCCAGTCGGCCGACCAGCCCGCGCCCTCGAGCGCCTGCTTCAGGCTGCGCCCGATCATTTCGTCGTCTTCCACCAGCAGCACGCGCATCGCGGCGACTCCTTTGCGCGCAAGGTAGCACGCGACCGGGATGATCGTCAGGGGCCCTGCGCCTCGGCGCAGCGTAGGCGCGAAGACTTAGGCGGGGCTTAGGACGCGAACGGCGTGCTGCTCGTCCTCTGCGTCCGTGGCAAAGGCCAGCAGGCGCAGCGCCTCTTCCTCCACGCCGCGCCGGTCGGCCGCCGACCAGCGCGTGAAGGGTTCCAGAACGACGGTGGCCGCCTGCGTCGCGCGTTCGATCTTCCAGGTGCCCGCCACGAAGCCGTCGAGCAGCACCGTGCCGCGCACGATGCCGTTGATGGTGAAGACGCGCGCGCGGTGCGCCTCGTCGAGCACGCGGCGGCGGTCGGCGTGCGAGAGCAGCAGGTTGTCCCACTCGGCGACCAGGCGCGGCGGCGCGGGCGTGTCGGGGTCGGGGCGCGGCGCGCGCGGCAGGTCGAAAAGCTCCTGGCCCTCGTCGCCGGTGAACACGCGCAGCTGCGGCCGCAGCCGTTCGGCCACGGCCTTCCAGCCCGTGAGGCCCGACCACGCGCCGGCATCGGCCAGCGTCGCGGGGCCGAAGGCGGCGAGGTAGCGCAGCAGCAGGTCGTCCTGCGTGGCGGTGGCGATCTCGGCAGTGGCATCGCCCAGCCAATCGCCGAGCGGCTGCAGCAGCGCGTTCTGGTGCGAGTTCCAGCTGCCCGCGGGCGGCAGGTGGACCAGCGGCACGTTGTTGCGGATGAGCGCGGCGAGCGAGGCCGGCGCGTGGTCTTTCCAGCGCGCGGCGAGCGCCTGGCCGAGGGCGGTGCCGGTGAGCGGCCCGTCGCCCAGCAGCGCGCGGCCCGCTTTCACCACGGCCGCGCGGTCGACGCCTTCGAGGGCCCGCGCATGCAGGCCCGACAGGCCGCGCTGGTGCACGGGCTCGAGCAGCGGCCGCCAGGCCCACGCGTCCGAAGCGGTCATCAGGTGCAGGGTGGCGCGCAGCGTCGACATGCGCACGATGCGGCGGCTTTTCAGCGCGTCGGTCAGCTGCGCGCGGTGAAAGCCTTCGAGCCGGCTCCACAGGCCAATGTAGGGCGGGTTGGGCGCCTGCGCCTGCAACCCGGCCAGCTTCTCGATGGCCTGCACGACGCTCGCCTTGCGCCGCGCCAGCAGCATCTGCCGGGCCAGCGTGGCCCGGTTCAGCGCGCGACGGCTCAGCACCGCGGCCATGGGCCGGTCGTCAGAATTTCTCGTGCGGCGCCAGGTAGCGCCACTGCCCCACCGGCAGGTTGCCGAGCATCACCTTGCCGATGCGCACGCGCTTCAGGCCCACCACCTTGAGGCCGACCAGCTCGCACATGCGGCGGATCTGGCGCTTCTTGCCTTCGGTGAGCACGAAGCGCAGCTGCTCGGGGTTCTGCCACTCCACACGCGCCGGCTTGAGCGCCTGGCCGTCCAGGCTCAGGCCGTGCCGCAGCCGGGCCAGCATGGCGGGCGGAAAC
The DNA here is from genome assembly GCF_059423965.1 of Variovorax sp. GW458-11-26-14-LB1. Lineage (NCBI taxonomy): Bacteria > Pseudomonadati > Pseudomonadota > Betaproteobacteria > Burkholderiales > Comamonadaceae > Variovorax > Variovorax sp. GW458-11-26-14-LB1. Next base: position 29,249 of record NZ_JBWKYW010000032.1, read on the forward strand.
ACCGCCTGCACGTTGGTGGTGACCGGGTCGTCGTCGTCCAGGCGCACCAGCTGGCCGGTGGGCGCGGGCTGGTCCAGGCCGTGGTAGGCCACGCGCACGAGGTATTCCTTGTCCATCGTCGAGTCTTCGCCGATGAGCTGGCGCGCGATGCGGCCGTCCTGCGTCATCACGAGCAGGCCGGTGGAGTCGATGTCCAGCCGCCCGCACGGCGCCAGGCCGCGCAGCTGCTGCGGGCCGAAGAAGAAGCGCGCGTTGTCTTCCGACCAGCGGTTCTGCGGCGTGAACAGCGTGACCGCCGGCTCGTGGCCGTCCTCGGCCTGCCCGCTCACGTAGCCGATGGGCTTGTTGATGAGGATCGTGACCTGGTTCGCCTGCTGCCCCTTGGCGGCCTTGTCGACCTCGATGCGGTCGCTGGGCGTGACCTTCACGCCCATCTCGGCGGGCTTGCCGTTGACGCGCACCCAGCCCTGCGCGATCCAGTCGTCGGCCTCGCGGCGCGAGCACAGGCCGAGTTCGGCCATGCGTTTGTTGAGGCGCACGGGCGCGTGGGGAGAGGTGGAGGGCTCGGTCATGGGGGGGCAAATCCTAGCAAATGCGCCCTGCGAGTATCTGGCCGTTTGCCATCGGCCGCCCGCCACGTGCGGCAAGGAACGCTTGATCGATACGTCGCACCGGTGCTATCCTGAATCCAGGCGCAAGTTGATTGCGCCCTTTTTGGGGGATTCCCAAGTGAGCATGCCAAACACACGCAAGTTTCAGTACGCCATCGTCATCGGGCGTTTTCAGCCCGTTCATTTCGGTCACCAGCGACTCATCGAAGAAGGCCTTCGCGCCGCCGATCGGGTCATCGTGGTGGTCGGCTCCGACCGCAAGCCCCGCAGCGTCAAAGACCCATTCACCTTCGATGAACGCGAACGCATGGTGCGCGCGTGCCTGCGCGGCAGCGAGCAGATGCGCGTGAGCGTCGTCGGCGTCGGCGACTCGCCCTACAACGACCAGATCTGGATCGCGTCGATCCAGTCTGCCGTCGAGCGGCTGATCCAGCAGGATGGCCATGTGCCCGCGGCGCAGGCCAAGGTCGCGCTGGTGGGACACCTGAAGGACAGCTCCAGCTACTACCTCAAGCTCTTCCCGCACTGGGAGTTCGTGGGCCAGCACAGCGTGGAAAGCCTCAACGCCACCGACGTGCGCAACCTCTATTTCGACCCCGAGAATCGCGGGCAGCTCGCGCGTGCCGACCTGCCCGACGGCACCGCCGCCTTCCTCGACAAGTTCACCGGCACCGCCGACTATGCCGAGCTCTGCAACGAGCGCGCCTTCCTCGTCGACTACCGCGACAAGTACCGCTATGCGGGCAGCGACTTTCCGCCGATCTACACCACGGTCGATGCCATCGTGGTCGAGGCGGGCCACATCCTCCTGGTGCAGCGCAAGTTCCATCCCGGCAAGGGCACGTGGGCGCTGCCCGGCGGCTTCGTCGGCCAGCACGAGCGGCTGCAGGACGCGGCCATCCGCGAGCTGAAGGAAGAAACCCGCCTCAAGGTGCCCGTGCCCGTGCTCAACGGCAGCATGAAGGCCAGCCACGTGTTCGATGCGCCCGACCGCTCGCAGCGCGGCCGCACGATCACGCACGGATTCTTCTTCGAGCTGGCCCACAACCAGTGGACGGGCCTGTCGGATGTGCGTGCCGACGACGACGCGGCCGCCGTGCGCTGGGTGCCGATTGCCCAGTTCCTCGGGATGCCGGACCGCATCTACGAAGACCACTACTTCATCGCAAACCATTTTTTGGGTGGCCTGGGCAAGAACTGAACGACCAGGCTTTGTCAGCAAGAACGGGCTCCGGTTGACGGGGCCCACGTGAAAGGAGCTTTCACATGAACCGCAACCTCACCTCCTCGCCCCTGGGCAACAACCTGCTGCTGCGCACCGACTCCTACAAGGTGTCGCACTGGATGCAGTACCCGCCCGGTACGCAGACCGTGCACAGCTACATCGAATCGCGCGGCGGGCTCTTCAGCCATTCGCTGTTCTTCGGCCTGCAGGCGTACCTGCGCGAGTACCTGCAGACGCCGGTGACGCGCAGCGACGTCGAGGAGGCCGCAGCGATGATGGCCGTGCACGGCGAACCCTTCAACCGCGAAGGGTGGCTGCGGCTGATCGAGAAGCACGACGGACTGATGCCCGTGCGCATCCGCGCGGTCCCCGAGGGCAGCGTGCTGCCGGTGCACAACGTGCTCGCGACCATCGAAAACACCGACCCCGAGTTCTTCTGGGTCACGAGCTTTCTCGAAACCGAACTGCTGCGCGCCATCTGGTATCCGACCACGGTGGCCACGCTCTCGGCCGCTGCACGCACCACGTTGCTGCGCTACCTCGAAGCGACCTGCGACGACCCGCAAGGCCAGATCGCGTTCAGGCTGCACGACTTCGGCGCGCGGGGCGTGTCGAGCCTGGAGTCGGCGGCGCTCGGCGGCATGGCCCACCTGGTCAACTTCATGGGCACCGACACGCTGGCCGCCTTGGTGGCGGCGCGTCGTTACTACGACTGCGACGTGGCGGGCTTCTCGATTCCCGCGGCCGAGCACAGCACCATCACGGGCTGGGGTCGCGACCACGAATCCGACGCGTACAGCAACATGGTCGACCAGTTCGCCAAGCCCGGCACGACCTTCGCGGTGGTGAGCGACAGCTACGACATCTTCAATGCCTGCGCACGCATCTGGGGCGACGAGCTCAAGGCGAAGGTGGTGGCCTCGGGCGCGACGCTGGTGGTGCGGCCCGACTCGGGCGACCCGGCCGAAACCACGCTCAAGGTGGCGCAGATCCTGGCCGAACGCTTCGGCACCACGACGAATGCCAAGGGGTTCCGCGTGCTGAACAACGTGCGCATCATCCAGGGCGACGGCGTGAACCTCGACTCGCTGCGGCTGTGCCTCTCGAACTTCTTCCACAACGGCTTCTCGACCGAGAACATCTCCTTCGGCATGGGCGGCGGCCTGCTGCAGCAGGTCAACCGCGACACCATGCAATGGGCGATGAAGTGCTCGGCGATGCAGGTGAACGGCGAGTGGCGCGATGTCTACAAGTCGCCGGTGGGCGATGTGAACAAGGCCTCGAAGAAGGGGCGGCTCGCGCTGGTGCGCAACGCGCGCGGCGAAGTACAGACGCTGCGCGAAGAAGCGCTGGCGAGCGGCCAGGTCGATCTGCTGCAAACGGTGTTCGAGAACGGACGCATCGTCGCGAACACCACCTTCGAGGCGATTCGCGAGCGGGCGGCCGCTGGCGTGAATCAGCTCGTCACGTCGCGGGCGCCGCTCTGATGCGGTGATCCTTCCAGCACGGCGCGTGTGCACCGGCCGTGCCACATGGCATGTCCATAATCCGGCGACCAGACCGCCGAATCCATGACCAAACTCCTGATCCTCAGTGTGAGCGCCGGCAACGGCCATGTGCGCGCCGCCCAGGCGCTCGAAGCCACCCTCGCCCAGTCGTTCGCGCCGCACACCGCAGTGCATGTCGACGCCATGGCCCATGTGCCGGCGGGCTTTCGCAAGGTGTACACCGACTGGTACCTGCAGCTGGTGAACCGCGCGCCCGAGCTGTGGTCGTACCTGCACCAGCGCACCGACGTCACGCCGCACCACGCGCCCTCGCAGCGGCTGCGCCGCGGCATCGAGCGCCTGAGCACCGGCGCGCTGGTGCGCGAGATCCGCCGCGCCAAGCCCGACGCCGTGATCTGCACCCACTTCCTGCCGGCCGAGCTGCTGATGCGCGAGCGCAACCGGGGCCGCATCGAATGCCCCGTGTGGCTGCAGATCACCGACTACGACCTGCACAACATGTGGCTGGTGCCGGGCATGACGGGCTACCTCGCGGCCACGGAAGAAGTCGCCTTCCGGCTGCGCGCGCGCGGCATTCCGCCCGAGCGCGTGCACGTCACGGGCATTCCGGTGATGCCCGCCTTTTCGGAGCCCGATGCGCCCGAACTCGCGCACGCGGCCTGCGCGAGCGCGCTGGGCCTGGACCCCGCACGGCCGGTGCTGCTGATGGCCTCGGGCGGCGCCGGTGTGGGCGATCTGCCGAGCATGGTCGAGCGCGTGCTGGCGCTGGGCGGCGACACGCCCTTCCAGGTCATCGCGGTGGCCGGCCGCAATGCCGAAGCCCATGCGCGCCTGGAGGCGCTGTCGCAGCGCCATCCGGGCCGCGTGGTGGCCGTCGGCTTCACGAACGAGATGCACAAGATGATGGCCGCGGCCGACCTGGTCGTGACCAAGCCCGGCGGCCTCACGGTGTCGGAGTGTCTGGCGCTGGGCAAGCCGATGCTGCTGATCTCGCCGATCCCGGGACAGGAAGAACACAACGCCGGCTTCCTCATGGAAGAAAGCGCCGCCTGGCTGGCCTACGACGCCATCGGCCTGGACTACAAGGTGGCGCGCCTCATGGCCGACCCCGCCAAGCTCGCGGCCATGGCCGCGCGCAGCCGCGCGCTGGGCAAGCCGCAGGCCGCGCGCGCGGTGCTGCAGCGCGTGCTGGGCCTCGGCGCATGAGCGGCGCAGCCGTGGAGCCGCGGCCCGGCATCGGCCGCACGCTGGTCTACCTCGCGTGGGTCGTGACGATGGCGTTCTTCTTCGCCAACGCCGAGATCCAGATCGAAGGCGGCGCCGGCTGGGCGACCTCGCTGCCCACGTGGCGCATCGAGAACAACATCTGGCTCGACCTGTTCTGGGGCGGGCGCGCGATGACGGGGTACCACGCCTGGGTGTTCACCTTCATGATGCTGGTGTTCTTCTCGCCGCTGGCCTTCCAGGGACGCTGGACCTTGCGCGACTGGGGGTTGGCGCTCGCGGGGCTGATCGTGTTCTGGGTCTGCGAAGACTTCCTGTGGTTCCTCATCAACCCGGCCTTCGGCTTCGAGAACTTCAACCCCGTGAAGGCCTTCTGGCACAAGCACTGGCTGTGGGGCGCGCCGGTCGACTACTGGGGCGGGCTCGCGGTGGCGCTGCTGATCCTGGTGCGTCGCCACTGGCCGCGCCGCGCACGATGAAGCAAGACACCGCCGACCTGCGCCCCGGCCACTGGGCCGATCCGCTCGACGCCCTGCAGGTCGAGAACCTGCACCGCATCACGCCCACGCTGTACCGCAGCGCGCAGCCGCGCCGCGCCAACGTGGCGGCGCTGCAGTCGCTGGGCATCCGCACCGTCGTGAGCCTGCGCTCCTTCAACGACGACCGGAAGGTGTTTGCCGGCAGCGGCATCCGGCTGGTGCGCGTGCCGATCAACACCTGGTCGATCGACGACGCCAAGGTGCTGCGCGCGCTGGTCGCGATGCGCGAGGCCGAAAAGCAAGGGCCGGTGCTCATCCACTGCATGCACGGCGCCGACCGCACGGGCGTGGTGGCGGCCGTCTACCGCATGGCCGTGCAGGACTGGGACAAGGACAGCGCGCGCCAGGAGATGCTGCGCGGCGGCTATGGGTACCACACGCTGTGGCGCAACATCCCGCGCTACATCGAGCGGCTCGATCCGCTGCGGATGCGCCATGCGCTGGCCCATGCCCCGGTGATGCCCATGGTGTCTTGAAGGCGCCAGCAGGCGCGCGCACCCGCTCCTATACTGGCCGCCCCGTGGCCGATGGCCATCTCCGAACGACCTTTCACAGGGGCTTTCCCATGGCACTCCAACTGCGCTCCCTCGTCCGTTCCAACGGCGAACTCGAACTCTCCCTGCACGACGACCCGATGCCCGAACCGCAGGCCCACGAGGTGGTGATCCGCGTCGAGGCCTCGCCGATGAACCCGTCGGACCTGGGCCTGCTCTTCGGCGCCGCCGACATGAGCACCGCCGTGGCCTCCGGCACCGCCGACCGCCCCGTCGTCACCGCCACGGTGCCCGAACGCGCGCGCGCCTCGATGGCGGCGCGGCTCGACCAGTCGATGCCGGTGGGCAACGAAGGTGCGGGCGTGGTGGTCAAGGCCGGTTCGTCGCCGGCTGCACAGGCGCTGCTGGGCAAGACCGTGGCGGCCATCGGCGGCGCGATGTACTCGCAGTACCGCGCGGTGCCCGTGCAGATGTGCCTCGAGCTGCCGGCGGGCACCACGCCGGCCGAGGGCGCGTCGTGCTTCGTGAACCCGCTGACCTCGCTGGGCATGGTCGAGACCATGAAGCGCGAAGGCCACAAGGCGCTGGTGCACACGGCGGCCGCGTCCAACCTGGGCCAGATGCTCAACAAGATCTGCCAGAAGGACGGCATCGACCTCGTCAACATCGTGCGCAAGCCCGAGCAGGAGGCGCTGCTGCGCGGCATCGGCGCGAAGTACGTCTGCAACGCGAGCTCGCCGGACTTCCTCGAACAACTGACCGACGCCTTGGTCGCCACCGGCGCCACGCTGGCCTTCGACGCCACGGGCGGCGGCAAGCTGGCCGGCCAGATCCTCGGCTGCATGGAAGCGGCGCTGAACCGCACAGCCAAGGAATACAGCCGCTACGGCTCGACCACACACAAGCAGGTCTACATCTACGGCGGTCTGGACCGCAGCCCGACCGAGTTCGTGCGCAACTTCGGCATGGCCTGGGGCATGGGCGGCTGGCTGCTGTTCCCGTTCCTGCAGAAGCTGGGCGATGAAGGCACGCAGCGGCTGCGTTCGCGCGTGGTGGCTGAGTTGAAGACGACGTTTGCCAGCCACTACACGCGGGAGGTGTCGCTGGTCGAGGCGCTGCAACTCGATGCGATCGGGGTGTATGGGAAGCAGGCTACGGGGGAGAAATTCCTGCTGAATCCGAACAAGAGCTGATCGGGTGCGCGCTCTCTCGGGAGCGCGCCCGACAAGCGGCGCGGCGCGGTCGGCCCCACTGTGCCGGCCGCTTCGCGGCTGCCCTGCGGTGCTCGCGTTTCGCGGGGTCTCGCAGAACTCGCCTTCGGCTCAAACAGCTGCGAGCCCTGATCCGCGAAACACTGCGCTCCTCGGCGGCACAGAGGGGCCGCCCACACCACACCGCCTGCCGGGCTTTGTGGGTGGTGAAGAGCCCTTCCCTTTGCTTTGACTAGACGACCAGCCGGTACCCCACCGCCGTCTCCGTCAACAGATGCTTCGGCTGCGCCGGATCGGTCTCCAGCTTCTGCCGCAGATGCCCCATGTAGATGCGCAGATAGTGGCTCTGGTCCGTGTGCGACGGGCCCCACACCTCGCGCAGCAATTGCCGCTGCGTCAGCACGCGGCCGGCGTTGGCCACCAGCACCGACAGCAGGCGGTACTCGGTCGGCGTGAGGTGCACCTCGGCGCCGGCGCGGCGCACGATGCGTGCGGCGCGGTCCAGTTCGATCTCGCCGAAGCGGAACACGGCCTCGGCGGCCGGTTCGTCGCCGTTGCCGCCCGCGGCGCGTGGACGGCGCAGGTTGGCGCGCACGCGGGCGAGCAGTTCGCCGGTGCCGAAGGGCTTGGTGAGGTAGTCGTCGGCGCCGGCGTCGAGCGCGGCGATCTTGTCGGCTTCGTCGGTGCGGGCCGAGAGCACGATGATCGGCACCTGCGACCAGCCGCGCACATCGCGGATCAGCGATACGCCGTCGCCGTCGGGCAGGCCCAGGTCGAGCACCAGCAGGTCGGGTTGGCGCGTGCCGGCGGCCGCCAGGCCGTCGCGCAGGGTGCCGGCCTCGTGCACCTGCCAGCCTTCGGCCTCGAGCGCGCCGCGCACGAAGCGGCGGATCTGCGGCTCGTCTTCGATCACGATGGCGGTGGGGGATGGCATGGCGGGTTTCAGAGCTGGGCTTCAGCGGGTTCGGGTGGCTCGCGGCGCGGCAAGGTGACGGTGAATTCTGCACCGCCATCGCGCGCATTCGCCGCGCTGATCTCGCCGCCGTGCGCGCTCACCACGGCGCGGCAGATGGCCAGGCCGAGGCCGACGCCGGGCGTGGCGGATTCGGCCTCGCCGCGCGTGAACTTGTCGAACAGCGTCTGTTCGCGGCCGTGCAGCGCGGCGGGCAGGCCGGGGCCGTGGTCGCGCACGGTGAGAACCAGCGCGGCGGGCTCGGCGCGCGCGCCCACCTCGATGGGCGCGGCGCCGTACTTGGCGGCGTTCTCCAGCAGGTTGACGAGCACGCGCTCGATGAGCACGGCGTCGAACTCGACCAGCGGCAGCTCCGGGTCCCACGCGGTCTGCACGGTCATGCCGCGCAGCGCGGGGCGGGCGGCGCGGATGGCAGCGCCTACCACCTCCTCGACCGACTGCCAGTCGCGCCGCAGGTTGACCGCGCCGCCGGCCACGCCGCTTTCGAGGCGCGCCATGTCGAGCAGGTTGCTGACCAGCGCATGCAGCGCATGGGCCTGCGTGACGATGGCGCGCGCGGCCTCGCCGTGTTCTTCGGCCGGCAGGGTCTGCAGCGATTCGGCCAGCGCGATGAGCGCGGTGAGCGGCGTGCGCACGTCGTGCGAGATGGCGCCCAGCAGCGCGTTGCGCAGGCGCTCCGATTCCATCTCGACCACGGCGCGCTGCGCGACTTCGACGTAGTGCACGCGCTCCAGCGCGATGGCGATCTGGCGCGCGAGCGTGTCCAGCTGCTGCGCCTGCTCGGGAATCAGCAGCCAGCGCGGGCGGGCCGGGCACAGCGCGAGCACGCCGCGCACGCGCATCGGCGCGCGCAGCGGCACGTAGTGCCAGGGCTGGGCGGCGAGCGTGGCGGTGGCCAGGCCGGCGGGCTGGCCGTGGCGGAAGGCCCAGTCGGCCACCTGCGCATCGAAACCGGGCGGCGGGTCGGCGGGGGGCGCGAGCTGGTCGGCCGCATCGGTGACCAGCACGCGCGCATGGCCGCCGAAATGGGCCTGCACGGCGGCGGCGCCGAGCGCGACGACCTGGGTGCTTTCGAGCGCGGCCGAGAGTTCGCGCGTGAGCTCGAACAGCGAGCGCGCGCGGCGCTCGCGGCTGGTCGACACGCCGGCCGCGAAGCGCAGCCCGGCCGTGAGCTGGCCCACCAGCAGGCCGACGCCGAGCATCACGGCGAAGGTCAGCAGGTACTGCACGTCGCTGACCGCGAAGGACAGGCGCGGCGCGACAAAGAAGTAGTCGAAGGCCGCCACGTTGAGCATGGCCGCGAGCGCCGAAGGCCCGCGCCCGAAGCGCATCGCCACGCCCACCACGCCGAGCAGGAACAGCATGACGATGTTGGACAGCTCCAGCACGCCCGTGAGCGGCGTGCACAGCAGCGTGAGCGCGATGCTGGTGGCCGCGGCCCAGGCGTAGCCGGGCCAGCGCGACTGCGCGCGCTCATCGTCGTCGTCGGCCTGCGTGGCAACCAGCGTCGCCTGCGACAGGCGGCGCGCGCTGTCGGCGCGGCCCACTTCGAGGATGTCGAGCGCCGGTGCCCGCTGCGCCAGCGCGCGCGCCAGCGGCACCGCAGACGCACCCCACCAGCGCCGCCAGCCGCGCACGGACTCCGCGCGCCCGATGACCAGCGTCGCGCAGTTCAGGCGCCGCGCCTGCTCGGACAGTTGCTCGGCCACGTCGGCGCCGGTGAGCACGGCCGTGGCCGCGCCCAGTTCTTCCGCCAGCTTGAGCACGGCGAGGATGCGATCGCGCTGAGCGGCATCGAGGCGTTGCAGCCGCGGCGTCTCGACGTACGCGGCATGCCAGCGCACGTTGAGCTGGCCCGCGAGCCGCGCGGCGGTGCGCACGGTCTGCGCCGCGCCCTCGTGCGGGCCGACGCAGGCCAGGATCGCGCCCGAGGTGTTCCAGGCCTGCAGCGCCGCACCGCCCTGCCCGTTGCCGCCGGGGCCCGACTGTTCGACGCGCCAGCCGCGCACGTCGTCTTCGACATGCTCGGCGGTGCGGCGCAGGGCGATCTCGCGCAGCGCGATCAGGTTGCCCTTGCGGAAGAAATTCTGTGCGGCGCGCTCGGCCTGCTGCGGCAGGTAGACCTTGCCGGCCGCGAGCCGCGCCGTGAGTTCGTCGGGCGTGACGTCGACCAGCACCACCTCGTCGGCCTCGTCGAGCACGGTGTCGGGCACGGTCTCGTGCACGCGCACGCCGGTGATCGCGCCGACGGTGCCGTTGAGGCTTTCCAGGTGCTGCACGTTGAGCGCCGACCACACCTCGATGCCGGCGGCCAACAGCTCCTGCACGTCCTGCCAGCGCTTGGCGTGGCGCGAGCCGGGCGCGTTGGTGTGGGCCAGTTCGTCGACCAGCAGCACGGCGGGCCTGCGCGCCAGGGCGGCGTCGAGGTCGAACTCGGCGAGCGTGCGGCCACGGTAGGGCAGCTCGCGCAGCGGCAGCGTGTCGAGCCCCGCGAGCAGCGCGGCGGTCTCGCTGCGGCCGTGCGTTTCGACCACGCCGATGAGCACGTCGCGCCCGGCCTCGCGCTCGCGCCGGGCGGCGCTGAGCATGGCCCAGGTCTTGCCCACGCCGGCACTGGCACCGAAGTAGATGCGCAGCTTGCCGCGCAGCGCGCGCGCCTCGTCGCTGCGCAGTTGCGCGAGCAGGGCGTCGGGGTCGGGGCGGGTCTCGGGCATGGGAGCGCGCAGATTAGCGCATTGGCGGTCCGTTCTTGCGCCGCCGTGAGTGTCGGCGCGCGGTGCGCGACAGCACCCACCAGGCGAAGCCCAGCGGCACGAACAGCGCCGCCATGGCCAGCAGCGCGTGCAGCAGGTCAGTGACCATGGCGCAGGCCGCAGCGCGCGAGGTGATCGCGCCAGCTCATGAGCCGGCCGATCTCGCCCGACGGCACGCATTCGATGAGGCGGTGCAGCACCTCGGCATAGCGCGTGGTCGGAAAACGGATCATCAGGCGCACGCAGGGCGCGTCGCTTTCCTGCGAGCTGCAGGCATGCAGCAGCGGCTCGCAGCGCACCACGCCGGCCTCGGCGCAGGCGGCGATGCTGCGGCGCACGCGCAGCGCGTCGGCGCAGCAGACGGTGACGTCGAGCACATGGAACTGCGTCGTGCGCGGCGCGATCGGACTTCGCACGACGGCGACCGGATGTTCACGGTAGGCGGCATAGGCCATGGTTGTTTTCTCCTCAACGCACCGTCGAAGAAGCATCGAGCGCCAGGTTCAGCGCCAGCACGTTGACGCGCGATTCGCCCAGCACGCCCCACAGCGGCGACTGGGTGTTCTTCGCGATCAACGCGTTCACCTGATCGATCGGCACGCCGCGTTCGCGCGCCACACGGGCGGCCTGGTAGTGCGCGGCGGCGGGGCTGATGTCGGGGTCGAGCCCGCTGGCCGAGGCCGTGACGAGGTCCACCGGCACCGGCGAGGTGTTGCCCGGGTCGGCCGCGCGCAGCGCCTCGACGCGCGCCTTCACCGCATCCGCCAGCGCGGGGTTCAGCGGGCCCTGGTTGGAGCCGCCCGAGGCGCTCGCGTTGTAGGGCTGCGGTGCGGTGGCCGACGGGCGGCCCCAGAAGTGCTTCGGGTCGCTGAAGTTCTGGCCGATGAGCGCGGAGCCGACGGGCTTGCCATCGCGCATCACCAGGCTGCCCGCCGCCTGCGCGGGGAACAGCGCCTGCGCGGCGCCGGTGACGGCCGCCGGGTAGAGCAGGCCGGTGAATGCGCTCAGCAGCGCGAAGAGCACGAGCGCGGGGCGGACGATGCTGCCGTTGTTGTTTTTCATGATGAAGAACTCCTCAGACCAGATGGACTGCAACCAGCAGCCAGTCGATCAACTTGATGCCGATGAAGGGAACGAGCAAGCCGCCCAGGCCGTAGATGGCGAGGTTGCGGCGCAGCAGCGCAGCGGCGCCCACGGGCCGGTAGCGCACGCCCTTGAGCGCCAGCGGAATCAGGAACACGATGACGAGCGCGTTGAAGATCACCGCCGACAGGATGGCCGACGACGGGCTGGCCAGGCGCATCACGTTGAGCGCGCCCAACTGCGGATAGGTCGACACGAAGATCGCCGGAATGATCGCGAAGTACTTCGCCACGTCGTTCGCGATCGAGAAGGTGGTGAGCGAGCCGCGCGTCATGAGCAGCGCCTTGCCGGTCTCCACCACCTCGAGCAGCTTGGTCGGGTTGGAGTCGAGGTCGACCATGTTGCCGGCCTCCTTCGCGGCCTGCGTGCCGCTGCCCATGGCCACGGCCACGTCGGCCTGCGCGAGCGCGGGGGCGTCGTTGGTGCCGTCGCCGGTCATCGCGACCAGCCGGCCTTCGGCCTGGTACTTGCGGATCAGCGCGAGCTTGTCTTCGGGCGTGGCCTCGGCCAGGAAGTCGTCCACGCCGGCCTCGGCCGCAATGGCGGCGGCCGTGAGCTTGTTGTCGCCCGTGATCATCACGGTCTTGATGCCCATGCGGCGCAACTCGGCAAAGCGGTCGCGGATGCCGGTCTTGACGATGTCCTTGAGCTCGACCACGCCGAGCACGCGGTTGCCTTCGGCCACGGCCAGCGGCGTGCTGCCGCGGCGTGCCGCTTCTTCGGCGGCGCGCAGCATCTCGGCCGGCACGCTGCCGCCCAGCGCTTCGACATGGCGGCGCACCGCGTCGACCGCGCCCTTGCGCAGCACGATGGCATCGACGTCCAGGCTGTTCGGCGCGGCCGGCAGGTCGACACCGCTCATGCGGGTCTGCGCGGTGAAGGGCACGAAGCGCGCGCCTTCGACCGACGCCGCTTCGAGGCCGTCGCGGCGTGCCAGCTCGACGATGCTGCGGCCCTCGGGCGTTTCGTCGGCCAGCGAGGCGAGCATGGCGGCGCGCGCGAGGCGGCCCTTGGGCACGCCGGGCGCGGGCAGGAAGGCGCTGGCCTGGCGGTTGCCGTGCGTGATGGTGCCGGTCTTGTCCAGCAGCAGCACGTCGACGTCGCCGGCCGCTTCCACCGCGCGGCCCGAGGTGGCGATCACGTTGGCCTGCATCATGCGGCTCATGCCGGCCACGCCCACGGCCGAGAGCAGGCCGCCGATGGTGGTCGGGATCAGGCACACGAGCAGCGCGACCAGCGCGGTGAGCGACACCACGGTGCCCGCGCCCGCGGCTTCCACGCTGAACACCGAGAACGGCAGCAGCGTGACGGTGACCATGAGGAACACGATGGTCAGTGCGACCAACAGGATGGTCAGCGCGATCTCGTTCGGCGTCTTGTGGCGCTTGGCCGCCTCGACCATGCCGATCATGCGGTCCAGGAACGACTCGCCGGGGTTCACCGAGATGCGCACCACCAGCCAGTCGGACAGCACGCGCGTGCCGCCGGTGACGGCCGAGAAGTCGCCGCCCGATTCGCGCACCACGGGCGCCGATTCGCCGGTGATGGCGCTTTCGTCGACCGAGGCCACGCCTTCGATCACTTCGCCGTCGAGCGGGATCACGTCGCCGGCTTCGACCAGCACGACGTCGCCCTTGCGCAGGTTGGGCGCCTGCTCCGGCAGCCACGGCGCGCCGTGGTGCGGCTGCTGCTGGTCCTTCAGCTTCTTGGCCCAGGTGTCCTTGCGCAGGCCGCGCAGCGAGGCCGCCTGCGCCTTGCTGCGGCCTTCGGCCAGCGCCTCGGCGAAGTTGGCGAACAGCACGGTGAACCACAGCCACACGGTCACGGCCAGCACGAAGGCGGGCTGCATGCCGGTGTCGCCCGGGAAGCTCAGCGCATGCACCCAGAGCAGCGTCGTGAGGATGCTCCCGATGTAGACGATGAACATCACCGGGTTGCGCCACTGGGTGCGCGGGTTCAGCTTGGCGAAGGCGCCCCACAGCGCGGGCTTGACCAGCGCCGCGTCGAACAGCGAGAGGGAAGTTTTGGTTTTGGCAGTCATGGTGCGCTCCTTCTTATTTCCAGAGCACGAGGTGTTCGACGATCGGGCCCAGGGCCAGCGCCGGCACGTAGTTGAGCAAGCCGACCAGCAGCACGGTGCCGATCAGCAGGAAGACGAATAGCGGGCCGTGCGTGGGCAGCGTGCCGCTGGTGACGGGCAGGCGCTTCTTGGCGGCCAGCGCGCCGGCAATGGCGAGCACCGGCACGATCATCGCGAAGCGCCCGAGCCACATCGCCAGGCCGAGCAGGCCGTTGTAGAACGGTGTGTTGGCCGACAGGCCCGCGAAGGCGCTGCCGTTGTTGTTGGCTGCCGAGGTCAGCGCGTACAGCACTTCGGAGAAGCCGTGCGCGCCGGGGTTGGCGATGCCGACCTTGCCCGCGCCCGCGCTCACCGCCAGCGCCGTGCCCGCCAGCACCAGCACCGGCGTGACCAGGATGGCGATGGAGATCAGCTTCATCTCGCGCACCTCGATCTTCTTGCCGAGGTACTCGGGCGTGCGCCCGATCATCAGGCCCGCGATGAACACCGCGAGCATGGCGAACACCAGCATGCCGTACAGGCCGCTGCCGACGCCGCCGAAGACGACCTCACCCAGCTGCATCAGCACCATGGGGACCATGCCGCCGATGGGCGTGAGCGAGTCGTGCATGGCGTTCACCGCGCCGCACGAGGCGGCGGTGGTCACGGCGGCGAAGAGGGCCGAGGCGTCGATGCCGAAGCGCACTTCCTTGCCTTCCATGTTGCCGCCGCTTTGCAGCGCGCTGGCCACCTGGTCCACGCCCAGCGGGCCCAGCAGCGGGTTGCCGGCCTGCTCGGCGGGCGTGACGGCCAGCACCGCCACCACGAACAGCACCGTCATCGCCGCGAGCACGGCCCAGCCCTGGCGCAGGTCGCCGACCACGCGGCCGAAGGCGAAGCACAGCGCCGCGGGGATCAGGAAGATCGCCAGCATCTCCAGCAGGTTGCTGAACGCGGTCGGGTTCTCGTAGGGGTGCGCCGAGTTGGCGTTGAAGAAGCCGCCGCCGTTGGTGCCGAGCATCTTGATCGCTTCCTGCGAAGCGACCGGGCCCATGGCCAGCGTCTGCGTCTGTGTGGTGGCGTCTTCCATCACGGGGGCGCCCTTGTCGTCCTTCAACGGCTGGCCGTCGGGGCCGTTCTTCGGTTGCTGGAAGGCCGTGGCCTCGATCGTCTGCACGCTCTTGTAGGCGTCGAAGTTCTGGATCACGCCCTGCCCTGCCAGGCACAGCGCGAGCACGAACGAGATCGGCAGCAGCACCCACAGCGTGACGCGCGTCACGTCGGCCCAGAAGTTGCCGACCAGGCCCTTGCCGTCACCGCAGCGCACGAAGCCGCGCACCAGTGCGAAGGCGACCGCGATGCCGGTGGCGGCAGACAGGAAGTTCTGCACCGCCAGGCCGAGCATCTGCGTGAGGTAGCTCATGGTCGACTCGCCGGCGTAGCCCTGCCAGTTGGTGTTGGCGACGAAGCTCACCGCCGTGTTGAAGGCCGAGTCGGGCGACACCGCGCCCATGCCGGCCGGGTTGAACGGCAGCCCGCCCTGCAGCCGCTGCATGGCATAGAGAAAGATCGCGCCGATGGCGTTGAACGCCAGCAGCGCCAGCGCGTAGCGCAGCCAGTGCATCGACTGCTCGGGCTGCGTGCCCGCGAGGCGGTACAGCGGCGCTTCGACGCGCTGCATCCAGCGCGGCACGCGCTCGGCGCACAGCGCGGCCAGCAGCTTGCCCAGCGGCCAGGCCAGCACGAGCAGCGCGCCGAGAAAAAGGGCCAGCAAGACCCAGGCCGAGGTTTCCATGTCAGAACTCCTCGGCGCAGATCAGCGCGAACACCAGGTACGCGAACAGGACCACGGCGACCAGCGCGCCGAAGCCGTACAGGACTTCGAGGCCGATCACGATGCATCCCCCGGCGTGCGTGTCGTATCAACGCCCGCGTGCGGCTTCTGCGGCCCTTCGAGCCGGTTCAGCCCGACGACCATGGCCGCCACCACGACCCACAGCGCCAGCAAGGCGCCCATCCAGACGATGTCCATTCATCACTCCTGCAAACAAGATGAAAGGAGTCTCGGCAGGCGTGCGTAAAACCGGGGGAAAGAGTGAGTGGGGGGGCGTAAAGAAAGCGTAAAAACGCGGCCCAATGGGGGACTTTGCGAGCCGCACGCGCCCACGCGAAACAAAAGAATGACAAGGCGATGTGAGCTATTCCGATGCTCCGGCGAAGGCCATCGCCGAAAACAAGTAAACCGCTTCTGACATTCCCTCCTACCGATTTCCGTAGGGATGCTTAGCCTCTCGACACGCCGCAAGCACCGTTGCGAGCGCATCGATCCACAAGCAACCCAAGGGAAATGAAATGGCCGATGTCCTGAACATTGACGACTACCGCGTCGACATCGACGGGGAGCAGTTCTCCCTGATCGAAACACCCAGGTCCGGAACACGGATGGTGATTGCGCAGAAGGCACAGGTTCTCAAGACGCTTCGTCTGGACGACCTCGTGAGCAAGCTGCAGCGCACCGGCGATTTCATCAACCTGGCCTACAACAGCACCCCGGCCAAGTACGGAGAAATCCGCGCGCCGATCGGACGCATCCACGACCGCTTCGGCGTGCTGTGCGGGAAGTGCATGCAGGAGATGGGCGCCATCGAAAGTGCTACGCAGGAACTTCTGCCGACCTTCAACCGCGTCTTCAAGTTCCTGGTCAACGGACAGGACAGCCTCGCACTGGTTTTTCTCGCACGGGCCTCGTCGGTGGCGCAGAAACTTGGGGCGAGCATGGACGTGCTGGCCAGGGAATTCGAGAGCCTTGCGAACGACTCCAGCGATGTGCTGCAGACGACGGAGAAGGCGCGCGGCACCGAGCTGAAGAACGCGGAAGAACTCAGGGTCCGCGCGCAGGATCTGGAAGCCAGGATCGCGGAGGCGGAGGAGTTGAGCAGGCGCCTGGAGCAAAGCCGCAAGGAGCTCGAGAAGCTGTATGAAGAAGCCAAGCGCAAGACGGAAAAGGCAGAGGACCGCTCGTTCGCGCTCAGCATGGTCGGAGCCGTTCTTGCGCCGATCGCGCAGGCCGCCGGTGCGTTCGCAGGCGCATTCGCCGGATCGAAGACACCGGCGAACCCGCAGATTCCACCCGACGCACCGCGCAAGACGGCAGGCGCCGACGCCGGCGTAAAGCAGGACGATGACGCCCTCAAGCAAGAAAAGGAAAAGGCCGCCAAGGCGGCCGATGCCGCACGCCTGAAGAAAAGCGACGCCGAGGCGGCGCTGGCCGCCGCGCAAAAAAAGCAGACCCAGGCCAGCGCCGCGCTTCTCCAGGCACAAGCCGCGGTCGATGAGGCCAAGGACGCCGAGAAAAAGAAGGCGGCGGAGAAAGACCTGTCGTCGGCGAAGCTCAAGGACACCGAAGCGACGCAGGCGGCCACACGGGCCAAGGACGCGATGACCCAGGCCGACAAGACGCTCAGCGACGCCGAGGCACGCCTGGCCACCGCCAGCAAGGCCTTGAGCGACTACCTGCAGAACGTGGCCAACGGTCTCAAGACCGAAGGCGATGGGTATGCAGCGGTCGCCGAGGGGTACCGCCAGGAGAAGCTCAAGTACCTCGACCTGCTGATGCAGAAGAAGGACAAGGAAATCGAGGTCTCGGCCAACCTGCAGAAGTACGCGGTCGAGATGAAGAACGCCCATGCCCAGGAGATGACGGCGGAGCTGACCGCCAAGGCCCTGTTCAATGTGATTGCGGCACTGCGGCAGGTGGTCGGCGTGCTTCGCGACATGACGTTCTTCTGGTCGGGCATGTCCGCCCACTGCGGCAGGCTGGCCGATCCGGGCTTCGCGGCACAGGTCAAGGCGATGCAGTCGGAGTCGGTCGAACTCAAGCGCGAGCTCTACGCCGATCCCGATTTCAAGAAGGACGTGGTGCGCTACGTGGCGGGCTGGGTCGCACTCGGCGACATCGCCAACGAGTACATGCGGGCCACGTCCGGCATCCGGGACCAGGTGAAGAAGGACTACGAGACCTACCTGGACGACGATGGCGCGCGTCGGGTGGCGTCTTCGCTCGGCGCCCGGCTGCTGGGCGACATTCAGGCGGACATGGATGCGGCCAACGACGACAAGCAGGCGCTCGCCGCGGAGAAGACGGCGACGCAAAAAGCTCTCGGGACGAACAAGAAGGCGGCCTGACAGCGAAGCCGCCTTCGGGCCTGAAAAGAGGAAGCAGAAGGAGGAGCCATGGCCATTCTTTCAAGACCTGTCGCTGCGGTGCTGCAGCGTGCGCTGGCCCACGTCGTGCTCGCCGCGGGGCTTCACGCGGCGGCATCGGCACAAGCGCCGGCGCAGGTGCCCGCGCCCCGGCCGCTCGGCGAACTCACCACCGAAGTGCTTCGGGGCCTGGATGCCGCGCAGCAGATGGGAGAACGTGGAGACGTCGCAGGCGCGGACGCGCAACTCAAGACCATCGAATCCTTGACGGGCGAGATCACACGAAGAACCCGACAGTACCTCGGCAACGCCGAAGCAGCGCATCGCACCTGCGCGGCCCGCTCGGCCCGGCTGGAAAAGGAACTCGGCGAGATCCTCCTGGCGCAGGAAGACCTGGGCCGGAAGATCGCGGATGTCGAAGCGCAGATCGCGGCGGCCAGCGCGCGCGAGCGCGCAAGCAGCGACGAGATCCGCCAGCTCAACGATCGCGTGCGTCAACTGGAACGCAGTCTCGCGGAGCGCCGCAAGAAGCTGCGGGAACTCGAGAAGTGGTGGTGGGTTCCCGGCTACGGCACCTATCTGTCGATTCGCACGCTCGCACAGAAGGACATCCAGACGCAGGACCACCTGTTCTCCGCGCTGCAGGATGCCGATCGCATGCACGCTTCCTTGCGCAATTCCCTGGAAGCGGCCAACCGGCTCAGGAGCACGCTGGCCAGCAGCCGAGACCAGTTCCGCGCCAACGACGCGGCGCTGCATGGCATCCAGCAGCAGATCGTCGAGAAGATCACCAAGGCACGCGCGGCGGTCGCCTTTCTCTCGGACGCGGAGGCTTTCTGGATGCGTGTGCAGCGCCTTGGCGTTGCGCGCACCGCCGACGACGTGCAGTTCGTCGCGCGGCAACTGGCGCAGCAGGTGTCGCCCTTGTTGGCGCAGGAGTTCAGCGGGTCGGCGCGGAACTTCAGGGAAGCGCTGATTGCCTTCGGCGATGCCGTGAGCACGAGCCGCTACACCGGACCCGGAAGTGAGTTCCAGTCGTGCGGCCCGACCTAGCCACGCCTTGAGCGGCGTGTTCTTTTCACTTTTTTTGAATGGCGAACGACATGGGCGACAAAGAAGAACTGATGGAAGAAGCCGGATCACTCGACTTCCTGCCGAACGAAATGCTGGTGGAGATCCTGAAGAACCTGGGGGACGACGATCTGCGGCGCGTGGCGAGAACCAACAGGCGCCTGCGCATCTGGGCGAAGGATGTCCTGGCCACGCGCGAAAGGCAGCGCGCCCGGCTGTTCTGGGGTCATGTGAATGACTTCATCGAACGCGCCCGCCAGAACCACCCCGACGATTCCGAGGACGACGGCCCCGACAACGGCGAGTGGGACTGACACGCCGGGTGACCGGCTGCGCGGCGCAGGCGACAGGCTCAGTGCGCCATCCACCGCCCGTCGTCACGCCGGCTGAGGAAATAGCCGGCGCGGCCGACGCCCGGGTCGTCGATTGATTTCTCGTTGACGATGTCCATCTCGGCGCGCGCGATCAGCCAGGTGCCGCCCTGCTTGCCGTTGGACCACTGGAAGCGGTGGAAGCGCGCGTCGGAGCCGATGTAGAAGGTGTGCTGCAGCGGCGACGCGCCGTAGTTGCGGAACGCGGTGACGGGAATCTGCTGCGTCTCGCGGGCGCTGCCACAGCCTGCCGCCGCGAGAAGCGCCGCGACCGCCAGGGCCGCGACGCTGCCGCGCGAAAGAACCCGCGCGGTGCCCATGGCCCGGGTCAGCGGCCGAAGCCGCGGTTGTACGAACCCACGGCGGAGTTGTAGTAGCTCACGATGTTCTTGTACGTCGACGGGAACTTGCTGTCCTTGAACGTGCGCCATTGGCCGATCATGTTCAGCAGGCTGCCGTGCAGCGACTCGTAGTTGTAGTTGGGCGCCTTGCCTGCTTCCCCCTTGGCCTTGGCTGCGGCCTTGGCTTCTTCCAGCGCCTTGGAGAGTTCTTCCAGCGAGGCCTGCAACTCGCTGGCCGCCGCATCGACCTTGGCGACGGCGTCCTTGTTCTTCAGGCCGTCGATCTGGTCGAGGCCGTTGACGAACTTCTTGGCCACAGCCATCGAGGCCAGCGTGTGGTAGTTGAGCATGTCGCCCTCGGCCTTGAGCTTGGCCATGCGTTCGGTGCGCGACGCCTCCTGCACGCGGTCCAGCTCGCCGCCCAGCGTGTCGATGCTGGCCAGCAGGCCCTTGAAGGCGGCGTTCATGTCGGCGTCGGCCGCGCGGCCCTTGACCCACTTGTCTTCGAGAAAACTCTTGGACCGGTAGTACGGGTCCATCGGCGTCCAGACGGCGACGAGCTTCTCGCCCGTGGCCACCACGCCGTCGACGGCCGCGTCGAGCGCCGCGTCGCCCGAGCCGTCGGCGCGGGCCTTCTTCAGGTCGTCCACGATGGACTGCACATCGGAAGGGCTGCCATAGAACGAGTTCCCGCTCGGCGACTTGCCGTTCACGTTCATCTGCACGTAGCTCTTGTACTTGGCACCCACGCTGCGGTTGTCGTCGATGAGCCGGTTGTAGCCCTGGCTGTAGGTGGTGCGGGCCGCGGCCTGCACGCGGGCCGGGTCCTTGGCGGGCTGGGTCTTGCCCGATGCGGACGGCGATGGCGAGGCTGCCGCCGGCGTCGGCTTGTTGTCTTCCTTGCAGGCCGCGAGCACGGCGCAGAAGCAAAGGCTCAAGGCAAACAGGCGCGTGCGCGCCGATCGGTTGTTGTGCGCAGTCATGGCGCTCTCCCTCGGTTGTGGTTGTTCGGTGCCGCGCCCGTCGATGAAGGCCATCGTTCGCAGCGGCAACAGGTGCGGAAAATGATAGCCAGCACCACCGCGCCCGATCGTCGCGAACGCGCGAAAAACGCCCCGCGCAGCGAACTAAATTGTGAGGATTCGCTTCAAGGCATGCCCTGGAAAATCAGAGCGTGCGTTCGAGCTGCCAGGCTTGGTACTTCAGGCTTACCACCGCGCCGATCACGATGCCCGCGATGGCCGGCAGGCTCGCGATGCTCAGCGTCGACAGCGCGCTCAGGCCCTGCCCGATGGTGCAGCCCATGGCCGTGACGCCGCCGATGCCCATGAGCACGGCGCCCGTCGCGTGGTGCGCGAGGTCGCCGGTGCCGGCGAAGCCTTCCCAGCGGAATTCGCGCGACCACAGTGCATGCAGCGCGGCGCCCACCACCACGCCGGCGACCGACACGATGCCCAGCGTGAGCCGTTTGTTGACGTCGCTGTAGAACATGAGCCAGTCGAGCGCGTAGGCCACCGGCGTGACGAAGCTCAGCGCTTCGGCGCGGCCGGAGTTGGTGGCGAGGAACACGTGCTCGAGCGTGAGCGGATGCTCCTCGACCGCCGCCCAGTGGCCGCTGAGCCACCACGCGCCGACGACCAGCGCGCCGATCAGCATGCCGCCGACGAGGCTGCGCACGTCGCGCGTCTCGCGGCCCCATGCGGCCCACACGAGCAGCGCGCCGCCCAGCACGAGGCCGAGCGCGAGGCGCAGCGAAGCCGCGTTCAGTTGGAAAGACGCCGCCAGCACATCGGGCAGCGACGCATTCATCGCCAGGTCGATGTGCACCGCATCGACGGTCGCGACGCGCAGCACCGCGGTGATGCCCTTCAGCGTGGCGAAGGCCGACACGCCCATGAGCACCAGCACCACCAGCGCCTTGAGGTTGCCGCCGCCCAGGCGCACCAGCGTCTTGTTGCCGCAGCCCGAGGACAGCACCATGCCCACGCCGAACAGCAGGCCGCCGACCAGCGCGGCGAGCCAGAGGATCTGGTGCGAGGCGTAGAGCGTGCGGTCGGCATCGACGAGCCCCGTGAACACGAGCGCCGAGAAGCCGATGAGCGCGACGCCGCCGGCCGCGGCCCACTGCTTCACGCGGGTCCAGTCGCCGAGCGCCACCACGTCGCTGATCGCGCCCATGGTGCAAAAGCGCGTGGCGCGCGCGACGGCGCCGAACACCGCCGACAGCACGAAGGCCGCCACGAGCGCGAGCGTGGTGAGAAGGGAAAGCTGCGCGATGGACATGCCCCGATTCTAGGGAGCGCCCTCGCGCACGCGCGGGCTCAATTCAGGCCAGGCCGGGGTTCGGTGCGATGTTCTTCAGCACGGGTTCGTCGAGCCGGCGCGTGGTCACCACCTTGCGCGACTTCAGCCACGGCTCGATGACTTCCCACACCGGTTTGTTGCCGGCGGTGCGCGCCTCTTCGCTCACCGGCGCCCAGCCCGCGACCTTGTAGCTGCGGCTGGCGTCGATGGGCTTGCCGCCCAGGCGCATGTCCTGGATGCGCTGGCCCATGGCGGCCGTCGGGTCGCAGGTGTACTGCAGCCCGCCCACGCGCACCATGTCGCCGCCCTGCTGGTAGTAGGGGTCGGGGTTGAAGAGGTTGTCGCAGACGTCTTCGAGCACGGTCTTGAGCGTCTCGCCGGTCATCTGCGTGACGGTGGCGTACGAATACGTGGTGGCCGTCATGTCCATCAGCCACTCGCGCGTGATCGCCTGGCCGGGCAGCAGCGAGGTGCCCCAGCGGAAGCCGGGCGAGAAGGCGATGGGTGCGTCCTGCACTTCCATGAGCGCGTCGAGCAGCAGCTGGTCGCCGGTGCCGTTGAAGTTGCCGCGCCGGTACAGCGCGCCGTCGGTGTGGGCGAGGGTTTCGGACAGCTTCGCCTCGTAGGGCGCACGCACGCGGGTGATGAGCGCGTCCATCTCCTTGTCGGCCGGAATGAGGTCGGAGAACACGGGCAGCAGGCGGTAGCGGAAGTCGCTCACCTTCTTGCCCTTGACGTCGAAGTCGATCACGCCGAGGAACTTGCCGTTGGAGCCGCCGTTGACCACGATGGTCTTGCCGCCCGCGTTGCTCACCAGCGTGGGCATGGGCGTGCCGTCGTGCGTGTGGCCGCCCAGGATGGCGTCGATGCCGGTGACGCGGCTGGCCATCTTCAGGTCGACGTCCATGCCGTTGTGCGACAGCACCACCACCACCTGCGCGCCCTTGGCGCGCGCCTCGTTCACCACGCGCTGCAGGTTGTCGTCCTGGATGCCGAAGGTCCAGTCGGCCACCATGTAGCGCGGGTTGGCGATGGGCGTGTACGGGAAGGCCTGGCCAATGATGGCGCACGGCACGCCGTTGATCTCGCGCATCACATACGGCTTGAACACCGGGTCGCCGAAGTCGGCGGTCTTGACGTTCTGCGCCACGAACTCGACCTTGCCCGCAAAGTCCTTCTCGATGATCTGCTGCACCCGCGCCATGCCGTAGGTGAACTCCCAGTGGCCGGTCATCACGTCGACGCCGAGCAGCTTGCAGGCGTCGACCATGTCCTGCGCATCGGTCCACAGCGACGTGGCCGAGCCCTGCCAGGTGTCGCCGCCGTCGAGCAGCAGCGCGCCGGGGCGGCTGGCCTTGAGCTGCTTGACCAGCGTGGCCAGGTGCGCGAAGCCGCCGACCTTGCCGTAGCGCTGTGCGGCCTTGTCGAAGTCGAGGTAGGTGAGCGCGTGCGCCATACGCGTGCCGGGCTTCACGCCGGCGGCCTTCAGCAAATGCTCGCCCACGAGGTGCGGCACCTTGCCGCGCATGTTTCCCACGCCGATGTTGACGCCCGGCTCGCGGAAGTACAGCGGCTTGAGCTGCGCGTGGCAGTCGGTCATGTGCAGCATCGACACGTTGCCGAAGGCCGGCACGGTGTACATGCCGTCGAGGCCGGCGGCCATGCTGCTGCCGTGGCGGCCCAGGCCCAGCCCGGCGACAGCGCCGGCACCGAGCATCTGGACGAACTCGCGCTTGGAAAGGTTCATGAAGGAAGAAGCCGGGCGTTCAGCGGTTGACGGGAGACTGGGGGTCGAGCAGCAAGCCCATCACGTCGCGGATCTGCTTCTCGTTGAGGATGCCGGAGTGGCCGACGCGCGGCATGTTCGAGCAGGCGTTGTAGGCGCGCGCGTTCCACAGCTTGCCCCAGGTGTATTCGACGATGGGCTTGGACGCAGCGCTGGCCGGGTCGCTCACGCCGCGCAGCTTGCCGTAGTGGTACAGGCTCGGGCCGAGCGTGCCGAAAGAGATTTCTTCCTTCG
This sequence comes from Variovorax sp. GW458-11-26-14-LB1, assembly GCF_059423965.1. Lineage (NCBI taxonomy): Bacteria > Pseudomonadati > Pseudomonadota > Betaproteobacteria > Burkholderiales > Comamonadaceae > Variovorax > Variovorax sp. GW458-11-26-14-LB1. The sequence continues at coordinate 53,299 of NZ_JBWKYW010000032.1, forward strand.
ACATCTGGTGGCAGTTGTAGCAATTGCCGCCGTTGGCGGCGTTGGCCGCGTCGGTCCAGGTGAGGCCGCGGCCGTTCTGCGCGATCTTCTCGCCCTCGCGCCAGTCGCCGACGAACTTGCCGTCGGAGGGCCAGCGCACGGTCTTCATGTTGGCGGCCTCGATCTCCTTGGTGCGCTGCTCGTCCAGCGGCTTGCCGCTGGCCTCGGCTTCGCTGCACGCGAGGTTGGCCGGGTCTTGCACGAGGCGGTCGACCTTGGCGATGCCCTGGTCGCGGAAGGAGCGCTGCAGCGCGTCGGCGGTGAGCTTGTCGAGCTCGGCGGCGCTGTCGACGGACGCGCAGCCGAACACGGTGAGTGCGCAGGCCACGGCGGCCAGGCCGAAGAAATGATCAGACTTCATGGCGTGGCTCCTTCAGCGCTTGATGGCGGGCGCAGTGGTCTTGCCGCCCTTGCCGTTGACGCCCATGTACACGGCCAGTGCCACGGTCACGTCGCTGGCGTAGCCCGGGTACGGAAAGCGCTGCTGGCGGAAGCAGTCGTTGAGCCGGCGCTGCATGCCCCACAGCTCGCCCGACGACACGCGGTACGCCGGCCAGGCACCGAAGCCTTCACCGGCGCCGGGGTTCTTCGTGAGGTTGGGCAGGTCTTGCAGGCGGATGCGCTTGCCGTCGGCGCCGTGGCAGGTGGCGCAGGCAAAGTCGTGCGGGCCGGCGCGCAGGAAGAACAGGCGCTTGCCCACTTCGTACGCACGGCGTTCGCTCGCATGCGACTGCGGCAGGTTCAGCGGCAGACCCTTCGATTCGGCCGAGATCCATGCCACCAACCCCTCGAGGTTCTTCTGCTCGCCCTGGCCGAACGGCGTCTTGGCGATGGCGGCGGCGTCGAAGCCCTGCAAGGTTTCCATGCAGGTGAGCAGGCGCGACTCCATGTCCTGCACGCGGCCGGTGTCGGGAAAGTAGCGCGGCAGTTCGGCGAACGCGCCCTTCACCACGCCCGGTCCCTTGCCGAGGTCGCACTTTTCCATCGACGCGGCCTTGGGGCCGCGCTTCTGTTTCCAGAGGTCTTCGCCCTTGGCCTCGAACAGTTCGGCGGGGTTGCCGTCCTGCAGCAGCGCGCGGTACTCGGCGATGCCTTCGGCCGTGGTCTTCTGCGCCGCGGCGGGCAGTGCGATGCTGCCGGCCAGCACCAGCAGGCTCAGGCATGTGGTTGTCCTCATGGGGCCGCCTTTTTTTCTCGTGGGGAACACAACACGCGAGCGAGCGCCCGCGTGGGCGAAGAAAGCGTCAGCTGACGGTGGCTTCGTCGGTGCGGGTGTCGCCGCGGTTGTCCTTCCAGGTCACGGCGATCTTGTCGCCGGCCTTCGCGCCCTTCAGCGTGAACTGCATGAAGGGGTTCTTCGACACCGCCGGGCCCCAGTCGGCCGTGAGCACGGTCTTGCCGTTGAGCGAGGCCGTGACCTCCTGGATGAACCAGGCGGGGATGGTCTTGCCGGCGGCGTCCTTGCGCTGGCCGGTTTCCATTTCGTGCGCCATGAGGATGCGCACGGTCGTCTTGTCGCCCGCGGCCTGGGCGCGGATGCGCATGGGATCTGCCATGGTGGTCTCCTTCTTCTCGTCGTGTTCTGTGTGTGAAGCCCGTCGCTCAGCCGCCGCAGCCGCCGAGCGTGACCTTGACTTCCTTCTTGGCGAAGAGCGCCTTGCCGTCGTTCATGACCGCGATCGCGTACACGTCGGACGACTGGCCCAGCTTGGCGCGCGTGGTGAAGTTCGACTCGACGAACTCCGAGGTGTTGAAGATCGCGACCACGGCGTTGGGGTTCTTCTCGACCAGCAGCATGAGCTGCTTCACGCCAGGCAGCGTGGTGGCCACGCTGAGCGGCACCACGGCGCCGTTCTCGGCGATGTCGGGGCCGGTGATGGTGACGTCCTTGCTCTCGGTGGGCGCGCCGGTGACACCGACGGCCTTGAGCGCGTCGGCCACGCTCTTGGCGTCGAAGGCGTCTTTGGAATACGCGAGGGCGGTGGCGGGGAGCCAGCCGGCGGTGACCGCCAGGCCTGCGAGGGCGGCGGACTGCGTGAGCATCTGTCTGCGGTTTTTCATGGGGTTGTCTCCTGTCGAATCATGGTCCGGCGCTGTCGGCGAGCCAGCGTGCGATGGCCTTGGCATCATCGTCGCCGAGGGTCTGCGGCGGCATCGGGATCGCCCCCCAGACACCGGTGCTGCCCGCCTTGATCTTCTGCAGCAGGTGGTCGGCCTGGCCGGGGTACTTCTTCGCGATGTCCGAGAAGGCGGGGCCGACGAGCTTCTGCGTCATGCCGTGGCAGGCGGTGCAGCTGTTCTTCTCGAGCAGCGCCACGGGCACTTTCGGTGCTGCGGCCGGTGCGCTGGTCTTCACGGCGGCGGCAGCGGGCGCTGCGGTGGCGATGCCGCGCTGCGCGCCCACCAGCCGGTTCTGGTCGGCGAGGTTGCCGTGGCTGCCGCGTGCATGCGGCGGCAGTTGCGCGACCGACGACGCCGCCGGCACGCAGTCGCGCATGCAGGCCACGGCCGACACGTCGGGCTTGGCCGCGCGGCCGAACTCGCTGCCGGGCCACATCGCGTGCGCGGTGGTGCCGCCGTTGCGGTTGGGCATGCGGGCCTGCACCTCGCGGATGTTCTTGTCGGACAGCGTGAAGTCGTCGGGCACGATGCCGCCGAGGTTCAGCATGTAGGCGGTGACGGCGTACACGTCGTCGGGCGTCAGCGACTTGGGCTGGTTCCACGGCATGGCGCGGTACACGTAGTCCCACACGGTCGACAGGCTCGTGACCTTCATCAGCGTGGTGCGGCCCGGGAAGGCCGGGTCTTTCAGGCGCGCGACGTGGCCGCTCTTGATGTCTTCTGCCGTGGTGCCGCCGACGATGGGGCTGAACACCTGGTTCGATTCGCCGAACACGCCGTGGCACGAGGCGCACTTGCCTTCCCACAGGTCCTGCCCGCGCGTGACCGAGCCCGAGCCGGGCGGCAGGCCCTTGAAGTCGGGGCGCACGTCGATGTCCCACGCGGCCACCTCCTTGGGCGTGGCGTCGCGGCCGATGCCAGCGTAGCCGGCCGTCTTCGGTTGCGCCCATGCCGCAGCGCCGCATGCAAGAACGAGCAACAGCAGCGCACGCTTAGGAAAGCTGGACATTCGCCACCTCCCCGTTCGCCTGCACCTGCCACGACTGGATGGCGTTGTTGTGGTAGATCGAGCGCGTGCCGCGCACCGCGCGCAGCTGCTTGTAGCTGGGCTGCACGTAGCCGGTGTCGTCCATCGCGCGGCTCTGGATGATCGCGGGCGTGCCGTCCCACACCCAGTCGATGTTGAAGCGCGTGAGGCACTTCGAGAGCACGGGCGATTCGAGCCGCGCGGTGCGCCAGTTGCGCCCGCCGTCCACGCTCACGTCCACGCGCTTCACCTTGCCGCGGCCCGACCATGCGAGGCCGGTGATGTTGTAGAAGCCCTTGTCGAGCAGCATCTGCCCGCCCGAAGGCGTGGTCACGACGCTCTTGCATTCCTGGATGCTGGTGTACTGACGGTGCTGGCCGTCGGGCATGAGGTCGACGTAGTGCACGGTCTCGTCCTTGGCGCCGTAGGGCTGGTCGCCGAGTTCGATACGGCGCAGGTACTTGACCCAGCTCACGCCCTGCACGCCGGGCACCACGAGCCGCAGCGGGTAGCCCTGCTCGGGCCGCAGCATCTCGCCGTTCTGGCCGTAGGCCACGAGCACCTCGCCCGAGCGGATGAGGCTCATGGGAATGGTGCGCGTCATCGACGAACCGTCGGCGCCCTCGGCGAGCACGAAGCGCTCGCCCTTCAGGTCGGCGCCCGCCATCTCGAGCAGCGTGATCAGCGGCACGCCGGTGAACTCGCTGCACGACAGCATGCCGTGCGTGTACTGGGCCGTCGGCACCGCGACGTTGCCCCATTCCATGCCGGTGTTGGCGCCGCACTCGATGAAGTGAAAGCGCGACACCGAGGGCAGGCGCATCAGCTCGTCGAGCGTGAAGACCTTCGGCGTCTTCACCATGCCGTTGACCATCAGGCGGTGCTTGGACGGATCGATGTCCCACCAGCCCTGGTGGTGCCGCTCGAAGTGCAGGCCGCTGGGCGTGACGATGCCGAACAGCGACTGCAGCGGCGCGAACGACACCGAGGCCTGCGCGGTCGGCGTGAGCCCCGGGCTCTGGCGGCGCTGCACGTTGGCTTCGTATTTGGAAGGCTTGCCGTAGCCGTCGGTGACCACCGGCTGGCCGAGGCCCGTGCTGTGCGCGGGCAGGTTCAATATGGCGGGGTCGCCGTCGCCCACGGCAGAGCGCGATTGCGCGAGCGCGGACGACGTTGCTGCTGTGCCTGCAACGGCTGCCGCGAAGGCGTTGCGGATGAAGTCGCGCCGCCCTTTGCCGGCTTCGGCGAAGACGGCGCGCACGCCCTGCGCGTCGAGAAAGTTCTCGGGTGCCTTGCGCACCTGCCCGGTCTGCTGGATGCTGCCGCTCATCGCGTCGCGTCCGTGGGCCTTACTTGGCGCCGCCCAACACCCAGGCGGCCAGCGCCTTGGCATCGGCCTCGCTCATCGCGGGCTGCGCAGGCATGGGCACGGCGCCCCACTTGCCGGTGCTGCCCTTCTGGATGCTCGCGGTGAGCGCGGCGAGCGCGTCGGCCTGGCCGGTGTACTTCTTCGCGACGTCGAGATAGGCGGGGCCGACCAGCTTCTTGTCGACCGCATGGCAGGCGAGGCAGGCGTTCTTCTGGGCCAGTTCCTTGTTGGCAAGGGCCGGTGTCGACAGCAGGATGGCGGTGACAGCGACGGCGAGCGACGGCAGCAGCAACTTCAATTCGGTCTCCTCGAAACGCGCCCCGAAGCGGCCGGTTTCATCGTTAAATAAGTAAATCGTTATGTATTGATTTTAGGGACGATCGTGAACAAGGGAAGGGCTTTGCCCTTGGGGGAAACCCGTTCGGTTTCGCCATGCATAACGTCAGCTGCGGACGGCGGTGCGCGCTTGCTGCAGGCGTGCCTCGAGGTAGGCGGCGTAGAAGTCCGAGTCGCCGCCGGTCAGGCGCTCGGCGACCTCGCGGCCGTTGCGGCCGAAGAAGAGCACGGTCGGCGCGACGCTGACGTGCCACGCCTTGATGAGCGCATCGTGCGTGCGCGTGGCGCCGTCGAAGTCGCGCACGGTGCGCGCGTCGCGAAAGTCGATCTGCACCACGGGCAGTCCTGCGGCAACTTCGGGCATGAGGTAGTGCTCGCGCGCGATCTTGCAGAAGGGGCAGCCCTGCAGGCTGGCCATGACGACCAGCGGTTGCGCGCGGGCCAGCGCCGCGGCGAGCGCACCCGCCAGCGAAGCAGGTGCGGGCAATTGCACATCGGCCGCATGCACGGCCATCGGCGCCACGCACCACGCGGCGAGGCCCGCGACGAGCTGCCGGCGCGTGCGGTCGCCGCTCATCGCGCCTCCTGCTCCAGCAGCAGGTAGGTGTTGTAGGCGTTCATGCGGTTCGCCACCTTGAACAGCGGCCAGGCCTCGAAGCGCGACCAGTCGGTGGCGGCGTAGGCCTCGTCGAAGGGCGTCATCTCGGTGGCGGCTTTCTGCATCGCGCCGCGCAGGAAGACGAGGTAGTCGCGCGTCTGCCGCAGGTCTTGCGCCGGGTCGTCCGATGCGGGGCCGTGACCCGGCACGATGGTGCGCGCATCGAGCGCGAGCAGCGCGTCGAGCGACGCGATCCAGTGCCGGCTGTCGGCGGAGCCCACGTAGGGCGTGCGGTTGCGGAACACGATGTCGCCGGTGAACAGCACCTTCTGCTGCGGCAAAAAGATGGCGAGGTCTTCGGGCGTGTGCGCGGGGCCGGCGGGCTGGATCACGAAGCGCGTGCCGCCGATGGTGAGCTCGGTGCGCCCGTCGATCCACACATCGGCCGGCACCAGCCGCGTGCGCTCGTCGATCCACGGCGCGAGCTCCTGGCGCGAGGCTTCGAGCCGCAGCCGCGCGGTGTCGGACGTGAGGTAGCTCTTGCCCCGCGCGTGCGCCACGATCTGCGCGCCCAGCGCCTTGAACACCTGCAGGCCGTAGATATGGTCGGCGTGGTAGTGCGTGAGGATGACGTGGCTGATCGGCTTGGGCGTGAGCTTGCGGATCTCCTCCACCATGCGCTCGGCGACGGCGGGCGAACCGAGCGCGTCGATCATCACGACGCTGTCGCGCGTGACGACGAAGCCGGCGTTGGAGATGAAGTTCTGGTTCTCCTTCGAGCCCAGCGCGGGGATGCCCTGCACGTAGTAGATGTCGGGCGCCACCGGCAGCGGGCGGATCTCGGGCGCGGCGAACGCGGCACCGGCGCTCAGCCAGAGTGCAGCGCACATCAACAGCGCCTTCGCGCGAACGGCGGTGGGCCGGCACGGGAACATCGTGGGTCGTCTCCTGCGGGCTGGGCGGCGAGGGCCGCGGGCTTGCCCGGCTGTAAATATAAGCAGAAGATGATATTTTGCGGGCAACGACAACAGCCAGAGGGTTTCCCCATGAGACACGCATTCATCGCTTTCCTGCTCGCCATGGTCGCCACGTTCGCGGGCGCACAGGAGACCAAGGTGGTCTACCACGTCAACACCGGCGTGGAGAGCAGCGCCGCCATCCTGGCGAACATCACGAACCACCTGAACGCGGAGCCGAAGGCGAAGATCGTCGTGGTCACGCACGGCCCCGGCATCGACTTCCTGCTGAGCGACGCCAAGGACAGCAAGGGCCGCGAGTTCAGCGGCCCGGTGAGCGCATTGGCCGGGCGCGGCGTGGAGTTCAAGGTGTGCAACAACACGCTCACCACGCGCAACATCGACGCGGGCAAGCTGCTGATGGAAACCAAGGTGGTGCCCTCGGGCGTGGCCGAGGTGGCGCGGCTGCAGGCGAAGGAAGGCTACGTCTACCTGAAGCCCTGAGGCGCGAAAGCCGGCTGATGCCGGCCCTCTTCTTCTCTTCTTATTCCTGTTCGATGGCGATCTGTACGCAGATGCTGCGGCACAGCGCCACCACGGTCTCGTTCGCGATGCTGTAGTAGATGCTCACGCCGTCGCGGCGTCGCGCGAGCACGCCCGCCTGGTAGAGCGTGTTCAGGTGCTGCGACATGTTGGGCTGCGTGGTGTCGATCTGCGCGAGCAGCTCGCTCACGTTCTTCTCGCCGTTGCACAGCAGGCTCACGATCTTCAGCCGCATGGGCGCGGCCATGGCCCGGAACAGGTCGGCGGCCATGTCGAAGACCTCGTCCTCGGTGACAGCCGCGGACTTCTTACGGGGTTTGGTGGCCATGCTGAATAGGTTCATGCGCAGGTCGCAATGTACATCGGCGCCTGGCGCAGCGAGCGATGTCCCGGCGGCCGTACGGCGATTGCACGCGGCCGCCGCGTCACAAAAGCGACGCGCCGCCCGTCTTCGGGGTGCGGGGATGCCCCCGCGCAACCACCCGGAGCACCCACCATGCACGCCACGCCAAAGATAGCCCTGCCCTATCGGGGCCATTGCCACGTCTTTCTCGACAGCATTCGGACGCGATCTAATAATCAAAGCACTTTCTTTGATAAAAAAGCAGGTTGCGTATGAACAAACAATCCAGGACCTGGCTCGGCGCCGGTCTCACGGTCGCGGTGCTGGGCGCGGCGGGCTACGGGCTCGTGGCGAAGTTCCAGCCGGCCCATGCACAGGGCGGCGCCATGCCGCCGGCCAAGGTGGCGGTGGCCCCCGCGCGGCAGACCGAGATGGCGCGCTTTCTCGGTGGCATCGGCACGCTGGAGGCCAACCGGCAGGTCGAGGTACCGGCCGAGGTGGAGGGACGGGTCGCGAAGATCCTCTTCACGCCGGGCGCGCAGGTGCGTGCCGGCCAGCTGCTGGTGCAGCTGAACGACGCGCCCGAGCAGGGCGACCTCGAACGGCTGCGCGCCCAGCAGGCCAATGCCAGGGCCCTGCTCGAACGCACGCGCCGCCTGCTGCCGCAGCAGGCCGCCACGCAGGAGCAGATGGAACAGGCGCAAGCCGCCTTCGACCAGGCCAGCGGCGAGCTGCGCCGCGTGCAGGCGCTCATCGAGCAGAAGCACATCCGGGCGCCGTTCGACGGCGTGCTGGGCATCCGCAAGGTCAACCTCGGCCAGTTCGTGCGCGCCGGCGACGCGCTGGTGTCGCTCACCGATGCGCGCACGCTGTTCGCCAACCTCACGCTGCCCGAGAACGCGCTGCCGGCGCTGCGGCGCAACCAGGCGGTGGCGCTCGCGGTCGACGCCTACCCGGGCCGCGTCTTCCCCGCCAAGCTCAGCGCCATCGAGCCCATGATCGGCAGCGACACGCGCACCGTGCGGCTGCAGGCCACGGTCGACAACGCCGACGGCGCGCTCACGCCCGGCATGTACGTCAATGCCAAGGTGGCGCTGCCCGCGCGCGCCGACGCCATCGCGGTGCCTGAAACCGCCATCACCTACAGCACGCACGGCGACTCGGTGTTCGTGGTGCGCGCCGGCGAGAAGGGCGACGGCTTCTCGGTGCAGCAGGTGTTCGTGAAGACCGGCGAACGACAAGACGGCCTGGTCGTCGTCGAGCAGGGCCTGAAGGCCGGCGAGCAGGTCGTCACCTCGGGCCAGCTGCGCCTGTACAACGGCGCCGCCGTGGCCCCGGCCGCGAAGGACACGCTGGCCCTGCAGGACGCGAAATCATGAAGTTCACCGACCTCTTCGTGCGCCGGCCCGTGCTGGCGCTGGTGGTGAGCACGCTCATCCTGCTGCTCGGCGGGCGTGCGCTGGGCGACCTGCCGGTGCGCCAGTACCCGCTCACCGAGAGCACCACGCTCACCATCACCACGCAGTACCCCGGCGCCTCGCCGGAGCTGATGCAGGGCTTCGTCACGCAGCCGATCGCGCAGGCGGTGGCGACCATCGAGAACGTCGACTACCTGTCGTCGTCGTCCACGCTGGGCCGCAGCGTGATCAGCGTGCGCATGAAGCTCAACGCTGACGCCAACCAGGCGCTCACGCAGGCCATGGCGCAGGTCAGTCAGGTGAAGTACCGGCTGCCGGCCGAGGCCTTCGACCCGGTGATCCTCAAGTCGTCGGGCGAGGCCACGGCCGTCGCCTACGTGGGCTTCTCGAGCAAGACCATGCCCGTGCCGCAGCTCACCGACTACCTCTCGCGCGTGGTGCAGCCGCAGTTCGCGTCGATCGAGGGCGTCTCGGGCGTCGAGGTGTCAGGCGGGCAGACGCTGGCGATGCGCGTGTGGCTGGACGCCAACCGCATGGCCGCGCGCGGCATCTCGGCCGGCGAGCTGGCCGACGCGCTGCGCCAGAACAACGTGCAGGCCGCACCCGGGCAGGTGAAGGGCCTGTACGTGGTGTCGAACATCCGCGTGAACACCGACCTGGTGAACGTGGCCGAGTTCCGCGACATGGTCATCAAGCGCGACGGCGATGCCATCGTGCGGCTGGGCGACGTGGCCACCGTGGAACTGGGCGCGGCGAGTGCCGACAGCAGCGCGACCATGGACGGCGACAAGGCCATCTACCTGGGCCTGCAGGCGGCGCCCAACGGCAACCCGCTGGTGATCGTGAAGCGCATCCGCGACCTGCTGCCCGGCATCAAGCAGAACCTGCCGCCGGGCGTGGAGGTGCAGCTGCCCTTCGAGCTCGCGCGCTTCATCGAGGCCTCGATCGACGAGGTGCAGAAGACGCTGCTCGAAGCCATCGCCATCGTGGTGCTGGTGATCTTCCTGTGCCTGGGCTCGCTGCGCGCGGTGCTCATTCCGGTGGTGACCATTCCGCTGTCGATGCTGGGCGCGGCGGCACTGATGCTGCTGTTCGGCTTCAGCATCAACCTGCTCACGCTGCTGGCGATGGTGCTGGCCATCGGGCTGGTGGTGGACGACGCCATCGTGGTGGTGGAGAACGTGCACCGCCACATCGAGGAAGGCAAGTCGCGCGTGCAGGCCGCACTGATCGGCGCACGCGAAGTGGCCGGCCCGGTGATCGCGATGACGCTCACGCTGGCCGCGGTGTACGCGCCCATCGGCCTCATGGGCGGCCTCACGGGGTCGCTGTTCAAGGAGTTCGCCTTCACGCTGGCGGGCGCGGTGGTGGTGTCGGGCGTGATCGCGCTCACGCTGTCGCCGGTGATGAGCTCGTTCCTGCTGCCGCAGGACGCCACGGCGGGCCGCATGGCGCGCTATGCCGAGGCCTTCTTCCACAAGCTGGCCACGGCCTACGGCCGGCTGCTCGACGTGTCGCTGCACCACCGCTGGGTCACGGGCCTGCTGGCGGCGGCCGTGCTCGTGAGCCTGCCCTTCTTGTACAACGCGGCGCAGCGCGAGCTGGCGCCGGGCGAAGACCAGGCCATGGTGATGACCGTCATCAAGTCGCCGCAGCACGCCAACATCGACTACGTCGAGAAGTTCGGCCAGAAGTGGGACGAGGTGCTGGCCAGGCTGCCCGAGAACACCGGCCGCTGGCTCATCAACGGCTCGGACGGCGTCTCCAACAGCATCGGCGGCGTGCAGCTGTCCGACTGGAACGCTCGCCAGCGCAACGCCGACCAGATCCAGGGCGACGTGCAGGGCGGCATGAACGAGGTCGAGGGCAGCAGCGTGTTCGCCTTTCAGCTGCCGTCGCTTCCCGGTTCGACCGGCGGGCTTCCGGTGCAGATGGTGATCCGCAGCGCGGGCGACCACCGCAGCGTGTTCGAGGCGATGGAAACGCTGAAGAAGGCGGCGCGCGAGAGCGGCAAGTTCGCCGTGGTCGACAGCGACCTGGAGTTCAACAACCCCGTGACCGAAGTGCGCGTGGACCGCGCCAAGGCCAACAGCATGGGCGTGACCATGAAGGCCATCGGCGACACGCTGGCGGTGCTGGTAGGCGAGAACTACGTCAACCGCTTCGGCATGGACGGGCGCTCGTACGACGTGATTCCGCAGTCGCCGCGCGACCAGCGGCTCACGGCCGAGGCGCTCGCGCGCTACTTCGTGAAGAGCGCGAGCGGCCAGCCCGTGCCGCTGGCCAACCTGGTGCAGCTGTCGACCAGCGTGGGGCCCAACAAGCTCACGCAGTTCAACCAGCTCAACGCCGCGACCTTCCAGGCCATTCCGATGCCGGGCGTGACCATGGGCGACGCCGTGGCGTTCCTGAGCGAAGAGGCGAAGAAGCTGCCGGCCGGCTTCAGCTACGACTGGCAGTCGGACGCGCGCCAGTTCACGCAGGAAGGCTCGGCGCTGGTGATGGCTTTCGTGTTCGCGATCGTGGTGATCTACCTGGTGCTGGCCGCGCAGTACGAAAGCCTGCGCGACCCGCTGATCATTCTGGTCAGCGTGCCGATGTCGATCTGCGGCGCGCTGGTGCCGCTGGCGCTGGGCTTTGCGACCATCAACATCTACACGCAAATCGGGCTGGTGACGCTCATCGGGCTCATCAGCAAGCACGGCATCCTGATGGTGGAGTTCGCCAACGAGATCCAGGAACGCCTGAACCTGGAGCGCCGCGCCGCCATCGAGCAGGCCGCGCGCATCCGGCTGCGCCCGATCCTGATGACCACGGCCGCGATGGTGGTGGGCCTGGTACCGCTGCTGTTCGCCAGCGGCGCAGGCGCCAACAGCCGCTTCAGCATCGGCCTGGTGATCGTGGTCGGCATGCTGGTGGGCACGCTGTTCACGCTGTTCGTGCTGCCCACCATGTACACGCTGCTGGCGCGCGACCACCGCACGGTGGGCCGCTCGCGGCGCGCCGCCGAACTCGAGGCGCTCGTGGCGCGCGAGCCCGCCTGACGACACCGGGAGCATGACCATGACGACAAGAAGACCCTTCTCCTACGCCGCACCGTTCGCCCTCAGCCTGCTGGTGCTGGCCGGCTGCGCGGTGGGGCCGAAGTACGCCGCGCCGAACGACGCGCCGGTGGCCATCGCCGCCCCCGAGCGCGCGCTGTTCGCGCCCGACGCGGTGCAGCGCGACTGGTGGCGCCAGCTCGACGACCCGCAGCTCGACGCGCTCATCGAACGCGCACTGGCCGGCAACCACGACATCCGCATCGCCCACGCGCGGCTGCTGGAAGCGCGTTCGATGCAGACCGAGGCCGAGCTCGACCGCCTGCCCGTGGTGACGCTGGGCGCCAGCAAGACGCGCAGCATCGCGCAGGGCAACGGCGTGCCGGCCGATGCGCGCACGCTGGCCCAGAGCAGCCGCGCCGGCTTCGATGCCGGCTGGGAGATCGACCTCTTCGGCCGGCTGCAGCGCCTGGACGAAGCCGCCACCGCGCGCGCCCAGGCCAGCGCGGCCGACCTCGCGCAGGTGCGCATCGTGGCCGTGGCCGAACTGGCGCGCAACTACTACGAGATGCGCGGCGCCGAGCAGCGCCTGGCCGTGACGCAGCGCACCCTCGAGAGCCTGCGCCAGAGCCTGCGCGTGACCGAGGCGCAGGTGCGCACCGGGCGCGGCCTCGAAGGCGACCTGGCGAGCGCGCAGGCCAACCTGGCCAGCACCGAGAGCCAGCTGCCCGCGCTCGAGACCACGCGCCGCCAGGCCGCGCACCGCGTCGCCGTGCTGGCGGGCCTGCGCCCGGCCGAGCTGGCGCCGATGCTGCAGCCGCACCCGCTGCGCGTGCTCGACAAGCGCCTGCCCATCGGCGACCTGGGCGATCTGCTGCGCCGCCGGCCCGACGTGCTGCGCGCCGAGCGCGGCCTGGCCGCCAGCACCGCCGACGTGGGCGCGGCCACGGCCGAGCTGTACCCGCGCGTCGACATCGGCGGCTTCCTGGGCTTCATCGCGCTGCGCGGTGCCGACCTGGGCAGTTCGTCGAGCCGCGCCTTCAGCGTCACGCCCGGCGTGAGCTGGCCCGCGCTGCGGCTGGGCTCGGTCAAGGCCCGCCTGCGCGGCGCCGAGGCCCGTGCCGAGGGCGAGCGCGCCGTCTACGAGCAGACCGTGCTGCGCGCCATCGAGGACGTCGAAAGCGCCCTCACCGGCTACGGCCAGAACCAGCTGCGCCTGCAGCGGCTGCTGGAGGCCTCGACCCGCAGCGGCCGCGCCGCCGAACTGGCCGAAGTGCGCTACCGCGAAGGCGCCGCGCCCTACCTGAACGTGCTCGACGCGCAGCGCACCCTGCTGCGCGCGCAGGATGCCGTGGCCGAGGCCGAAACGGCCTCGTTCACCAGCCTCGTCGCGCTTTACAAAGCGCTGGGCGGAGGGTGGCAAGCGCCCACGGATGCGAAGGGAGGCCCAACCACCTGACAATGACGCTGTTTTCCTCCCACGACCGAAGCTGCCATGTCCGCCCCCGATGCCACCAAGCCCACCTGGATGCCGCACCAGCCGGCAGACCGCATCCTCTCCACGCTGAAGACCCGCGGCGCGCTCGGCATCCCCGACATCGCCAAGGTGCTGCACGTGACGGTCGAGGCGGTGCGCCAGCAGATGTCCAAGCTCGAGACCGAAGGGCTGGTGGACGCCGAAAGCCGCTCCAGCGGCCGCGGCCGTCCGACCCAGATCTGGCGGCTCACCGGCGAGGGCCACAAGCGCTTTCCCGACACGCACGCCGAGATGACGGTGCAGATGATCAGCGCCGTGATCAGCGTGTTCGGCGAAAAGGGCATGGACCAGCTCATCGGCGCGCGCGAAGCCACCATGCGCGCCACCTACACCGAGGCCATGCGCGGCGCGCGCAACCTCGAGACGCGGCTCGAGCGGCTGGCGGACATCCGCAGCCGCGAGGGCTACATGGCCGAGTACCGGGCCGAGGGCGAGGGCTTTCTCTTCATCGAGAACCACTGCCCCATCTGCACCGCGGCGCAGGCCTGCACCGGCTTTTGCCGCAGCGAGCTGCAGCTCTTCGACGAGGTGCTGGGGCCCGAGGCCGACGTGAGCCGTGTCGAGCATGTGCTCGCGGGCGCACGGCGCTGCGCCTACCGCATCGTGCCCAAGGCCCGCGCCTGAGGCACCGACCTGTTTTTTGTTTTCCCCTTCCACCAACTAGAAAGAAAGACTCCACCATGGAACACACCCTTCCCCCGCTGCCGTACGCCATCGACGCGCTGGCCCCCGAGTATTCGAAGGAAACGCTCGAGTACCACCACGGCAAGCACCACAACGCCTACGTGGTGAACCTGAACAACCTGCAAAAGGGCACCGAGTTCGAAGCGATGACGCTCGAAGAGATCGTCAAGAAGTCCAGCGGCGGCATCTACAACAACGCCGCCCAGATCTGGAACCACACCTTCTTCTGGAACTGCATGAAGCCCCAAGGCGGCGGCGCCCCCACCGGCGCGCTGGCCAAGGCCATCGACGCCAAGTGGGGCAGCTACGACGCCTTCAAGGAAGCCTTCGTGAAGTCGGCCGTGGGCAACTTCGGCTCGGGCTGGACCTGGCTCGTGAAGAAGGCCGACGGTTCGGTGGACATCGTGAACACCGGCGCCGCCGGCACGCCGCTGACCACCGCCGACACCGCGCTGCTGACGGTGGACGTGTGGGAACACGCGTACTACATCGACTACCGCAACCTGCGCCCGAAGTTCGTCGAGACCTTCCTGGCCAAGCTGGTGAACTGGGACTTCGCGGCCAAGAACTTCGGCTGAAGCCCGCGCTTTCGGCATGAAGAAAAAGCCGGCCTGCGGGCCGGCTTTTTCATGGGCGCGCGGTCACCATCCAGTCGATCCAGCGCGCCACGTGCGCCTGGTCGAGGTCGAAGTAGTGGGTGTGGGCGCCCAGGCCGAGGCAGGCCTCGTGCTCGGCCGCGACGCACCAGGCCGGCGGCGTCGTCACCGGCTCGTAGGGCTTGTCGTCCGCGCCCCAGAGCCAGCGCCCGACGTAGTCGCCGGCCGTATAGAGATTGACCCAGCGGGCCACGCCGACCTGGGCCGCGCTCGGCCCGCCGCCGTTCGCGTCTTCCGCCGTCACCCAGCCGTAGAGGTGCGGAAAGCGCGCCGCATACAACTGGCGCAGCGGGCAGCCGGCGGTGAGCAGCAGGAGGCGGCTCTTGTTGAGCGCTGCCCAGAGGTCGGTCACCCGCGCATCGACCTTCTGCGCGGCGCGGAACTGCAGGTAGCGCAGCAGCTCGGTCGAGATCACCGTGCCCTGGCTGTGCGCCACGATCACGATGCGGTCGTAGCCCTGCGCCGCCACGTGCTCCAGCAGCGACACGTAGCGCGAGAAGATGCGCGCGCGCGGAATGGCGCGGCGCGGGAACTCGCGGAAGTGGCCGTCGACGTCCAGCGCCACGTCGAGCGGCATGCGCAGGCCCGGCACGGTGCGCGTGAGAAAACCGCCGAGCAGCGAGACGGCGGCGGCCAGCGTGGCGGCGGTGAAGATCAGCGGCTTGAGGCCGCTTTGCGACAGCGCCGACACCCAGATCACCGCATCGTCGATCCACCCGCCGACCGAGACATTGCACTGCTTGAGCACCAGCAACAGGGCCACCGCGAAGGCGACCACCACGCTGGCGCTGGTCAGCACGGCGACGAAGCGGTCCAGCCGCCGGTAGCCCGCGCCGAGCCAGCGGCCCAGGCCCTGCGAGGTGCCGAAGGCCACCTTGAGCTCGGCGAACAGGCTGGGCACCAGCACCGCCACCAGGTAGGCCAGCAGCGACAGCGTGAGGCCCGCCGTCAAGGCGAAGGCCTGCGTGCTCTTCTCGTAGCGGCTGTGCAGGAAGTTCGCGCCGTCGGCCCAGTAGACGTCCTTGCCGAACCAGAACGGCGCGTAGTCGACGTCCTTCGCACCGAGTTCCACGAGGTTCGTCAGCACGGCCCACGACACCATCGACAGCGCCACGAACGCCGCCACCGACACGAACAGCCCCAGCCGCCCTGTGGCGATGCTGGCGCGCGCGGCGGCACTGCGATCGGGCACCGTCTCCCCGGCGAGCAGCCAGGCGATGAGCAGCACGCCGGCCACGCCCCACCAGGCCACGACGCCCAGCAGCAGGTACTCGACCACCCGCATGCCGGCGCGCACCCAGTGGCGCAGGTCGTCCGTGGCGCCCGCGGCCGAGGCGTTGATCGCCACGTGCACCAGCAGCGCCGCCGCGGTCAGCGCCATCAGCCCCAGCCCCCAGGTGCGCGCCGCCGGAAAGCGGTCGCGCGCGATGCGCAGGGCGCGGTCGGCCAGCGCGGCGAGCAGCGCCAGCCAGGCCACGCCGACCACCCAGTGCGCGGGCACCAGCGCCCACAGGAACCAGCCCGCCAGCAGTGCGTACAGGCCCACCACGATCCGCGAGGAAGCCTGGGTGCGCGCCTGGTAGCAGTACCACCAGATCGCCAGCACCGGCACCGCGACGGCCAGCACCCGGCGCAGCAGTTCGGTGAGCGACAACGCGTGGGGCGCGGGCTCGACCCGCGCCAGTCCGCCAAGCCCCGCGATCACCAGCCCGACCAGCA
The DNA here is from genome assembly GCF_059423965.1 of Variovorax sp. GW458-11-26-14-LB1. Lineage (NCBI taxonomy): Bacteria > Pseudomonadati > Pseudomonadota > Betaproteobacteria > Burkholderiales > Comamonadaceae > Variovorax > Variovorax sp. GW458-11-26-14-LB1. The sequence goes on from NZ_JBWKYW010000032.1 coordinate 69,686, forward strand.
GCAGCTGCAGGAAGAGGTTCGCCAGCAGGTTGGCAAAGGCCCAGTCGAGCGCGGTCTGCAGCGAGGCCAGGCAGGCCCAGCGCCGCGCGCCCGGCGGCCGGGGCTTCTTGTTCACACCAGCCGCCTCGGCGGCGCGGTCCACCGCGTCGCGGCCCAGCTGCGAGAGGCGGAACACGATGGTGAAGAGCTCCGCGACGATGCGCGCCACCGAACCCGGCAGGCGCGACAGGTCGGCCCAGTACATCTCGTGCACGTCGATGCGCTGCTGCACCGGTTGCCCGTGGGCATCGGTGGCGTCACGTGTCATGCGCACGCGCGTGGCCTCGTAGGCCTCGTGGTCGGGCTCGGCGCGCTGCGACTTGAACAGCAGGTAGTCGCTGAAGGCGATGTCGGGGTTGCTCTTCTTCAGCTCGCGCGGCGTGAGCGGCCCGCGTCCCTTGGCGGCGCGCACCACGCCCGCGTCGTCGGCCTCGGCGGTCGAGATCCAGTCGTCGGCGCTGAAGTCGGACGTCTTCGACTGCCGCATCGCCTTGCGCACGGGCGGCACGTAGGCCTTCTGCGCGGCAGCGCCTTCCGTGGCGGCCTTCTCGTTCTTGTCCTGATGCCCGGTGCGCTGCTGCACCATCGACGTCAGCGGCGGCACCGGCAGCAGCTGGCTGTCGCAGTCGGCCTGGCGGTAGGTGGCGCCCTCGCCGGGGTGGTTGAGCATCAGCGAAGCGATGGCGCGGGCCGTGTCGCCGGCCTTCTGGTCGGCCACGCCGTGGATGGCGATGACCGCGACGCGCTCGGGTGGTTCAGACGCTGGCTGCTCGGGCGACGGTGTGCGCATGTGGTGACTCCTCCATGCCAGGCCGGTGCATGGCAGGAGGAATTGTCCGCAGCGCGTCGCCCTTGGCTTCCCCCAAACGGGGGATGCCGGATGGACAGGGGCTCCTCAGACGTTGATGAGGTTCAGGATGTTCCCGTCGGGGTCCTTGAACCACGCGACCTTCATGTCGCCCATGACGTGGATGTCGCCCGCGAGCGTGGTGTCGGGCATGTCGTAGTGCTCGAAGCGCACGCCCTTGGCCTTGAGCGCGGCCACGAGGCGCTCGATGTCGCCGCCGACCGACCAGGTCACGGCCGTGGCCTGGTTGGTGCCCGCGAAGGCCGAGCGGTAGACATTGAGCCGCGTGTTGCCGCTGCGGTAGACGACGACCTCGTCGCCTTCGGCATCGACCTGCGCCAGGCCGAGCGTGTCTTCGTAGAAGCGTCGGGCCACGGCGAGGTCTTTCACCGCCAGGTTGGCCACTGCATCGATGTGTCCGAGCATGGGAACCTCCTGCCATGAGGATGGGCGCCCGGAAGCCGCCGAGCGCCGGGCGAGCCAGAAATACTCAACCATTTGGTGGAGTATTCGACTCGCCCCGCGGCATGTCAAGGCGTCCGAAAGTACCCACCTGTTCGAACGCGGTCGAACAGAGGGCCGGCGCGGGCTACCACTTCACCCGCACGCCCAGCGAGCCGTTGACCGAGCTCTTCACCTTGGCATCGCCGCCCGAGGACCACAGCTTGCCGACTTCGCCGTACAGGCTGGTTGTCTGATTCAGCGCCAGCGTGAAGCCGCCTGCGAGTTCGGTGCTGGTGCCGCCGGTCGGCGCTGCGATGTCGGTCGTGGTCGCTCCGTTCACGAAGCGCGCGATGTCCGTGCCGCTCGAGGTCTTGTAGACGTTGACGCGGCCGTAGGGCTGCAGCACGCCCACGCCGGTGTCGATCTGGCCCTTGACCCGCACGCCCGCGCGGGCGACCCAACCGCTGTCGGCCTGCGGCTGCGCGATGGCGCCGGCGATGACCGAGTTGCCCAGGTCCATGTGGTGGTGGATCAACTGCAGCTGCGGCTCGATGCTCCAGCCGCTGCCGCCGATCGCAAAGGACTGACCCACTTCGATCGAGCCCAGCAAGCTGTTCCCCTTGCCGCCCACGCCGGCGCCGAGCATCGGCTCGACCGTGTAGCGGTGACGGCCCGACTGCACCACGGCATCGGCATAGAAGCCGCTGTCGGCGGTGTAGGTGCCGTACACGCCGACGTACTGGCTGCGCAGGTCGTTGCGGCCCACGGCGAGGTTGCGGATGCCGCTGGCAAAGCCGCTCACGCGAGCATCGCCGTCGAGCTGGCCGACGTACAGGCCGGCGCGCCAGTTCGGCGTGGCGAGCAGGTCGGTGCCGGCCTGGAAGCCGGTAAGGCGGCCCTTGCTGGTGGGCGAGACGGTGCCGCCCTGCTGGATGTCGAGGTCGGTGGAGAGCACGCGGGCCCAGGCGCGGCGGTCGGAGCTGGTCTGAGTGCTTGTGGTTCCCTTCACATCGTCGTCGCCCACGCGCTTGCGCACATCGCCGAGCATCGCGAGGTTGCCCTGGCGCAGCTGGCTCGGCAGTGCCGCGTAGAGCGCAGCCTCCTGTCGGTAAGTGACGACGGGCAGGCCCACCGGTTGACCCGGCGCCACCGCGTCGGTGGTGGAGCGCAGGTACCAGCTCTCGCCCGCGCCCTTCGCATCGGCGGCATGCAGGCGGTACTCGTAGGCGCCTGCGTCGACGTGGTCGCCGGCCAGCGAGAAGGCGTCCTTGGTGGTCTGCGCGGTGGTGGTCGCGCCGTTCTGTGCAGTGATGACCTCGATGCCGTTGCCGCTCGTGAGTGCGCCCAGGCCGCCAAGGTTGCTGATCTGCACCTGGGTCTTGCCGCTGGCGACGGCGGTGGGGCCGTCGAGCACGAGGCGGTCCGAGGGGCCGGTGCCGTTGAGCGTCGTGCTCAGCTTGAGCACGCCGTTGTTGCCAACGTAGGCGCCCTTGACGGTCAGCGTCGTACCTGCGGTCACACCGGCCAGGAACACGGTGCCGCTGTTCGTCAGCGACGCGACGGTCTGATTGAAGCCCGCAAGATCGAGCGTGGCACCTGTGGCCACGCTGTGCGCCGAAGCAGCGCTCAGCGTGTTCACCGCGCCCGCCTTCAACGTGCCCTGCGCCACGTTCGTCGCACCGGCGTAGGTGTTGGCGCCCGACAGCGTCAGCGTGCCCGTGCCCTGCTTGGTGATGAAGCCGCCGCCGCTGATCGCACCGCTCAGCGTGCCGCTGAACGCGCCGGTGTCGATGACGGGGTCGTTGTTGCCGGTGAGCTTGATGGTGTTGGCGATCGTCAGGCCGTTCGCGCTGAAGCCCAGCGTGGTGTCGTCGTCCATCGACAGCGTGCCGGTGCCCAGCGCCTGGCTGTGGCCCACGTTCAGGCGGCCCTGGCGCAGCGCCGTGCCGCCGGTGTGGGTGTTCTCGCCCGACAACGTGAGCGCGCCCGTGCCGACCTTGACGAGCGAGCCACCGACACCGGAGATCACACCCGAGATTTCGGTGTCGGTGTTCAGGGCGCCCGTTGTCAACGCCTTGGCGCCAAGCAGCACGCGACCCGCCCCTTCCAATGCGCCGATGCTCGTACCAGCAGCCGCGAGTCGGGCGATGCGAACCGTGCCGCCCGCCTTGTTCACCACACGCGCCTGAGCGGCCGTCGCGTCGTTCTGCATGTCCAACGTGCCGCGGTCCTCGCTGACGATCGTCGCCTGTCCGGCCGAGCCGTTGTCCCAGAGGTTGGTCCAGCCGCCGGCGAGGTTGGTGATGTGGGCCTTGCCTGCGGTGGCGTCGAACGAGACCGTGACCTGGCCACCCCGGTTCTCGATGGTGGCGTTGCCGGCGGTCGCGTTGCCGCGGAAGTCGATCGATCCACCGGCATGCGCGACCAGGGTCGCGCGGCCGGCCGAGGCGTTGTCCTGGAACTGGACGAAGCCGCCGTTGCCCGGCTGGGCGGCGCCCGCCGTGATCTGCAGGCTTTCCGCGTCCGCGCTGCCGCTGAAGACAAGGCCGGCGCCACTGCTCACGCCCACGGGGCCGGTGCCCACCGCGCCTGTCGCGCCCACATTCAACGTGCCGCCATCGATCTGCGTGCCGCCCTTGTAGCTGTTGGCCGCCGTGAGCAGCAGCTCGCCGCTGCCGATCTTGCGCAGGCTGCCCGCGCCGCTCATCGTGCCCGCGAAGCTGCCGCTGGCCACCTGGTCGAAGGCCACCCGGGCGTCGTTGACGATGGGACCGCGCAGGCTGGTGGTGTCGCCCTGCAGCGTGCCGGCGCGCACGAGCGTTCCGCCGGTGTAGGTGTTGGCGCCCTTCAGGATCAGCGTGCCCAGGTCGTCCTTCGTGAGGCCGCCCGCGCCGGTCAGCACCGACGCGATGGTGGCCTGCATCTGCGCCCCCGAGGCCGTGCCGTCGCCGACCTTGATGACGGTGCTGGCATTGCCCAGCGTCAGTGCGTCGCCGTTGACGACATAGCCGCTGGTGGAGAACTGCGCGCCATCGATGCTGATCGCGCCGCCCGTGTTGTCCACCCGGACCGTGCCGGCCGCGCCGCCGAACAGCGCGAACTGGTTCTGCTGCCAGCCGGTGTTGGTCTTGCCGTTGGCGCCGGTCCAGCTGTCGGACGGGTCGTTGAGGCCGGAGCGGCCGATGCGCCAGGTGCCGGAGCCGCCGCCGATCTTGCCGTCGTTGTACTGGGTGGCGTCACCGCCCGCGCCGTCCCAGAAGCCGAGCGACACGCCCTTGCTGTTGATCAGGTTGATCTCGCCGGGCACCGACGACTGCACGTACAGGTCGCCCGCCGCCGTGCCCGTGGGCGCCGTGCCGATGTTCGGGCCGTTGTCGACCAGCGAACCGGTGTAGCTGATCAGGCGGTACAGGCCGGGCCCGAAGGTGCCGCCGGGGGTCTCTGCGACGTTGAGCGTGCCGTCGAGCACGAGGCCGCCGTTGACCTTGACGAGGTCGTTGAGCGGACCGCCCGCCGTGCCGGCCTGGCCCAGTTCGTAGTTCAGGAAGGCACCGGGGTCGAAGCGCAGCATGCCCGTGGTCAGCGTGCCGAGGTTGCTGCCCGGTGCGAGCGTCGCGCCGTTGGCGATGGTGACCTGGCCCGCGATAGTGCCGCCGCCGCTGAGTGTGGCGCCGTTCTTGACCAGCACCGTGCTCGCGCCCGTGGCGCTGCCGGTGGTGTTGCTCACGCGCAGCGTGCCGGCGTTGACTTCGGTCACGCCGGTGTAGGTGCTGTCGCCCGTCAGGGTGAGCATGCCGCTGCCGGCCTGGACGAGCGACGTGCCGCCCGAGATCTTTCCTGTGTAGCGCAGGTCGTTGCTGCGCTTGAAGGTGAGTTCCGTGTCGAGGTGGATGTCGCCATCGATCGAACCGGTGGTGCCGCCGTCGCCGATCTGCAGCGTGCCTCTACGGATGAAGGTGCCGCCGTTGACGGGCGACGTGGTCTGGACCGACCCGGTGACCACCACGCCGTTCGCGACGTCGAGCGACAGCTTGCTGGTGCTCACGTAGCCGCTGATCTTCAGCGCCTGGCCGTTGGTCAGGCTCAGGGCCCCGGAGGTAACAAAGCCGGTCAGGTCGGCGACCTGGTTCAGGCTGTCGAGGCTTGCGTCGCCTCGCGCCACGCCATAGAGACCGTTCGCCGTGAGCACCCCGGCGATCTGCGTGATCGCGCCTTTCGATTCGAGCGTGGTGGCCCCTCCGGTCACGTTGGCACCAAGCACCAGATCACCGGCCTTGGTCTCCAGATAGACGCCCGGCCCGCCATCGATCGCGCCCCCAACGTTCAGGGTCTGGCCATTGGTCAGGCGGAAGTTGTTCGCGGTGAAGGGGCCGAGCGTGCCGATGTAGTTGGTGAGCCCGAACTGCGCGGTGCCCACCGCATGTCCCGTGAGCGTCTGCGCGGTGATGCCCCCGGCGACCTGCCCGATCGAGCCCGCCGCCTGCAGGGTGGTCGTGGCGCCGTACACATTGCCGGCAAAGACCAGGTCGCCCGCCGTCATCGTCACGTCGACGCTGGTGCCGCCATCCAGGCCTCTGATCGACAGGTCTTGTCCGTTGGTCAGGCGAAAGCCGCTGGCCGAGAAACCGTCGATCGTGAAAATCTTGTTGGCGCCGTCCAGGTGGGTGGCGCCCGTGGAACGCCCCGACAGGGAGTCCACGTTCAGGGCGCCGCCTGCGTCCTGCGTGATCGTGCTGTTTGAAACCAGGCTGGCAGACCCGAGGCGCGCATCGATCTGGTGGCCGGCGCCCAGCCGGATCGCACCGCCCGACACAGACACACCGCCACCCGGCAGATAGCCAGCGGCGTTGATCGTGCCGGAGACCGTCACCGTGGCATCGGAAGACAGCGTGACCTGCCCGCCGCGGGCGCCGCTCACGTCGATCGTGCCACCTGCCAGCAAATCGCCCCCGATCGCGCTCAGCGTGACTTGACCACCGGCGTTGGCACCGATGCCCCTGGCATGAAGGAGGCCGGCATTGTTGACCAAAGGACCGACCCCTGCGGACTGCGTGGCCGCCTGCAGCACGATCGCACCGTTGTCGGCCTGCAGGGTGCCTGTGTTGACGATGGCCGGCGAAGCCAGGGCCAGGCCTCCCCCCCCCCCGCCGGAAGCGATCGTGGTGTGGATCCCGCCGCTTGCGTCGACACTGACCGTTGCACGATCGGCGGCCGTCAGCTCGATGCGCCCCCCGTCAGCGAGAACCATGCCATTGTTGGAGACCTCGGCGCCGGTGAGTGACACCGAGCCGGATGAAGCCTTGATGTTTCCGGAGTTGCGGACGACGCCACGCTGCGCGGCGTTCACGTTCAATTGGTACGCGCCCGGTGCGGCGCCGGCCGATAGGTCCAGCGAGGTCAACAGCACGCCGCCGACATCGACGTTCGCGGTCGCGCCCAGGACGAAGCCGTTGGCGTTGCTCGCGAACACCTGGCCGAGCGCCGTCAGCGTGCCGTCGATCTGGCTGGCGGCTGCACCGCCGATCCGGTTGATGGCGATCGATGAGACGCCCGGCTGCTGCACGAAGTCGACCCGGCCCCCGGTGCCAACGCTCCATGTGGCCCAGGTCGCTTCCAGAACGCTCGACACCTGGTTCACGGTCAGGGTGTCGGGGCCCGAACCGTAGATCGCCCCCTTGCCGTCGACAATCACTGCGCCGGTGGGCAACGCCGCTGCGGAACGAGCGCCCATGGGCATGGCGGCGAGCAGTGCAAGCACAGCCCCGGCGACTGCCGTGAGGCGCCCCTCCCTTGCCACGACGCGGCGCTCTGCATCGCCCGACTGACCCGTGCCTCCGCTGGCGGCGCGCGCCAGCTCCGACACCGCCTGCAGCACGCCCCGTGCTCGATTGAAGACAAGGCGGTACACGCGGTTCATGGGTTGTTCCTGGCTGATTGGATGAATGAGAAGTGCCGCTCGGCGATCGAGGCCGATAGCCTTAGGTGCCGGGCACCGATCGCTGACCACGCGCGGCGCTCACGTCTTGGACGAGTCCTTGGTGACATCGGCAAGACGAGGCGCGACGCCCTCTGGCCAAAGCGACAAATGATACAAAAGCAACATTCTGTCGCCATCCCTGAAATCAGGTATCTCCGGTGCGCGGCGCGCCCCCTCCAGCCGAGACGAGGGCCATCGCGAACCGCGAAAACCCCGCGCCGGCAGTTCCGGCAGACTGCATCCCCCCTGCCCCCAGAACGAGACAATGC